>PLZQ01000095.1 GCA_003152225.1 Limisphaerales bacterium | reverse complement strand
GCGGTATTTCCTGCCCGTCCTGATGCTGTTCCTGTCGTGGATGATGGTGAGCAACGTGCGGTATCCGAGCTTCAAGACGCTGGATTTGCGAGCCACCCGGACCTTTACGAAGACGCTGGTGGCAATCCTGTTCCTGGGCAGCATCCTGATTTTCAGGGAGAAGATTCTGGTGTTCGTGCTGCCGGCTTTTTTCACAGCCTACCTGGTTTACGGGTTTATTCGGCCGCGTATTTCGCACAAGATGCGTCACGAGATTGAAGAAGAAGAGGAAGAGGAAGAGGAAGAGGAGGAGGAAGGGCCGACGGCGCCCGGTTGAGCAGAAATGCCCGAGCTGCCACCTATTCTGGTTGCCGGCTTGACAGGCCTGATCAGCGGCCTGTTGCTCTCCATTCCAGTAGGACCAATCAACCTGACGATCCTGAACGAAGGGTCACGGCGTGGATTCAAATGGGCGGCGCTGATCGGTCTGGGCGCCACAGTCATGGAAGTCATTTACTGCTTCATCGCCTTCACCAGTTTTGCCTCCTTCTTCAACAAAGGCTACGTGAAGCCGGCGATGAAGTTGTTCAGCTTCGTCTTCATGTCGTACATCGGGATCAAATTCGTGCTCGCCAAGTCGGTGCAGAAGCGACCGGTGCACCTGGGGGCGGCGGCGGACCGGATCGAGGTGGAGCTCGAAGAACGGCTGCACCCGCATTCAGCGTTCATGACCGGGCTGGTGCGCGTGATGGGCAACGTGGGAGTGCTGGTGTTCTGGATTGTCCTGGCGCTCTACTTCGTCTCGCACGATTTGGTAACGCCGGACTGGCCGGGCAAACTCGCCTGCGTGGCGGGCGTGGGGGTGGGTACGGGCGGATGGTTTACCGGGCTGAGCTGGGTGGTCTCGCTCGGCCATGGAAAACTCAGCGACAAGGCGATGCTGCGAATGGAACACTACTCCGGCGTGTTTCTCCTAATCCTGGCGCTCATTCAAGGCGCAAACATCATCTGGCAGATGCACCACCACCACTGAGGCCCCCTCATTCGGGAGGACTGGCGGTTAAGCAGTTACATGGGGGTTCCCAGCCGCTCTCCTATGTAACCATGTAACTCATGTAACCCATGTAACTTTGCTACCAGCCAACCGCCTCAAATCTTAACTTTGAACTCTTCGCCTTTCTTGAGCGAAGCGGCAAACGCGGTCAGCAGCTCCGGAATCATTTCCAGGTCTTTCAAACTCACCACCTCCACGGGCGAGTGCATGTAACGGTTGGGCAGGCTGATCAAGGCGCTGGCAATGCCGCCACGCGTCCAGAAAATCGCGTCGGTGTCCGTGCCGCTGGTCGAGGACATGGCCTCGTGCTGCAACGGAATCTTGCGGGCCTTGGCCACCGCCTCGATGCGTGCGACGACTTCGGGGTGGTTGCACCCGCCGTGGGTCACGGTCGGCCCGCGGCCGACTTTGGTGTCGCCATGCTGCTGTTTGCTTACGGTCGGGTAATCGGTGGCATGGGTGACGTCCACGACTAGCGCGACGTCCGGCTTGAGCGAGTAGGCGATCTGGCGCGCGCCGAGCAGGCCGACCTCCTCCTGCACATTGGAGACGGCGCAGACTTCGGCCTGCAGTTTGACTTTCGATTCCTTGAGCAGCCGCAGCGTCTCGGCCACGGCGAAGGTGCCAATGCGGTTGTCAAAGGCCCGCGCCACCGCTAAATCATTGCGCAGCAGGTCAAACTCGTCCGCCAAAGTGATCGGGTCGCCGATGCGCACGAGTTGCTCGGCTTCCTTGCGGCTGCTCACGCCGATGTCAATGAACAGATCGTGGATTTTGGGCACCTTGGGTTCCTTTTCATCCTTCATCAGGTGCGGCGCGACGTTGCCCACGACCCCCTTCACCGGGCCGTTGCGGGTGTGAATGACCACGCGCTGGGCCTTGGTGATGGCCGCGTCCACGCCGCCCATTTTGCGGACGTAGATAAAGCCCTCGTCGTTGATGTAGTTGACGGCCATGGCGATTTCGTCGGCATGGCCGGCGAGCATAAGCCGCGGCGAACCGCCTTTGTTGAGTACGGCGACGCAGTTGCCGTAGGCGTCGGAGAAGGTTTCATCGGCGAATTGTCCGGCATAATCCAGCCAGGCGCGCTGGCCGCGAGCTTCGTGGCCGACGGGGCTGGGCGTATTGACCAGCGTCTTGAGGAAACGGAGCGATAGTTCGCGCATCGGGGCATTTAAGCGCTCCCCGGCGGGGTTTGAAAGGGAAAACCTCAGCCAGATGCGTTCGTTCCTGCGTGACAGGGGCCGGATCGGGGTTTATATGTGGCACTACCATGCTCTGGCTGATCCAACGCCAGCTTAAGTCGAAGAACGTCGTTTCCCGTCGCAAGGCCGTCGCACGGCTGTGCGGCACGCCTGAGCCGCACGCGCTGGGGGCGCTCCGCGAGGCGCTTGGTGATGAGGACGCCGAAGTCCGCCGCCTGGCCGTCACCGCGCTGGGCAAACTGGAGGTGGAAGAGCGCATCGAGCCGCTCCTTAAGGCATTGCCTGATCGCGACGCGGACGTGCAAAAGGCCGCCATCCTGGCGCTTAAGCGAACCTCGGACGAGCGGGTGCCTCCCGCGCTGGTGCCGCTGCTGCGCCACGCAAACGCCGGCGTGCGCGGTTGTGCGGCGCAGGGGCTCGAACATCTCGGGTGGCGTCCTGTCACGCACGAGGATGAGATGTGGTTCTTCGTCGCCAAAGGCCAGTGTTCGCGCGTCGCGATTTATGGCGCGGCGGCTCTCCTGCCGCTCGAAATGGTCCTGAACGCCGGGCCCTACAGCTTGTGCGTGGCGGCGGTGCAGGCTCTGGGGGAGATTGAAGACCAGCGTGTCGTCCGCCTGCTGCTCAAGGCGCTCAAGTCGGAAGACGCGGCGGTTTGCGTGGCGGCTTTGGACGGCTTGGCCCGCGTGGGCGGGCTGGAGGCCAGCGAGCCGATCATCGCCATGCTGCACCACAAGAATGGCCAGGTGCGTCTGGCGGCGGTGGAAGCGCTGAGCAGCCTGGGCGTGGCGGCAGCCGCGGGACCGTTGCGCGCCTTGCTCAGCGATTCGCTCTGGGATGTGCGCCGCGCCGCGGTCGAGATCCTCGGCCGGATCAAGGACGAGCAGGCGGTGGAGGCCCTCACACATACGCTGGCCGACCCGGACGCTGACGTGCGGGAGACGACGGCCATTGCGCTGGGGGGTCTGGGTGACCGCCGGGCGATCGGCCCGCTGGTGCTGGCGCTCAAAGACGCCACCAGCGGCGTGCGGCGCATCGCCGNNGTGGAGGAACTCAAGCCGGCCTTGTACGACCGGGACCCGAACGTGCGCCACTTTGTCGGCCAGTTGCTGGTGAACCTGGGCGCGGCGGAACCCGAGGCTGCGGCTGAGCCGGTCGCCACCGGCAATTCGGATTCCTCTATCGAGAAGCGGCGCAAGCTTGCAGTCAGCCTTTTCCTGGCGATTCTGTGCGACCCGGACCGCGACCTGCGACAAGCCGCCGCCGAGGCGCTGGGGTGCTTGGGCGAGCGCCGCGCCGAGCCGGCGCTCGTGCGCACGTTGCGAGACTCCGACGCAGCGGTTCAGTCGGCAGCCGAACAGGCATTGGCCGCGCTGGCGGCGGCGGGCGCGAGCGGCTCCAATTCATGAACAGGGCGTGGACGGCCTCGTCCCCGGGAAACCTTGTGCCCCACCGCTCCAGAATACAAGGTCATCCCCGTGCCGGCATCACCACCTTCATGAATTGGCCCTGGGGTGCGGGTTCGTCGGCATGGACAAACCTTACGCGGCGAGGCACATTGGCCGGCGGCCAAACCCCTGGCCGGCACGCGAACGATGTCAGACGAAGCGATCAAACGGAAAGCGTTCCTGTTTGTGGATGACGATGTCGGGTTCCTCACCGGCATTCAGGGGCTATTCTCGGAGATGGCGCGCGGCAAGTGGGACATCTTCACGGCTGAAAACCACGCGAAGGCGCTCGCCCTGCTGGCCAAGCTCCGCGTGGACGTAGTGGTGTTGGACATCGGCATGCCGGTGCTGGACGGGATACATTTTCTCCAGTTGCTGGGCCGCACGCACCCGGGCCAGCAGGTGGTCATGCTGACCGGCGAGGTGACTGACGAAAGGCGCAAAACCTGCCTGGAGAGCGGCGCGGCGATGTTCCTTGAAAAGCCAATCGTGCCGGAGGGGTTCGCCGCCATTTTTGCCGCGCTCGATGCGCTGGCCGGTGCGCAGCCGCAAGCGGGATTCCGCGGCATGATGCGGCGGGTGGGCTTGCAGGAGGTGCTCCAGTTGGAGTGCCTGGGCCGAAAATCCTCCGTGCTGGAAATCTTCACCGGCCGGGTGCGCGGACGCATATTCATCTGCGACGGGGTGATCGTGCACGCCGACTCCGGCGCGTTGCAGGGAGAGGTGGCGCTTTACGGGCTGCTGGCCTTGCGCGGAGGCGAGTTTAACCTGCTGCCTTTCACCGAGCCTGCCCGCCGCACGATCCAGGGCCAGTGGGAATCGCTGTTGATGGAAGCGGCGCGGCTGAACGACGAGGGGCAGAGATTCCTCCGACCAGAGGAAGCTGAGCCAGGCCAGTTCGCAGTGACGGGGGGCATGGAACCGCCCCCGGGCGAGGTGCGCATCGAGGAGATTGTCCTCTGCTCGGGCACGGGCGAGGTCCTTTATGAGTCGGCAAGCAAGTCGCTGGAGCTGCGGCTGCGTTTGCTCGAGCAGATCGAGCAGCAAGCCGATCAGTTAAGCAGCCTGGCTCCAGTCGGACGGTTCGACCGGGTGGAGATTCTGACGGCGGAAGGCCGTATTGTCTGCCAGGTGCAGCCCGACCGGCGCCTGTTTGTGCGCCGGACGGGAACCCCCACCGCCGTCGCATGAAGAAAGCCCTCGAGGATTTCCTTGACCGCAACCTGCCATTGCCGGGTGTGGCGGCTTGCAGCGCACGGCTGGCGGATCGGTCTTTTGTCAGTCGCTGTTACGGTGACTGGTTCACCGCCGCGCAGATCGAACAAGCCCTGAACCGCCTGGCGTTGGCCGCCGACAGCCTGGGTTACCACGGCATCCAGCCGACCCGCATATGCTGGGTTTTCGAGCGCACTCGTATCCATCTTGCCTTGCGCCGGGACGCCGCTTGCCTGGCCTTCTTTGTCGAGAATCGCCCGGGCGCTCCCAATCCCAAGCTGCAGGCCCTGCTGGAGGAGTTCGTGGCTATGTCCGCTTAGCGCCCAGTAATGGGAACATGATGACGTAGCGCGGATTCGCAATCTGTGCTATGAGATCAGGTCGCCCGCGCGTCCGCCGGTTGTAAGCGTTAGGGGATTTGTGAAACAGGCAATTCAGTTCCCGCCCGGCTGCGTATTTCCCAGCAACACCTGGATGGGGCGGGTGAGCCGCTCGACGAAGGATAGCCTCATGGCGCCCTCATAGACCCGCAGGCTGTCGGCCTGATTTGTAGTTTGTAGTGTTCCGCCAGCCTCGGCTTTGCGCGGTGACCTCGTCCTTGGGAGCCCGCAGCGGCAGGGTTACTAACTGGGTACGCTAGATGAGCTGCTTGGCCGGTGCCGACCCGGTCGAAGGGCTCCAGGTGAGTGACCGCCTCCTGCGCCGCGCCCGCCAGCAGCCCCCGGACGGCCTCGAGGAACTTCCCACTGAGATGCGGGGGCGGCTTCGGCGCGGCATCCAGCAGCCGGTGGGCCCCTTCATCCACGAAAGGCGCGGCAATTGCTGACAAGGCAAACCAAACAACCAAGGAGGCTGCCAGGGTCAGTTTGGGGGCCGGGCATGCCTCGCGGAGGGCGCAGAGGCGGAGTCGTAATTTGCAGTTATGGACCATGCGGGAACGCTAGCCTGTGGAGGCCAACTATCCAGCGAAAATCAAGCAGCCGAATCCGTCGAGTGCTTATGGGGCGCCAGGACCGCTTGCTCGGCGGCGAGGATGGCTTCGTACATGGCCTCGGCATCGTGCGCCTGGCGCAGATCAACCAGCAGGTCGGTCTTCAGCGCCATCATACACAAGCGGGCGAGGGTATGCAGGTGCATGCGCTCGTCGGGACAGCCGATCAGGAAGAACAGGTTGGTGGACCGGCCGTCCGGCGAGCCGAAAGGGATTTGCTGAATGGTCCGGCCCAGGGCGATGAACGCCGACTCGAACAGGTAGGATTCGGGATTCCGCGAATGCAGCAGGGCGAGTCCGCCCGGGATGCCGGTCGAGCACAATTCTTCCCGCGCCTCCAGGCCTTGCAGCAGCGCTCGCGGATCGCAGACACGCCTCGTCTTCTCGGCGAGCGCCACCATTTGGCGCAGGACCGAGGCCTTGGTCTTGGCAGTCATGGCCAGCTCGATGAACTCGGGCCGGATCATGTCGGGCAGGATCGCCGCGTGCGCGACGATCTCCTGCGCGCCGCGCGAGGACTTTTGATGATACTCCGTCAGGCGCTGGCTCTCGAGGCCGAGGATGCGTTGGGAGGCCCACGCGTCGATATTGACCTTGCGGAATACCAGGTGCTCACCGTGCCGCTCGAACGGGATCTCCTGATCCTTAACCAGCCGGTCGAGGTCGAGGCGGCTCAGGTGGAGATACCGCGCCACCTCGTCTATGCCGAAGGTCCGGTAGGGCATAAGTCGCGAACCGCAACGCGGCCGCCGGTGAGGCCGGCAGGCGCAGTCTTGGATCAACTCAGCTCTTCGCCGCTTCCGCCCGCCGCCCGGCCTGCTTGTCTATTTGATAGAGCGCGCCCCGGTTGTCGCCAATCAGTTCCAGCTTGGCCAGGATGTCGCTGACATTCCTTTCCTCTTCGACCTGCTCGTCGAGGAACCACTTGAGGAAGGAGAGGGTGGCATAGTCCTTCTCGTCGCCCGCGAGTTCGTAAATGGCGCAGATGGCCGCCGAGACTTTTTGTTCGTGGCCGAGGCTGGCCTTGAAGACGTCGAGAGGTGATTTGTAGTCGCGCTTCGGTTCGGCGATGGCCTGCAGGGTCACCCGGCCGCCCCGTTCGACAATGTATTTGAAGAACCGATCGGCGTGGCCGATTTCCTCCTTGCTTTGGACCTCCATCCACTTGCCGAAGCCGGTGAAAGCGGTGTGCTCGAAATAGGCCGCCATGCCCAGGTAGGCGTAAGCGGAGTTGAGTTCGAGATTGACCTGGTCGTTCAGAACCTTTTCGAGCTTGCTGGATAGTTTCATAATGAGGACAGCTTAAGCCGCGTCAAGGTGGTTTGGCAAGCTGGAGGTGTCGCTGCGTTGACACGGCTGGGTCCGGTAGATTAACTGGAGGGCATGAAGTTCATTTCAGCATTGGCAGTCCTGGCACTGATCACTCTCGGGACATTCAATTCAAGCGGGAGCGATTGGCCTTGCTGGCGCGGGCCGGACCGGAATGGCATATCGTCCGAGACGGGGTGGCAGGCGCAATGGCCCGCCGAGGGACCAAAGCGGCTTTGGCAAGCGTCGGTTGGGACCGGGTTCTCCTCTTTCTCGGTGAGCGACGGCCGGGTCTTCACGATGGGCAACAGCAACAACACCGATTGGGTCTTTTGCCTGGAGGCTGGCACGGGGAGGAAGGTGTGGGGCCAATCGTATCCCTGCCCGCTCGACCCGAAGAACTTTGAGGGCGGGCCCTGCGCGACCCCCACCGTGGCGGACGGGAGGATCTACACGTTCAGCCGAAAAGGCGACTTGTTCTGCCTGGGTGCAGCCAAGGGCACCGTGCTGTGGTCGAAGAACCTGAATCGGGAATTGGGGCTGGAGATTCCCACCTGGGGGTGTGCCAGTTCGGCGCTGGTCGAGGGAGCGATGGTGGTGGTCAACATGGGCAGCGCGGGGGTGGCGCTCGACGCCAGGACGGGCAAGGTGATTTGGGTTTCGGCCAAGACCTCGGGGGCTTACGCCACGCCGGTTCCGTTGACGCTAGGCTCGGAGCGGTGCCTGGCGATTCTCACCCGGCAATCCTTGGTAGCCGTCCGGACGGCGGATGGCCGGCAGCTTTGGAGTTATCCCTGGAAGACCCTCTACGATGTGAACGCCGCCGACCCGATTGTGGACGGTGACAGGTTCTTCATCTCCTCGGGCTACGAGCATGGCTGTGCGGTGTTGAAGGTGGCGGGGCCGGCGCCCGAGAAGGTCTGGGAGAACAAGAACCTGCGCAACCACTTCAACAGTTGCGTGCTGTGGCAGGGGCATCTTTACGGGCCCGATGACAGTGGGTTGCGGTGCGTGGTGTTCGAGACGGGGGAACTGAAGTGGACCGATCCTGAGTTCGGGAAAGGCTCGCTCATGGTGGCGGACGGGAAGTTGGTGGCGTTGAGTGAGAAGGGCGAGCTGATTATCGCCGACCCCACGCCCGCGGCGTTCAAGCCCATTTCACGCGCCCAGGTGCTGACGGGCAAATGCTGGACGACGCCCTTGTTGTCCAATGGCCATATCTACTGCCGCAACGCCGTGGGTGATGTCGTGTGCCTCGACGTGAGCGGCAAATAGCCGCAGCCGTGCCGGCGCGCGGACTTTCTTGTCCGCAGCAAGTTGGACAAGATGGGCGGGCAAGCCGATGATATTATGCCTGTGGACAAGCCACCGAAGATCTGCGAGGTGCCAGCGAAGCTTGTGCCGGTCGAGGTTATGCCGCCCTTGCTGGCCCAGCCTACGCCCGCGGCGCCACCCGCCGACGGACAGCCGATCCACGCCTTATCCGCCCTGATCCTCGTGGCGGTGGACAGCCTCTGGGCAGTGTTCGATTGGGTGCCGCCGGTCTGGATCGTAGCCATCCCGGGCTGCTTTGCCGCGGTGTTTATTCCGACCTACCTGATCCAGAGGCACCTTAAGAATGACTCGCGGGCCAGGGCCTTGACGTTCGCCACGATTTTAGCCGTGCTAGCCGCGATTCCCACCTTTGTCACTGGCACCCCGGTCGGGCTGGGCTTGCTGGCCTGGACTGGGCTCGGCAAGCTGTTCGGCCGGACGCCCCCGAAATAGCCTCAAGCTATTACTGGGTAATGTGCAGGGTGTATTCCCGGGACAGAGCGGTGTCGGCGCCGGGCTTGCCCATCCGGTTGTAATCAAAGTCCAGTTTGTAGCGGTAACGGATCTCGCTCGTTCCCGGTGGCACCTGGATCAAACCCTCCCAGCGGTTCGTCATGAGCGGGGTGGGGCGCATGTCGTAGTACTCGCTGCCGACGACGATTTTGGGCTTGATACTCTGCCAGCGGATCGTCTCCTGACGCGAGTTGAACGAGACTTCGACGGGGTAGAGATTGTTGGCGTTGCGGGACTGCTGCTGAGGCGTCAGATTGGTGACCTGCGAGGCGCAACCCGCCAGCAGCAGCGACAGACATAATACCGGCAGTGATTTCTTAAACATACGGGCGCAGGTTGGCAAACCCGGGGGAGGTTGTAAAGGTGGATTTTGCGTTTGACCCGCCGGCACAAAGCCGGTTAGGGTGCGCACTCTTTGAGCAAATAAATATTATGTTCGGGACGTTTCGCAAGCATCAAACCTGGCTGTGGGCGGTTATCATCACCGTTATCATTTTCAGCTTTGTCATCTACTTCTCACCGTATTCCAAATTGAACGACTCCCGCCGCGGGCCGGTCAACCTGGGCAAGATTAATGGCGAGCGCATCGGCGAGGAGGACTATATCCACGCCCGAAACGAGGTCTATCTGCGCACCTTCTTCATGACCGGCAACTGGCCGGATGAAGAGGCCAAGAAGGAGGGCGGGCAGCTCGAGCGGGAAACCTACCAATGGCTGCTGCTCATCCAGAAACAGAAACAGCTTGGCATTCATATCAGCCCCGACGTCGTCGCCCAGTCCGCCCGCGTCATGGTGAGCCAGTTCCAGCGCGCGGGCATTAACTCTCCCGAAATGTTCGTCAAGAACCTGCTCAATCCCCGCGGCCTCAGCGTGGACGATTTGGAGCGCTTCGTGCGCCATTACGTGGGCGTGCAGGAACTGATTGCCACCCTGGGCCTTGGCGGCAAGCTGGTCACACCACGGGAGGTGCAGGACCTTTACAAGCGTGAGCACCAGGAGGTAGCCACCGAAGCCGTATTCTTCCCTGCCTCCAACTATCTGGCCAGTGTCACGGTCCCGCCCGACGCGCTCACGCAATTCTATTCCAACCGCCTCGCGGTCTATCGGGTGCCCGATCGTGTGCAAGTCAGCTATGTCCGGTTTGACCTGACCAATTTCCTGGCCGAGGCGAACAAAGAGCTGGCCGCGCTGACCAACCTGGACCTGCAGATCGACGAGAAGTATCGGGAAGGCGGCACCAATTTTCTGCGCGAATTGAAGGCGACCTCGCTGGAAGACGCACGGGTGAAGGCCCACGACGCTTACCGCAAGGAAATCGAAATGCACCTCGCCCGGAAGAAAGCCACCGAGTTTGCCACCCCGCTGTTTGATATGGATCCGCTGCGGGCGGACAACCTGGACAAGCTGGCGAAGGAGAAAGGACTCGCGGTCCGGATTACAGCGCCGTTTGATCGTGAGACCGGGCCGAAGGACCTCGAGGTGGGGCCGGACTTCGCGGCCAAGGCCTTTTCCCGCACGCCGGAGGACCCCTTCGCAGGGCCGATTGTCGCCTATGATGGCGTGTATATTGTCGCCCTCAACAAGAAGCTCCCCAGCGAGATCCCGACCCTGGACCAGATTCGCGATCAGGTGGTGCAGGACTACAAGCACAACCAGGCGATGAACCTGGCGCGCCGGGCGGGCGCGGACTTTTACCCGACGCTGACGAATGGGCTGGCCCAGGGGAAGCCATTCGCCTCCATTTGCCTGAGCGCGAAGCTCAAACCAGTGTCAGTGCCGCCTTTCTCGCTCAGCACCCGGGACTTGCCGGAAGCCGAGGAGCACATCCAGCTCAATCAATACAAGCAGATCGCCTTCACCACGCCCCTGGGAACCCCCAGCGCCTTCCAGCCGACCAGCGATGGCGGGCTCATTGTCTATGTGAAAGAAAAGCTGCCGCTGGACGAGGCGAAGATGAACGCGACCCTGCCTGCCTTTGCTAACTACGTCCGCCAGAACCGCCAGAACGAAGCCTTCAACGATTGGTTCCGCAAGGAAGCCGAGAAAGGCCTGCGCGAGACACCGCTCGCCCGGCCGCCGGCGCCGGCCTCGATGGGTTCGGCCCCGAACGCGAAGAAATCGTAGAGCTGCGTTCATCCGTGGTTCTCATCCGCACGACCAATGAGCGCCACCATCAAACTCTCCTCGCCCGCGACCCACGAGTTCTGGGAAATCCCCGTTCTGTATGAGGACGCCGACCTGCTGGCGCTCGACAAACCAAGCGGCTTGCTGACCTCGCCCGACGCCGCCGAGCCCGACCGTCCGAGCCTGACGAAGCTGTTGCACACAGCCATCGAGCGCGGCGCGCCTTGGGCCAAAGAAGGCAACCGGGCTTACCTCATGCCCGCGCACCGGGCCGACGCCGAAACGAGCGGCGTGCTCCTGCTGGCCAAGAGCAAGCCGGTGCTTGTCACCCTCGTCAACTGGTTCAGCGCGGAAAAGCCTGGTGACCAGCACCTGGCGCTCGTGCAGGGCACGCCTCCGGAAGATAAATTCACGGTGGACGCCAAGATGATCCGTCATCCGCTACGGCTCGGCTTCATGCGCGTGGACTCGCAACGCGGCAAACGCTCGCGCACCGTCTTCGAGGTCAGGGAAAAGTTCGCCGGTTACACTCTCCTCCAGTGCGAAGCCCTGACTCGCCGCCTGCATCAGATTCGGGTCCACCTGCGCTACCTCGGGCTGTCGGTTGTCGGAGACATGGCGTATGGCGGCCGGCCGCTGCTCCTTTCCAGCCTAAAGCGGGACTACCGGCTCAAACCAAACCACATCGAGCGCCCGCTCATGGCCCGGGCCGCCATCCACGCCGAAGTGCTGACCCTGCCTCATCCCGTCACTGGTGAAACGGTGACCATCAGCGCGCCGTGGCCCAAAGATTTGACCGTGGCGGTAAAGTATTTGCGCCGGTACGCAGTGGGGTCAGGGCCAATTCCTGAAGGGGGCGGAGACAGCTTGTCCCCGACCTGAACATCCAACATCGAGCATCCAACGACCATCAAGCATTGGATGTTGGATGTTCGGGCTGCTTGAGTGACGTTATTCGCCCCTGATCCACCTTTACTTCATCCTGCGACGCGATTATATTCTGTGTACGCGTCGGTTTCCGACGGGCTCCTGACCTTGGTGCGANNCGCTGGCCGGCCAGCTTGGCGTCGTTTCCGGGACGGCATTGGCTGTGGTCCTGGCGCGCCGCCTGCAGCTCGGCGACCCCGGCGGCGAGCTGCGCCGCGCGCTGGCTCACTTCCCGTTTCCGCCGATGGCCGGCCGCATTCTCGCGGACCATTTTATTCACGGCGGCAAGTCGCCCCGCACGCCTTTCAAGCTCACGCCCATGCCGACGCTTCGGCCCCGGCCCGCGCTGGTGGAGTTGACCGTCGCCGCCAACTTTGTGGAAGTCTTCCTCGCCAAGGAAGGCCACGCCGGACTGGTCGGCATCAACTACCTGGAGAAGATCCAACTGCCCACGCTGCCGTCGATCTTTGGCGCCATGCTGGCCGGCGTCGATTACGTGCTCATGGGGGCGGGGATTCCGCGCGCCATTCCGGGTGTGCTCGATCTCTTGGCCCGCGGCGAGACAGCCCAACTGCCCATCGACGTCGAAGGCTCCATCAACGGCGAAAAACACCTCTCCACCTTCAGCCCGCGCAGCTTTTGCGGCGGCCCTCCGCCTCAGCTCAAACGGCCGCAATTCCTGGGCATCGTCGCCTCCGCCACCCTGGCCATGACTCTGGCCAGGAAATCCAGCGGACGCGTGGATGGCTTCATCGTCGAAGGCCCCACCGCCGGTGGACACAACGCTCCGCCGCGCGGCCCGCTCCAGCTCGACTCCGGCGGCGAGCCGGTGTATGGCCCGCGCGATGTGGCCGAGCTCGAAAAGATTCGCGCCTTGGGCTTGCCCTTCTGGCTGGCCGGCTCCTATGGCCGCCCCGGCAAACTCGCCGAAGCCCTGCGCGTGGGCGCGACCGGCGTGCAGGTGGGGACCGCGTTTGCCTTCTGCGAAGAGTCCGGCGTCCAGCCCGAACTCAAACAGGAAGCCTTGCGCCTGAGCCGCCTCGGCCAGGCCGGCGTCTTCACCGACCCATTGGCTTCACCCGCCGGGTTTCCCTTCAAGGTGGCGCAGCTCGCGGGAACCCTCTCCGATGTTGCGCTCTACGCAAGCCGTCCCCGGTTATGCGACCTCGGCTACCTGCGTCACCCGTACCGCCGGGCCGATGGCACAATCGGCTACCGCTGTCCCGCCGAGCCGCTGACCAGCTTCCTTCACAAAGGCGGCGCCCTGTTGGATACCGACGGCCGCAAATGCGTCTGTAACGGCCTCCCCGCCACCGTCGGCCTTGGCCAGATTCGGCCCAAATCGGGCGCCGAGCTGTCGCTGGTCACTGCCGGTGACGACTTGGCGCAGATTGCCCAATTCCTGACCCCGGGCCGCGACACCTACTCCGCCGCCGACGTCCTCCGCCAACTGCTGGCCGAGCCGTAGGCCAATCCCGGAGGCACTTCCACCGGGCAATTATTGGCCTGATGGCGCTGTCGGGAAAGAGTAATGGCATTCCCCTGGCTTGAAGTCGGCTTGAGCGAGGCTTTGGGGTAGCCTTGGGGTGGCTTTGGGGTCGCATTAGGGTCGCATTGGGNNTGGGGTGCCTATCGGTTGGCTATCAACACGCTTTGTGGTGGCTTTGATGTCGCATTGAGGTGGCTTTGGGTGGCTTTGCCCGGGCATTCTTCATTCTTCATTCTAACCGTGCCAACGCAGCGCCCGAGACGGGCGCACGCCGGTGGTGAGATCACGCGCCTGACCACTCCGCCAGCACGCGCTGGATTCCCTCCCGCACGAGTGCGCGGGCCTCAAGCCGTGCCGTGGCGTCGGCGGGACATTCCTCTTCGGCTTGGGCCACGGATTTCGATTGCCGGCCCTCCGCAAATGTGGGAACGAAAGGACGATGAAAGTCGGACGCAATGATCCTTGCCCTTGCGGCAGCGGCAAGAAATAAAAAAATGCTGCCTGCCAAAGGACCGGCTTCTCCCTATGGCCTCGCCGCCTATAGCTGAGGCCCCCGAGCCCATCGCAGCTCCGGTCGAGGATGATTGGCAGGAAGCGGAAACATTGGATGAAGTCGAAGCGGCAGCGCCTGGGAATATCGCCGATGAGCCCGAACGGCCCCCCTTGCATAAATACCCGCACCCAGAGACGAAGCTGCCAGACCTGCCGCCGGAACAGGAGAAGATCATCGAGGATTGGTGGAAGGAAACCTCTTCTTGTTATCATGAGCGGGATGCCGACCGAATGATCAAGCGCGTGGAAACGGCGCTGACGGAGTTCCCCAGCCTGTTCGTGCATTTAGGATTGGACGAAGAATTCCTGTTTGAGGTGGGCGGTGAGTTGGGACGGCGTGGCAGGACGCCAGATTACATCGCGCTTCTGCAGCGGTTGCGCCGCGAGCAACGGCAAATGTACTCCTTTTCATACGGGGCCTTCGATTCGGATGTGATTGCTGAATTGGTCGTCACCGGGCAAGTGGANNCAAATCCCGGCTTATCTGGACCTCTTCAAACAGTATCCAGACGCGCAGCCAGACTACTGCCACCACATTTGCAGCCTGCTGGCGTGGCGCGGCCTTGCCGAACCGCTTTACCTTTTGTGCGAGGCAGTTGCCACTCCCATGATGACCTCTTCGGAAGTGATCGGCGGCAATTTCGCCCTGGATTGGTTGCTTCGACGTGAAGAAATCCCGTTCTATGAAGGCGGGGACGATTCGCCCGGCGCGCTGGAAAGGACCGCAGACGCGATAAGCCGGTTGGGGGAGCGAATCCAGTACCCCTTCGAGCCGGATGCGGGCTGGCTCCGCGCCGGATTGAAGGCTTGCCTGGAACCCCCGCGGGCCGGCTTACGCGGCACCCTCAGCGACCTGGCTCAGCGCCGGCTTGGGTTGAATTTCGTTTCGCATTTGCGCCGCGCTCGGCTGGTTCCCTGGGTCCAAGGGTTTCTTTTGGACGACCTGTTGCAGGATTATTTGTTCTGGTGCCGCCGGGAAAGAATACCCTGGCTGCGGCTCCAGAAGAAGGATATCGAGGCCTTTTCCGTCTATCGGTCGAGGCAGTTCTTTTGCGTCGGCGGCGTGACCGTGCTCGCGATACTTCAAGGCATGGTTTGGTTTGCCGAGTATCTGGGAATCGCCACTGCGATATCCGTCCCGGAAGCCGAACGGATCAAGCAGGATTGCCGGCAGCTTTTCGAGGCCGGTCGTAAGGCGGTGGATTCAACCGATCCCGCCTACCGCATTTGCCCAACATTTGAGCAGTTAACCGTGGTTACAGCGAGTTGACTGGAGCGTGGCTTTGGCTCGATTGATCTTGCCTGTGGCTTTTTGGGCGAAGCGGACGGACTGGACTGGCCAACGCTTTGCAAGTGCGATTTGATTTACGCCGCCGTGAGAAGCGATCTGACGCAGCGCAAGGGACACGTCACGGAAGCGCGGCAAGCCCCCCTGGTGCGGACGATGATTGCCGCCCACGGCTGGGCGGCTGTCCTTTAGAGATCCTTGCCCTCACACCGGCCGGTGTTTGGCCGCCATAGCAAGGTGCACGTCATGCTTCAATGGTGCCTTACCGCTCAAGAGGCTACCGAATTGCGCGAAGCGTTTGGAGTGCGCCCAGCTTGTCCACCCTCCGCAGTACTGTTACGGAGGACGGGCTGGCGCTGTAGTAAGGTGTGGGGCTGGTCGAAAGCGGGAGCAAGCTCCACGCACTCCAAGCGCTTCGCGTGGCAGTTCATCAGCAAAAGACTTCGCAGGTTGCGAGTAGAGAAGGCTAACCCAGGGCCGGCGGGCGGATGCAGTCGTCTGTAATCAGGGTCTCGGGGTTTGGAAACGCGGCGGGGATGCCGGGCGGGGATACGGGTTCGGCTCTTTCGAGGCGCTGGGCGACGGACAGGTTCAGTTCGAGAAGCTGGACCAGCAGGTCCTTTTTGGCGGAGAAACCGTAGGCGGCGAGGACGGCGGCGTCCAGGGCGGCGTGGGCGTCTTTCAGCGGGTTCGCGCCGGGCAGTTCGAGGGTGCGGTAGAGGGCGCGCAGGCCGCCTTTCATCCGCCCTAACGCCTCAGTGCGCACCCGCCTGACCTCGCGCCCGGCCTTGGCTACCGCCTCGACCTGCTTGGGCGTGGGCGACTGTGGTCACGGGAGGGCGTCGAACACTGATTCGGGCGAGTAGCGGAAGTCGCTCTTGAGCTTTGAGCACTTGGCCATAAACCACTGCCAGTGCGCGGAAGATTGGAGCATGCCGAAGCTGTAGTCATCCTCGAAGGTGAAGCACGACAGTGCATCCCCGGGCCGTATCTTTGGGGAAACGAAAACGAATACGGGGCGCTTCGTAACCCGCGAACAGACGACGAATCGCCCCAGCTTCTCGACTTGCGACATGAGTTCCGGCCTGGGGAATGCAAGCTGCCACCAACGCGAAAGGAACTGCTTGTGATGGGGCCGGAGATTGCCGTCGGCATCAATGCCCTGCTGAGCGTTGTGCTCCCGATCAGGAAGCACATTCTTCTTCACCCAATCGAAGGCCGATGTGTAGCCTGCAGCCTGCAATTGATCGCGCTGGCCGAAGTCGAGAACGTAGCGGTCCAACTCACCTGAGCCGGCGAGGAACTCCCGGCCATTCAGATACGGGAAGCTGATTTCCTGGGTGTTAAGTGACTTGCGGATCAGTTCGTCCCGTTGCTTGCGCTCTATAAGGAAACTGTCGTGGCCAATCATCTGGCCGGTAAAGCACCGCTGCGGCTGCGTGCTGCAGGAAAGAACCTTCGCAGCGCTCACGTCTTGCTCGGCGGACAACGCCGAGTTGATTTGGTCGCACTCGCGGAAATCCAGTTCGTATTCTTTGCTCGCAGGGCCGGTGCCGCGCCTGCGCAATTTCCTGGCGGCAGTGGGTTCCACTTTAAACCACAGTTTGCGCGTCCTGGGCAGCAGCGTGGCATCCTGGGTCTTCACCCAGTTGGCGATGGAGACATGGACGTTGGCCTCGCCGGACCACGGCTGGTTGTCCACGGCTTCAATGATGGTGCCGGTCCGGGCGATGTAATCGAGGCCGCCGACGCGGGACTGGTTGTTGCGGATGTTCTGCGTGCCGACGAGGCCGGCGCGCCCGGCCACGGGGTCGGCGGCGGTGCAGGGCGGCAGGTGGTCGTGCGCTTTGCGGAACCAATAGACGCAGTAGTCGGCCATGCCGGGCACGTTCGGGTACCCGGCGCGCATGGAGTGACGCGCCCTACCGCCGTCACTGACCGATTACCGCAAAGTCGATTACAAATGGGCGCTCCGGCCAGGGGGGGCCAGGAATCAGCGGCGGGCGGGCATTAGATGTGATGATTCATCGGGAGGGGAACACCGGGCGGCAAAGGCAGCCGGAGGCCTGTTTTTGGGGGAGGGGAGCGGCGTTCTATGGTACCAGGGTATGTCNNAGCGGCATTTCTCAGTATTGCGAATGCTTATTCTGCGGTGGCATTTGGGCGACGGTGGGGGTGACGGGGAACCGACCGCAGAGATTTCGGCAGGAGAATAAAGGTTGGCAACCGGGGCCGGGCATGCTACAAACACCCTCCGCTTTCAATTGGAGCGGGTTGAACGTCAGCAAATAAGAATTGGAATTTGAGTTATGTCACAGCATCGGAGTCTGCGTGCGGCGGTTACTTTGGGCGGCAAGAGAAACGTCCTCAAGCGCTTTGAGCGCCTGGAAGTGCTCAAGAAGCGCGGCCAGTGGAAGGCGGGCGACCGCATCACCGGCTTGCGCAAAACCAAGAAGGACGCGTAAGCCAAGGCGAGGCGCGGCCCGCGGAGCGCGGACTAAGCCGAAGCATGTCTTGCGTGTGCCGCCGGCTCCCTGTTCCGAATTCCGCAATCCGCAGTCCGCACTCAGATGGTTCGCTTGCAGAAATACCTCGCGGAAGCAGGCGTGGCCTCGCGGCGCGCCGGCGAGCAGATGATTGTGGCCGGACGGGTTGCGGTCAACGGCGAGACGGTGGCGGCGCTGGGGACGCGGGTTGACCCCGTCCATGACCGCGTGGCGGTGGATGGCCAGCCGGTCCGGGTGAAGCGCAAGCTTTACGTGGCGCTGAACAAGCCGCCGGGTCTGGTTTGCTCGCGCAGCGATGAGTTCGAGCGCCCAACGATTTTCGGTTTGCTGCCCAAGGAATGGGGCCACCTGCATTCGGTGGGGCGGCTGGATTACAATAGTGAAGGGTTGATCTTCCTGACCAACGACGGAGAGTTCAGCCTGCGCCTGACGCATCCGCGCTACGGGGTGCGCAAGAAGTATCTGGCGACGGTGGAAGGGAAGCTGGCGGAAGAAGTGCTGGGGAAGTTCACGCGCGGCTTGGTATATCAGGGGGACAAGTTGAAGGCGGAAAAGGCGCGGCTGGTCTCGGCGAGCCAGAAGCAGAGCGTGGTGGAATTGGAGCTGGCGCAGGGCAAGTATCACGAAGTGCGCCGTCTATTCGAGTCGCAGCAAGTGACGGTGAAGCGTCTGCAGCGGGTCCAGATCGGGAAAATCAAGCTGGGCGAGCTGCCGCAAGGTAAATGGAGAACATTGACAGAACCCGAGATTAAATCTCTAATGTGCTGAGTTATGAAAAACAAATGTTGGTTAATTCTGGGGATGATGCTTTCGACAAGCTTGTTGGCGCAACAAGCGACCAATCCGCCCCCGACCGCGCCGATTGAGATGCCGGCGGCCGCGCCCGCGGCGACGATTGCGCCCGCAACCGCCAAAACAAACGCGCCGGCCGCCAAAGTGGCGAAGAAGAAATCGGCCAAGAAGGCCGAGAAGGCGCCGCAGAAAAAGGCCGTCAAGAAGGCCGCGGCCAAGAAGAAGGAAGCGATGCCGGAGCTGAAGACGGTGCCGCTGGTGGCCGGACCCGCCGTGGTCGTGGCCAGCAATGTGAATGTGCGCGGTCAGGCCAGGCTCAAGAGCGAAGTCGTGACGCGGGTCACCAAGGACCAGGCGTTAACCGTGCTCGAAGAGATCGTGCGGAATAATTCCGGGCCGGACGAACCGTCGGCCTGGGCGAAGATCGTGCTGCCGCCCGGCGCGCACGTATGGATTAATACGTCGTTCATCGACTCGGTCAACCAAACGGTGAAGCCGAAGAAGCTGAACCTGCGCAGCGGAGCAGGCGAGAACTACAGCGTGATTGGTCTCTTGAAGCGCGGCGACGCCGTGAAGCCGATTACGACCAAGGGCGATTGGACGGAGATCGAGGCCCCGACGAGCGCGTTTGCGTTCGTGGCGGCGCAGTATCTGAAACAAGGACCGGCTGAGGCCCCCGCTCCCACCCCGCCGCCGCCGGCGCCGCCGGAACCGACCCCGATGCCGACCACTGTGGCCGCGGCCCCAACGGTGGCACCGCCGCCGACCGAGGCCCCAGTCGTGCCCGCTCCGACGGAACCGCCCGCAGTGATGCCTGCGCCTGCGCCGACGCCCCCCCCGGCGGCCGAGCCAGAGGTGACGGAGCCCCCGCCGCCGCGGATTGTGCAGCGTGAAGGACTTGTGCGCGGCATGACCAGCATCCAGGCGCCCTCGAAGTTCGTGCTCGTGAGCCCGGAGAATGGCCGGGACATTGATTATCTCTATACGACCTCAAAGGAGCTTGATCTGCGGCGTTACAAAGGCATGCGGATCATCGTGACGGGCGAGGAGGCCCTGGACGAGCGTTGGGGCAATACCCCGATCATCACGATTCAGAAGATCCAGGTGCTGGAGTAATGCCTCCAGCGAACCTTATCGACGGGCGAGGCATCGCCCGCCAACTGCAAGGCGAGTTGGTTCAACGCATCGAGGCGTTGAAGGCGAGAGGTGTGCAGCCGGGCCTCGCGTTCGTACGCGTGGGCGAGGACCCGGCATCGAAGGTGTATGTCGGGCGCAAGGAGAAAATGTGCGCCGAGCTGGGGATTCATTCCGAGACACACGTGTTGTCCGAGGCGGCCAGCGAAGCCGACCTGCTGGGGCTGCTGCACCGGCTGAACACCGACCCGCGCCTGCACGGGGTCCTGGTGCAAGCCCCGCTGCCACCCCATCTTCGGGCCACGGTCGTCTATGCCAGCGTGCTCCCGGAGAAAGATGTGGACGGCTTTCATCCGGTCAATGTGGGCAAGCTGATGCTGGGCGATCCAACGGGCTTTCTGCCCTGCACCCCGGCGGGCATACGCGAGTTGCTGGCGCGGTCCGAGGTGCAGATCGGCGGCGCGGAGGTCGTGGTGTTGGGGCGCGGCAATATTGTCGGCAAGCCGATGGCCGCTATGCTCTGCCAGAAGGAGAAGCACGCCAATGCCACGGTGACGATTTGCCATTCGGCGACGCGTGACATCGGAGCGCACTGCCGGCGGGCGGACATTCTGATCGCGGCGATGGGCGTGGCGGAGTTCGTGAAAGCCGACATGGTCAAGCCCGGCGCGGTGGTGGTGGATGTGGGCGTAAACCGGGTGAGTGACCCCGCGGCCAAGGGTGGCTCCCGGCTGGTCGGGGATGTGGATTTCGCCGGCGTGCAGCCCGTTGCGGGCAAGATTACGCCCAACCCGGGCGGGGTGGGGCCGATGACGATTGCCATGCTGATGCAAAACACCGTGCGGGCGGCGGAACGGGCCGCGCGGTAAATCCGAAACCCAGAGGCCGAAGTCTGAAACGAGTTTGAGATCCTATGCAAGCGACCCGAATATTACCCGATTTGCAGTGCTCGCTGATGTGCGAGGAAGTCCGCCAGGAGGCGAACGGGAATTTCTTCCTGGTTGGCGTGATTAGCTTTATTCGTGTGCCGCAACTGCCGGTGATGGCGTTCAAGCTGAGCGTATTTACCCGCTGGACTGCGGGCGTGGGCCAGTTTGTCGAGACCTCGCGGTTCATCGCGCCCGACCAGACCACGGTGCTGCGCAAGGGCGAAGTGAAATTCGCCTTGCAGGACGCTAACCTGCACGCAACCAATGTCACCGTGTTCAGCCAGGTCGAGTTCAAAACCGCCGGCACCTACTATGTGGAAGTACTGGTGGATGACGTTATGAAATTGCGTTATCCGGTCCCGGTAATCGTGACACCCCCGCCGAACCAGCCGCCAACCCCGCCGGCTTCGCAGGCACCGGCGGCCTGAACGGCTTCCGGGGATAGCCTCGGGCGGGTTATGAAAACCGTTCCCCTGAGAGGCAGTAAGCGTTAACCGCCGCCAGGGGCCGTGTATGAATGAATCGGTCGAAAAAGCAGAATGCGCCTGGCAACCGCTGACGCTGCGAGGAGTGAGCGCTTTTGCAGGGGCACCCCTGAGGCGATTGCTGCTCGTGCAGTTCGTTGTTGCGCTCGTGGCTGCCGCTAGTGTCGTGTGGTTCCTGCATCGAGCCTGGTTTCCAATCATCGGCGAGGCGATCCGTCAACTGCCAACGCAAGGCGAGCTCCGTTCCGGGAGATTGGACTGGCAAGGGCCGACGCCCTCGCGCCTGGCTGAGGGGCGGTTTCTGGCCATCGTCGTCGATTTGGACCACGCTGGCGAAGCGCGTTCGCCGGCGCACGTGCAGGTGGAGTTCGGCCGCGCCGACTGCAAGGTCTATTCTCTGTTCGGATACGCGCGAGCTGCGTATCCGCAAGGCCGGACGGTGGCTTTCAACCGGGGTGAACTCGGGCCCTGGTGGGGCGCTTGGGCGCCGGCGATCCTGGCCATCGCGGCAGGCCTGGTGGTGGGTAGCCTGATGGCGATCTGGGCCTGTTTGGCGACGGTGTACTTTTTGCCCGCGTGGCTGGTCGGGTTCTTTACCAATCGAGAGCTGAGCCTGGGCGGGAGCTGGCGGCTGGCCGGAGCAGCGTTGATGCCGGGAGCGCTGGTGATGTGTGCCGCTATGGTCCTTTACGGCTGGGGCGCGCTGGACATCGTGCGGCTGGCGGTGGCAGCCGCCCTGCATCTGGTGATGGGCTGGGTTTATGTGGTTGCCAGCCCTCTGCGCTTGCCTCGGCAGGCGGTGGCGACCGCGACGGAAAATCCGTTCGTATGATTGCCTGACGCTGCCAGCTTGTTTATGCTCTCTTCATGATGTTTTCAGTGGGCCTCTTTCGCAGCGCGCTGCTTCTGCTCGCCGGATGTATGCTGAGCGGCTGCCTGCCCTCCTCGCCGGGGGATGAGGAGAAGGAGCCGTATTTTTTGGCAGGCAAAAGCCGCGTGAGTACGATGGACTTCAAAGGCGCCGTTGAATCCTTCGAAAAGGCAGTGGAGGTGAACCCGAAATCGGCTCCGGCCCACTTTGAATTGGGCTGGCTCTACGATCAAAAGGAGTCTGATCCCGCCGCCGCCATTTACCACTACGAGCGCTACCTCAAGCTCCTACCGAACTCAAGCAAAGAAGAAATGGTGAAAGCCCACATCCTGGCCTGCAAACAGCAACTAGCCCAAACCGTCTCCCTCGGGCCGGTGACGGAACGACAACAACGTGAATTCGAGCTGCTTGCGGAGGAGAACAAGCGCCTGCGTGAGGATGTCGAGAAATGGCGCGCCTACGCGCTCCGGTTGCAGAGCCTGACGAATCAACCCGGCGCCGCCTTGCCGGTGGCCCGTCCTGCTCAGTCCTCGACGCCCGCCCAGCCGGTGCCAGCCGGATCAGCCGGCGCGGGCCGGCCCACAGTTACGCCCGCAGCAAGCCCTCGAACACACACCGTTAAGGCGGGTGAAACGGCCACCATGATTGCCCGGCAGTATGGTGTAAGGGTGGAGGCACTGTTGGCCGCCAATCCCAAATTGGAGCCGCGGCGTATGCGAATCGGCCAAACCTTGATTATTCCGTCGCCGTAGCCGGAAAAAGATTTGAACAGACGCAAACAAAAGAGGTCCATTGTTTAAGCCCATTCTTGGGGCAACGAGCTTTGTGGGATGGCCACCTAGGCTCGGCGTGCGGTGCCGGTGAGTTCATTGCAGTCTGATTATGGAATCGGCTTGGTCGGTTGTGTTTTTGACGGTTCGGATGCCGGCAAACGGAAACGGCCCAGAGGGAGCCGCTTCTCTGCAGTCGAAATAATAAAAGAAATATTTGACAACAGCCCGGGGTGTTCGCTAAAAGTGTTCAGGTTTTACTGTTGGCATTGTCCGTCTTTGGGTGTAAACAAGCTAAACATTATCTATGAAAAGAATCGTTGCCTCCGTTAGTTTGGTTGCCGTCGGTGCTTCAAGTCTTCAAGCGGCTTTGTTGCCGGGCATGACTACAGAATCCGGGAAGCCTTGGACGGCTTCAGCCACGCTCCGCGGCTTCTATGATGACAACATCAACACCATCCCGGACAGCATGCAGGTGCCGCATCGCGGCAGCGCCGGCTTCCAGGTCAGCCCGTCTCTGCAATTCAATTTCCCGATGGAGCAGACCACCATCAGTTTCGGCTACACCTATTCCCTGAAATATTACGAGAATAGACCTATCTACAACACGGATAACTACGACCAGACCCACGAGTTCAATGCTGCTCTCAGCCACGCCTTCAGCGAACGGTATCAACTGACCGCGAGCGACTCCTTCGTCATCGGCCAGGAGCCCGATATGCTGCGGGCCGGGAATACGTTCACCACCTTCCAGCGTGTTTCGGGAGACAACCTCCGCAATTACGGCTCAATTAACTTTTCGGCCCAGCTCACGCCGAAGTTGGGAACCGAGATCGGCTACGCCAACACATACTATTCTTATGCGGATAATACGCCAATCACCGGCCTCGCTGGCCTGCTGGATGAATTGGACCACGTGGTCCATCTCGATCTGCGCTACCAAATCCAGCCACAGACCATCGGTGTCGTCGGATACCAGTTCAGGGAAACAGATTACATCGGGAATCAAATGATCGGGGCTTATACCGATTCCAATTTCAACGTAGTACCGGTAATGAGCGACGAGCGGAATGCTCGCATGAATTACCTGTATCTCGGGTTGGACCATAATTTCCGACCGGACTTGACCGGTTCAGTCCGGGCGGGAGCGCGGTATACTCAATACTACAACGATCCGGTCAGCCAGGACCAAGCGAGCCCTTATGCGATGGCCAGCCTCAAATATACTTATTTGCCAGAAAGCTATTTGCAGGCCGGCTTTAGTTACGATTACAGCCCGTCCTCCATATTCAATCCAAACACCACGGCCAGCGACCTTACGCTCAACGCACAGTCTGCCACTGTGTTCGCTTCCATCAACCATCGGATAACGCCGAAGCTGTATGGAAGTATTACGGCCCAATTTCAGAATTCCACCTTTTACGGCGGTGGGATTGATGGCCAGAGCGAGAATTATTACCTGGTGGGCCTGAACCTGCAATATCGCTTCACTCCCAATTTTTCCACGGAGGTCGGCTACAACTACGACGACATGAATTCCAAAGTTTCTCAGCAACCGGGCTTTGACCGGAACCGCGTTTACGTGGGAGTCACCGGCAGCTATTGACTTAACTCAGGCGTCATGTAATGACGGGGGGGGCTGGGCTGTCGCAACTGCCCCCTTTTTTTTGATTTATGGATCCACTGAAAGTATCGCCCCCCCCGGAAACCAAACTGCATTTCCTGGATTATTGGCGCATCATCCGCATCCGCAAAACGGTCATCCTGGCGGTCTTTTTACTCGTCGTCATCACGGCTACGCTGGTGACTTTCATTCTGCCGGAGTCTTACTCCAGCGTCGCCCGCATCAAGATCGAGCGTGATCAATCGGACATTAGCAGCATGGTGGAACGCGGAGCCACCGCTGGCTACGATCCCTATTTCATTCAGACTGAATTCGAGTTGATCCAATCGGAAGTCATCCTGGGCAAGGTAATTGATGCCCTCGATCTGAACAAAGAATGGGGCAACAAATATAACAACGGTGAGCACCTTAAGCCCTCAGAAACCTTGGCGCTGCTAAAGCGGAGAATCGATCTCCGCCCCGTGCGCAACACCAGTCTTATTGAAATTCGCGTTTACAGTGAGAAGGCTGAAGAAGCCTCGAAAATCGCCAACGCCGTTGCTGACGCCTACAAGGACCACCGGCTCAAGCAGCGCCAGCAGTTGAGCAACGGTGGGATTACCGTGCTGGAAGCACGCTTCACCGAGCAAGAGGCGAAGGTTAAAGCGGCCCAGTCGAACGTGGATGAACTGCGTGTCAATCTGAAGGTCTCGGATGCGATGGCAATTGGCGAGGGACCGTCGCCGCTGATGTCGGCCGATACGTTGCGCAAGTTGGAGAGCATGCGCATTGAAAGCAAAGCCGAGTATGACCGCGAGGTCACGTTGCTGGAAAGCCTAAAAGCCCTTGGCAAGGAACGTGGCCCGGAAGGCCTCGCCCAAGCCATTCCCACCGCAGCCACAGATACCTTGCTCAGTTCCTTGCTTGAGCAACTGACCGTGGTGGAGCAGAGGCTGGTCGCCCTGGAGAAGGAATTCGGTCCGGAACACGCCGAGGTAATTAAATGCAAGGCCATGAAGGATGACCTGCATAATAAGATCAAAAACCGCGTCGAGGGCATCATGCTCGGCCTGGACGCGAGGGTGATGTCCCTGAAGACCAGCCTCGAGAACTTTACAAAGGAAGTCGCCGAAGCCAAGTCCAATGACATTGATCAGGCCAACCGGACCCGGCCCTATTTCGATGCCAAACGGGCGCTCGATGAGCTCCGACGTTTCAGCCAAATCCTCGACGCGAAGATTGCATTCGAGAAAATCGACGTAGTGTTGCCTAAGACCATGATGGTGGAAATCGTGGACCGGGCGGTTCCCGGGCTGCACCCGGTGCGGCCCAACAAACCGCTTAATATTGCCTTGGGCATCATCATCGGTCTGGTGGTCGGAATCGGGTTGGCCTTCTTTATTGAGTATCTCGATACCAGCGTAAAAACGATCGATGACGTGGAGCGCTCGCTGCAGTGTCCTGTGCTGGGGGTCATTCCCCAAAATGTCGGTTTGCTCCTGGAGGAGGGGGCGGAGAGCCCGCACGCGGAGGCCTATCGCGTCCTCCGCACCAATCTTCTCTTCTCGCGCAAGGACGACAAGCTAAACACGGTCGCCGTGGTCAGCGCCGGTGCGGGCGAAGGCAAATCTACTACGGTCTTCAATCTAGCCGCTGTGTTTGCCCAGAGCGGGCAGCGCACCTTGGTCGTGGACTCCGACTTGCGGCGTCCCACCCTGCACAAGATGCTGCACCTGACCAACACCATCGGACTCACCAACTATTTGTTGAGGCAGAATGCCCTTGAGGAAGTGATTCAAACCACCAACCTGCCGACGCTGGACTTCCTGTCGAGCGGCAAGCTGCCCAGCAGTTCGTTGGGTATCCTGAGCTCCGCACAGATGAAGGGCCTGATCGGCGAGCTGAAGCAGCGCTACGATTTCGTGTTCTTTGATTCGCCGCCGATCATGGGGGTAAGCGATGCATCGATCCTGGCCAGCGAAGTGGATATGACCCTGCAGGTCATTCAATACCGCCGTTATCCGCAGCCGATGAACATCCGCGCCAAGCAGTTGATCGAGAAGGTCGGCGGCAACCTGGTGGGCATCGTGCTGAACAACATCAACATGTCCCAGGACGAAAGCTACTATTATTACAGCGGGTATTACCACGATTACTATTATCGCAGCGAGGAGACGGAACCAACCAAAGGGGCTGACGCCGCATCCAAAGACCAGGCCAAAGTGGACATCAAGCAGAAGTATTGAGAGGGATTCAGACTAAATGAGCATCAGCAATGTCGGTACGCATTTGGGACGGTGGGGCGCGGTCTGTGGATTGGTTTTAGCGGGGTTTTGCCTGTCCGGCTGCCGGACACAGTCACCTGATCAGCAATTCGCAGAGGTGCCGTCAAGCGTCGGCGGCTCGGCGGGCGCCAGCTCAAGCGCGGCTCGTACTCCCAAGCCGGCCGCAGACTCGGCAACGATTCCTGTCGCCGGCGCGGCTACGACCCTGGTTGCGGCTCCCGCAGCGGTCTCAGTTGCGACCAATGGCACCGGCTCTGAAGCTGAATTGCTCCGCGTGGGTGATTCGCTCACGATCACCTTCTCGGATACTCCAGTTACGATTCCGGTCTTCGAGGAAAAGATCAGAGATGATGGGACCATCACCCTGACTCTGAACCAGACGTTCAAGGCCGACGGCAAGAGTCAGGGCGACCTGGCGAAGGAAATCCGGGCGCGTTACGTGCCAAACTACTACAAATACATGACGGTCTCGGTAAAGCAGGACATAAATACCCGGTGGTATTATGTCGATGGCGAGGTGAAAGCGCCCAACCGGCAGATCTACACCAGCCGAATCACCGTCCTGAAGGCGATTGCCTCGGTGGGTGGCTTCACCGACTTCGCCAAGAAGACAAAGGTGCAAGTGACCCGTGTGGACGGCCGCACTCAAGAAGTGAATTGCACCAAGGCGCTGAAGAATCCTAGCTTGGACCTGGAAGTCTATCCGGGCGATAAGATCCATGTCCCGCGCAGGGTTTGGTAATGGTCCAGCTTAAGATCCTGTCCGGCAAAAAGGCGGGCACCGCATGGGTGGCCCGCCGTTTTCCTGTACGCATCGGACGCTCCGCAGGCGCCGACCTGCAACTGGAGGAAAGCGGCGTTTGGGACGAGCATTTGCAACTCGACTTCAAGCCCGCCGAAGGCATCGTGCTGAGCGCCCAGCCTGACGCCCTGGTCGCCGTTAACGGCCAAGCTGTTCACCAGACTGTCTTGCGCAATGGCGATGCTATCGACCTTGGCTCGTTGAAACTGCAATTCTGGCTCGCGGACACTCGCCAGACCGATCTGCGCCTTCGTGAAGGATTCACTTGGGCGGCGATCGCCGCCATTTCCATCGGCCAGGTCGCCCTTATTTACGCGATGCCTCGCTGAAGTCGGGTCAAATCGCTTTAGTGCCGGAAGTGTCTTGTGCCCGTAAATGCCATCGCCAAGCCACGCTCATTCGCAGCGGTAATCACCTCGGCGTCGCGCACCGAACCTCCCGGCTCAATTGCCGCGGTAGCGCCCGCTTCCGCCGCGGCGATCAATCCATCTGGAAACGGGAAGAATGCATCGCTGCAAACCACGCTGCCCTTGAGCGAAAGCCCCGCCTCGCCCGCTTTCCAAACCGCAATCCGGCTGCTATCGACCCGGCTCATCTGGCCGGCGCCGATGCCCAGCGTCCGATCCGCGGCGGCATATACAATAGCGTTGGATTTAACATGTTTCACCACACGCCAGCCAAATAGCATGGCGCTCAGCTCCGCCTCCGTGGGCTTGCGGTGAGTAACGATTCTCAGGTCCTTGGCCGTCGTGATCTTCAGGTCATGCTCCTGCCACAAAAACGAATCCGCGCCCACGCTGCGCACGTCCCACGGTTGCGCCGTAAGAGGAGATCTCAAGATGCGGAGAAGGCGCAGATTCTTTTTCTTCTGCAAGACACTTAGCGCTTCCGGGGTGAACTCGGGCGCCACGATGACCTCGCTGAAGATTTCCGCGATTGCCGCCGCGCAGGCCGGGTCCAGCGCCCGGTTCACCGCGATGATGCCGCCGAAGGGAGCTTGGCGGTCCGTCGCGAGCGCCTTGTCCCATGCGTCACGCAGACTGGCACCCTGTCCGAGGCCGCACGGGTTGGTGTGTTTCAGGATGGTCAGCGTCGGCGGCTCGCCCGAGAATTCCTCGATCAGGTTCGCCGCCGCCGTCAGGTCCAGGATGTTATTATAAGAAAGCTCCTTGCCGTGCAGTTGCTGGAAATAGTTGTGAAAACCACCATAGAGGGCCGCCTTCTGATGCGGGTTCTCGCCGTAACGCAGCGATTGGACCAGCGGTGCCTGGAGGTGCAGGGTCGCGGGTGAGGTTGCGTGTGCGACCGTCCCAAATGCCTGGGCAAGATGTGCGGAGATCGCTGCGTCGTAGGCCGCGGTGCGCGCGAAAACCTTGGCCGCGAGCTTGCGCCGCTGCTCCAGGGTCGTATGGCCCGCCGCTTTGATCTGCTCGGCTACCATTGCATAGTCAGCGGGGTCCACGACCACCGTGACGCTCTCGTGATTCTTGGCCGCGCTCCGCAGCATGGACGGACCGCCGATGTCAATGTTCTCGATCGCCTCCGGCAGGCTGACATTGGGCCGCGCAACGGTCTGTTCGAAGGGATACAAGTTCACTACCACCAAGTCGATCGGTTGGATGCCGTGCGCGCGAACCGCCGCCTCGTGGCTTTCATTGCCGCGAATATAGAGCAACCCGCCGTGGACTTTCGGGTGGAGCGTCTTTACTCGGCCGTCCAGCATTTCTGGAAAGCCAGTGTAGGCGCTCAGGTCGGTGACCTTGAGGCCGGCCTCACGGAGTGCCCTGGCCGTGCCGCCCGTCGAAATCAACTCCACCCCTGCCGCCGCCAGTGTCTGGGCCAGCGGGACGAGTCCNNCATTCGCGAAAACACCCCAAATCCTTCGAAGATCCATCGAAGTACCATCGTAGTTCCTTCGAAGTACCATCGAAGTACCATCGAAGTTCCATCGAAACATAAGGCGGGCAACACGGGGACATAACGCTTGTGCCAGGCCCGGACTCCCGGTGCCGGAGGGGGTTGAGAAAGGGCGGATCCAGCATACCGCCGCTGCCGATTCGGCGGCAGCGACCAGATGCGCCCCGAAAACCAGCCCCTGCCCACCCCTCAACCCGCCCAACCCCGCATTTAAGGCTGGCTTTTGCGCGCGGCATTTGCCCTATTTCGAGGCCTATTAATACGGATTGCCCACCAGATCCGATCTCACTGATCGGACCAGTTGTGCCGACCGGCCCCCAGGCAGGCCGCGGGGATTCTCCTATTGAGCGAGAATGAAACAGCTCATTCTTGTCGATTACCTCATCATCGCGATCTACATCGCGGCGTCTTTCGCCATTGGCAACTACTACCTAAAGCGGGCGGGGTCTTCGCTGGATGAATACTTTCTGTCGGGAAGACGCACCTCCTGGTGGCTGATCGGCCTTTCCATGGTGGCCACCAATTACGCGATCGATTATCCACTGGCCATCACCAAACTGGTGGCCAAGAACGGCATTATGGGGACGTGGTATGTGTGGTCGCTGGCCATTGCGGGCATTGCCACCACGTTCTTCTTCTCCCGGCTATGGCGTCGGGCCCGGGTGGTCACCGACGCCGAGCTCATCAAGTATCGTTACAGCGGCAAGATCGGCAACGCTCTCAGAATCTTCAAAGGCGTCTATTTCGGCGTGATCATCAATTGCTTCGTGCTGGGCTGGATTTTCCGGGCCCTCATGAAAGTCATGACCGTGGTGACGCCATGGAACCAATGGTACATTCTCACCTTTTTCGTCGTGGTGACCATGATCTACACGATGACGGGCGGGCTCTCGGCGGTGATCATGACCGACTGCGTGCAATACGTGATGATCACGGTCGGCGCCATTGTGCTGGCCTGTTATTCCGTGGCGCACGTCGGCGGCCTCACTGCGATGATCTCCCGCATCGACGCTCTATATGCCGGCAAGCATTACCTGGACTTCTCTCCGGGGCTGGCCGGCGGCCAAGTGATGCCCTGGTCTGCCTTCTTCGTGTATTTCTTCATCCAGTGGTGGGCGAACAAATACTCGGACGGCGGCGGCAAGCATATCCAGCGGATGAGCGCGGCTCGGAATGAAACCCATGCAGTGATGGGCACCTTCTTGTACTCGCTCCTCTACGTCATTTCGACCTGGCCGATCATCCTCACGGCCCTCTGCGCCCTCATCGTGTTTGGCAATCTTTCCGATCCGGAGCTCGCTTATCCCCGGTTGATGACCGCGATTCTGCCCAACGGCGTGCTCGGCCTCTGCCTGGTCGGCCTGCTGAGCGCCTTCATGTCAACCGTCTCGACGCTCTTCAACCTCGGCCCCTCCTACCTGGTTAACGACATCTACAAAGCATTCTTTGTAAAGCGCGCCACGGAAAAGCACTACGTCCTGGTGTCCCGCCTCGCCACCGTCCTGATCGCTTTGACCGGCATGGTTCTGAGCATTTACATCGAATCCATAGCGGACATGTGGCAGTTTGTCTTATCGTTTGCCAGCGGCGCCGGGATTGTATGGATCTTGCGCTGGTTCTGGTGGCGAATCAACGCCTGGTCGGAGTTCTCCTCGATGATCTGCAGCGCGGTGGTGGCTACTTATCTCAAGCAGTGCCATCCTGAGATTCCATTCGAGAATGCGCTGCTGATCATCGTTGCGGTGACGACCCCGGTGTTTCTTGCGGTGACCTATTTGACGCCGCCAGTCCATGACGAGACGCTGCGGGATTTCTATAACAAGGTCCAGCCTGGCCACTGGGGGTGGCGTCGGGTTGAGGAGAAATACAGGATCACCCGTACGCCCTACTTGACGAGAGCGCTGGTCAATTTTCTCTTAGGCACCGCGCTGCTGTTCCTTCTCAATTTTGGTGTTGGCACTTTCTTGCTGCGCTCGCTCTGGCTGGGTGGGGGCGAGATTCTGTTGGGCTGCGTGCTTGGGTTGATATTGATCAAGCGCATTCAAAAGGATGACTCGCCTCGGGAAAGCGAGGAAGTGGTGTCGCCCAGCCGGGTCGAGGAATGTGAGTTGGTCAATCGGGGTTAACCGCAGGCCGGGCGCCGGCAGATTCAGCGGGTGGCGAGGCTTGGCCGCAGCCGACGATGGCAAATGGCAGAGGGCAAATAGCCGATGTGTGGGGGACAAGAGATTTGCGCGGGTGCGCAAACTCCGATGAATGCAAGCAGAGCTGTGGGGCAGCTCCGGAAGAAGTGGTCGGGGCGGTGAGATTCGAACTCACGACCTCTTGTACCCGAAACAAGCGCGCTACCAGGCTACGCTACGCCCCGACCTAGAGCGCAACAGCTTGCCGCGTATGGCGGCAACTTGCAACTCCGAAATCGCATTAATAAAGAGCCACCATGCCGGCTAACCCAGAACTCCGTTAGTCGCCGGCTGCCGGCGCTCGCGCTTGGCCGGCCGGTGCAGAACGGCGACGGCTTCATCCACCGCCTCGCCCAGCACCGCGAGCCCCTCGCGCACCGCTTCCTCGGTGATCGTCAGGGGCGGCGCGATCTTTACCGTCTGTCCCCACGCCCCCACCGGGCAGAAGAACAACAGTCCTTTGTGAAAACAGCGCTCGACAATGTCGTGGGCCAAATCGTGGTTCGGCTCCTTCTTCCCCGGTTTGGTGATCTGCAGCCCGCCAACCAGTCCGCGGCAACTGTAATGGCCGATCACATCCGCGTGGTGCGCCTGAATCTCCTTCAGGCCGGCGTCCAGAATCTTGCCCAGGCGCTCGGCGTTCTCCGTTAGCTTCTCGCCGGTGATTTTCTTCAAGCTGGCCAGCGCCGCCGCGCAGCAGACCGGGTTGCCCGTGTGCGTGCTGGACATCGAGCCCGGCCCAAACTGGTCCATGATCTCCGCGCGCCCAATGACCGCCGAGAGGGGCAGCGAGCTGCTGATCCCCTTGCCGCAGCAAATCAAATCCGGCGTGACGCCATAGTGCTGGAACGCCCAGAACTTGCCCGTGCGTCCAAACCCCGCCTGGACCTCGTCGAACACCAGTAAGGTGCCATTCGCTTTGCACCATTTCGCGAGCTGCTGAATGTACTCCACCGGCGCAAAGTCCGGCCCCACGCCTTGGAACGTCTCGAACATTACCCCCGCAACATCCTCCGGCCTCAAGCCCTTCTTCGCCAGCGTCGCAAGGAACAGCTCGAAGCTCGTGTCCTCGGTCCAATACCCGTCGGGGAAGGGCACCTGCACAATTGCCGGGTCTTCGTTGACGATCCAGCTCTTCTGTGCCGGCATGCCGCCGGCCTGCTGGGAGCCCAGCGTCCGGCCGTGAAAGCCGCGCTCCGCTCCCACAATCCCGATCTTCTTCCTGCCGCCTTTGAGAATCCCATGCGCGCGAGTCAGCTTAAGAGCGCATTCCGTCGCTTCCGAGCCGGTCGTGAGCAGGAAGGCTTTGTCGAGGCCCTTCGGTGCGACCTTGACGAGCGCCTCCGCCAGCGCCGCGCGCTCCTCGCTGGGAAACACGTAGTTGTGCAGCAAGCCGCTGTTGACCTGGTCGATGATCGCCTGGCGCACTTCGGGCGCTCCGTGGCCCGCGTTGGTCACCAGCACGCCGCTGCTCCAGTCGATCCACCGGTTTCCGTATTTGTCATAGACCGAGAAGTCCTCGGCGCGCTCCCACACCAGCGGCGGCTGGCCGCGCATCGCTTGCGGTTCAAACTGGCGCAGTTTCTCGAGCGTCGGCACCGAGTCAGGGTGCGGCAGTTTCGAGATGATGCGGCGGTACTTGGTTTCCACGCGTGGAACGGCGCGCGGCGTAATGCTGAATTCTTTACCCATACAGTGTGGTGGTTAGTAAACCAAACTGCCGCGCAACTGCAACAGAATTGGCGGCGAAGCAGCCACCGGCCATTATTGGTGGGTCGGGCTACAATGGCTTGCTGTAAATCTGCTGCAGCCCCAGCTTCCCTCCAGCCAGCCGGTACGGGTCCACAATGGTAATCCCGTCCTTGTCGAAGCGGGCGGTGACGGGCGCGCCTTTGCCGGCGCGCAGATACTTGTAATTCAAATCGCGCACGACGCGGGCGGCGTGCACAATGGCCACTGTGATCCGCGCTTCTTCCGCCGTCGGGTAAAGGGCCGCGACACTCTCCCGGGTCGCGCCGAAGAATTTCATGCGGCAAATCGCCGCCAGACCGACCGTGAGGCTGTCAACCCCGTAGCCGACGTAGGCTGGTGAGCCGTCCGGGCGCTTTACCTCGCGCGTGAAATGGTTGTTCGCCGTGCGGCTGCCTCCGCCGCGGTTCCACCAACGCAAGCCGCGGTATTGCTGGTCGCTCTCCACCTTGCCGTCTGTGCCGACGATTTCGTGGCCCTGGTTCACCGGCCCTTCGAAGTCGGGCGGCGTGATCCAATTATTGTGGAAGCTGATGCTCATGCCGTTCTCGAAGTCCACCCGCACCTGCACGGCGTCATAGGCCTTGATGCCGTCCCGCGCGAGACGCTTCTTCTGGCCCACCGCGGTGAGGGAGACCGGCTTGCTCCCGTAGTAGTGGTAGATCAAATCCACCCAATGCGTGCCGACGTAGCTGAACGGGTCGCTCTGCTCCACCCACTTGAAGGTCCGCGTGGAGACCTGCAGCGGTTCCTCCAGGTAGGCCATGCCATAGAGCGGCTCGCCAATGCGTTGCTTGATGTCCTGTCGAATGCGCAGGTGGTCGGGGTCGTAGCGCTTATGCATGTCCACTGCCACAATGCGCTGCTTCGTCTGCGCCAGATCGATGATCTGGTCCGCCTCGGCAATGTCCAGGCACATCGGCTTTTCGGTGAGGACATGTGCCCCGGCCTTGAGCGCGGCCAGAATGACCTCGGCATGCAATGGGTCTGGCGTGGCCACGGCCATGACGTCGAGGTCGGGAAAGTCACGCAGGATTTCCAACCACGGCTTCGGACCGGCAAACACTTTCGGGGCGTGGCCTGTCCAGAGCTTGAAGTTCTGACGGGCGCGCCGGGCGGACTTTGGGGTCCGCGCCGCCACCGCCACGAGTTGGAACTTGACGGGCGCCAGCTCCCGCGCCCAACCGTCCAGTCCAACTCGTCCGAGCTGGGGACTGATGCCGCCGCGCTGCAAGTCCGCGTAGGTCCGCGCATGTACATCGCCGCCAAACATGCCGGTGCCGACGAGTGCGATTTTGATTGTGGGTTCCATCGTAAAGCAGGGCAGGCGGGTGGCCTCTCCCTAGCTCTCTTGCGCCGAATGTGTAGCGTGGATTGCGAGGACGCAACCACTTTCAGTGCGGAATGCGCAGTGTGCCTGGCGGAATGCAGGGTGCGGAGTCATCCGGGGAGAGACTTTAGACTTTAGCCATTAGACTTTAGACTTTACGATCCCGACAATGATTGGCGCAGCCCTGAACGTGGCAGGCATTCTCGTTGGCGGCTTTGTCGGCCTGGTGTGGCGGAAGCGGCTTACGGCGGCTAACGAATCTTATGTCAAAGTCGCGCTGGGTGCCTTTACGGTGTTCTATGGTTTGCGGCTGACCTGGCTGAGCCTGAACGGTTCAATCCCGCAGATACTCAAGCAACTCCTCATCGCCATGCTCGCTTTGATGCTCGGGAAAATGACTGGTCGGTTGCTGCACCTCCAGAAGATGTCCAATCAATTGGGCCGGGAAGCGCGGGACCGGATCACCGCGGCCAATCCCGCCGACCCTCGCCGCCTGAACGAGGGGTTCAAGACCAGCGCGGTGCTATTCTGCGCCGCCCCGCTGGCCATCCTCGGCTCGGTCCAGGACGGCTTGTCTGGTTATTTCTATCCGCTCGCTGTGAAAGCGGTGATCGACGGCCTGGCTACGTTGGGTTTCGTCCGGCTATTCGGCTGGGGGGCGATGCTCGCGGCCCTGCCGGTTCTGGCCTTTCAAGGCACGATCACCCTCGTGTGCGCGCAGTTCCTCAAGCCAGTGCTCGAAACTCACGGCCTGGTCGATTCGATCAATGCCACCGGCGGGCTGCTGGTCTTCTGCGTCGCGCTGATCATTCTGGAATTGAAGAAGCTTGAGCTGGCTGATTACTTGCCCAGCCTGGCGTTTGCGCCCTTGCTGGCCTGGGTGTTTCGGTGAGTGGAGGCGTGATGCGTGATTCGTGAGCGCAGTTTCATCTAGGCAGATAGGAATAGCCGATTAGACTTCCGCGCATGAAGACAGTGCGCTTAGGGATCATCGGTTTAGGGAATATCGGCCAGCACCACTTTGGTTATCTCACCGCCGGCAAGGTCAGCCGTGCGGAATTGGTGGCCGTCTCGGATGCCGTGCCGTCTAAGCTGGACAGGTATCTGCCGCTGAAGACGTTTACCGACGGCGAAAAGTTGATTCGATCCGGTCTGGTGGATGCGGTCATCATCGCCACCCCCCATTACCAGCACACGACCCTCGGCATCGCTGCGTTGAAGCAGGGCCTACACGTGATGGTCGAGAAGCCCATTTCCGCTCACAAGGCAGACGCCGAGCGACTGATCGCCACGCACAAACAGCATCCGAAACAGGTGTTTGCCGGCATGTTCCAACTACGCGCTGAGCCGCGGTATTTGAAGATTCAGAAGCTCATTCAGACCGGCGAGCTGGGTGAGATCGTGCGCATGAGCTGGATTATGACCGACTGGTTTCGCACGGAGGCGTATTACGCCAGCGGCGGCTGGCGCGCTACCTGGAAGGGGGAGGGCGGCGGCGTTCTGCTCAACCAATGCCTGCACAACCTCGATGCCATGCAATGGCTGCTGGGAATGCCGGCCCGCGTGCGCGGCTTCTGTCAACTCGGCCGCTTCCACCAAATCGAGGTTGAGGACAATGTCTCCGCCTACCTCGAATACCGCAACGGCGCCACCGGCACCTTTGTCTCCTCCACGGGCGAAGCTCCCGGCACCAACCGCTTTGAAATCGTGGGCACGCGCGGCAAGGTTGTGCTCGAACGGGATCGTATCTCCTTTACCCGCAACGAGGCCGACATGATTCAATTCAGCCGCACCGCCAAGCTCGGCTTTGCCAAACCTGAAGTCTGGAACGTCGAGATTCCCTTCGAGAATGCCCCCAACGCCCACGCCACTTTGATGCAGAACTTCGTCAATGCCATCCTCGACGGCGAGCCGCTGATTGCTCCGGGCGAGGAGGGTATCCACTCAGTGGAGCTGGCGAACGTGATTCTCTACTCGTCGCTTATCGGCCAGCCGGTGGAGTTGCCGATGGACAGCGTGGCCTACGAGCAGCAGCTCAACCAGTTGATTGCCGGCTCGAAGATCGAGAAGAAGGTGGTGGCCGTCTCTAACGAAGACTTCGCCAAGTCATTCAGAAAATAGTTATGAAATACATGGGCATCGGCGACGAAGCCGCCAATAGCATCGACGGCCAGATCCTGGCCACGCAGGAACTCGGCTGGAAACTACTTGAGTCCCGGGGCGTTGAAGTCCCCGGCTTCGCCAAGGCCAATTTCCACGACATACCGGACGAAGCTTTCGACCTTGCCCTCCGCAAGCTGGAGACGGCTGGCGTCGGCGTTTATTGCTTCGGTTCCACCATCATGAACTGGTCCAAGAGGGTCGGAGACCCTTTCGACATCACCCTCGCCGAGGTCAAGCGCGCCATTCCCCGGATGCAGCGGCTTGGCGCTAAGTATGTTCGCATCATGAGCTTCAAGCCAGGCGACGACGAATACAAGATTCCGGCTGAAGTGTTCCGCCGCGTAAAAGAGGTCACCGACCGATTCCTCGATGCCGGTCTCCAGCCCGTTCACGAGAACTGCATGAACTACGGCGGCATGAGCTGGCAGCACGCACTCGAACTGCTCGACAAGTGTCACGGACTCAAGTGGGTCTTCGACACCGCCAACCCGATCTTCAATCCCGACCGCTCGAAGCCGAAGCCGTGGCCCAAACAGGACCCGTGGGAGTTCTGGACCCATGTGCGCGACCACTCCGCCCACATCCACATTAAGGACGCCACCTGGAACCCCGCCAAGAACGACGCGGACTACAATTGGCCTGGCGAAGGGCAGGGGAGGGTGCGCGACGTCCTCAAAGACGCCCTGGCACGCGGTTACGACGCCGGCCTATCTCTTGAACCCCATATGGTGGTCGTCTTTCACGACACCCAATCCAAGGCTTCCAATGAGGAGGCGATGCGCAAGAACTACGTCGAATACGGCCGGCGGCTTGAGAAGATAGTTGGCGAGCTTAAGCAGGAGTTGAAAGCAGCCACGAAAGCGCCCGTCCCGGAAAAATAGTCCCGGCCCGTCTGCCAGCCCTGACCCTCAGCTCGGCCTGCGACGTCAATCCTTGGCTTCCTGGACTACCGCTCGGATCATCCAATCGCCCTGGTCAAAGGCCCGGGCCTTGCCGCCGGGCAAGGCCATGAACGAGCTGCCGCTGCTCCCATTATCGTGGTGGACATAGACTCCCTTGGTGGCAGTGGGGTTGAACCCAACGCAAACCACGAACTCGGATGGCACGCGGACCGGCTTGACCGGGACGGTCACCCATTTCGGTTCGCCGCGCGCAAAGGAGGCATACGGGCAGGGGAATTCCGCGATCTTCTTGTATTCGGCGTCGCAGAGCCAGACTGAGGCATTGTCCGGCGGGGCCTCCGGTTGGCCGTAACGCGAGCCGAAGATCCTTACGGCCGTGAGGTAGCAGTCCTTCCCGGGGGCGGTGAAGCGCACAGCGTGGCCGCTGCCTCCCATGCTCCGCTTGCCTGTGGGCTTGCCGTCATCATTGGCCAGTTCCTTTGAAGGCGTCTTGAGTTGCACCGCGTCCTCGCTCTGGGCCGCAAAACCGCTCTTGGGTGCGGCAACCACCAAGACCGGCTCCGCTTTCTGCCACCAGCGCCCAAGCTGGTCTTTGTCGCCCCGGGCGATTGCAGCCTTGCCCACTTCCACTCCGGGCTGGTTCTCATCCAATGACAACTTGGCCCAGGCGGAGAACAAAGGCGCCAACCCTTTGTCTCCGAGAATCTCCGCTAGCGCCTGCCACAGGCCGGCGGCCTGGATCATCGAGTCGGGCTCGGTGGCGGCCAGTTGTTTGCGCAGTCGCGCCGTGCCGTCTTCGAGGAAGTTATAAGCGTCGGGCCAGAGCTGCTCGCCCTCGCGGGCATACACGGCGTCCAGGATTCGCGACCCAGCGTAATGCGCCCAGCCTTCGGCCCCCGCCGAACTCAGCCATGTCCGCTGGTGGATGACGCGATACATCGCCAAGTGGCCGACTTCGTGGCAAAAGCCATAGAGGTGAAATGTCCCGGTTACAGCCGGCCGTTGGAGCTTGTCCACCGACGGGATGGTGAGATTGATCTGGTCCTCGCCGTCATTGAAGAGGCGCGTGCCGTTCTTTGGGTTCACGACGGCGGAGACGTGAATGGTCTGCGGCACATCGAACCCGAACTGCTCAACGGCCACTGTGCGCGCCGCCTCGACGGTTCGCGCGATGGCGTTGGCGTAGGCGTCGCTGATGCCGGTGCTCGTGACCTCCACGTGGGCCAGCCGGGTGACCTTATCCCCCGGGGCGGCGCTCTCGGCAACCGCGAGGGCCCTGATCTTCGGCTCCATGGACCCGCCGAGCTGCCCTAGCTCCTCCATCAACTTCTTCGCCTGTTCCGTCTCTCCCGCCTCCAGCAGCTTGCGCAGATTACCTAGGCCCTTAAGCCCGCTGGCGACTTGCTCCTCGACCTCGGTGCCCTTGAGCAGGGCAAGGACGCGCTTGACGTCCGGCTCGAGGTCAGCGAGCAGCTTGGCAGCGGCAGCCGCATCATTCCGTTCCGCCACGGCGATATACACCTCGCGATATTGAGCCTTCACGCCGTCCAACAGCGCGACCGCCTTGGCAGCCGCAGCCTGGCCCGCCGTTGCCTCGCCCTTCTGAGGCTCGGCTGCCTTGGGATCTTCTGCCGCGAAGGCGGCAGCCTGGCAAAGCACTAGCAGGATGGCGGCGGTGCTTACGACTGATGTGACATGCGTTCTCATTATAGATTCCCTTTATCCGTGTGAGCAGCTTCGTTCTCCGGCCCTTTTCCCACACCAACTCTATCAGACAGGACTATTCCCTAATCGTTCCGTGCCATCTGGTCGAAATCGGGCACGGTGCACTGTTACTAATGTGACACCAGTGCCTCGACTTTTTTAGCAGATAAGTTAGCGGAGGAGGAATGGCCCTTTCGGGCTTCGGATTTCGGCATTCCTTCGGCCTTCGGTATTCGGGCTTCGGATTTGCCCTGCCGATTCCACTCAATACGTGGAGGACCCCGAAACGCCTCGCCGGGAGGGTGCGGGTCTCAGGGTGCAGGCTCATCCGTGCCGCGGGATGCCTTGGCGTGCAGGACGCCTTCCTCGTCGAACCAGAGAGGGTCAATCGCCAGAAACCGGTGGAAGCTGTGATCGTCGTCCCATTTCTGGTGATAGACCAGCCAGAGCTTCTTGTCGGGGCCTTCCACGACGCAATGATGGCCCGGCCCCAGCACACTGCCACCCCGGTGGACGATTGGGTTGCTTGGGTATTTCACAAACGGGCCGGCGGGCGACTTGGCCGTGGCGTAGCCGATACCGTAGTTGGGCGAGTCGGCGCCCGTGCCGGAGTACGTTAGATAGTAAGTGTCCTTGTGCTTCAGCATGAATGGTCCCTCGGTCACCTCGCCGCTCCGCTTCTCCCATTCTTCGGTCGGGCGGATAATGACCTTNNTCGTCGTCCTGGAAGAGGTCGGCATCAATCGACTCCGGCGCCAGCACGCCTTGGTCCGTAAACGGGCCGAGAGAATTGTCCGCCACCGCCACGCCGATTTGCTTGTGCATCTCCCTGCGCGGCTTGTTGGGCATGGTGTCCGTGTAATAGAGATAGAACTTCCCGTCGCCGCGCTTATTGTGGAATACCTCGGGCGCCCAGTCACCGCCGAGCGGGTCCCTGAACGCGCGGGCCTTGCGCTCCCAATGCACCAGGTCGTCGGACACGAACACCTCATAGCCCCGGGAGTCGGTGGTTGGGTAGAGGTAATACTTCCCTTCCACGCGAAGGACAAACGGGTCGGCGATCTCGCGCTCGGGCAGCAGCGGGTTGCGATAGGTCTTGGCGGGAGCTTGGTTAGTGGCAGTCTCCTGTGCCGCGTGAATAGCCGGGCAGATCGCCAGTGCGGCCAGAACCAGAACGGTTGTCATGGATCTCATGCGGATGAGAAAATAGGCGAGGTCCCCCCTGCGAGGGAAGCATTTCGATTAGTGCAATCGGTAGCTAATCCCTATTTCCTGCCGCAATCGCCTTCGCCTCTTCCTCCAGCCAGTTCTTCACATTGGCGGTGATGAAGGTTGGCACTTCCTGACGCTCGATCAGCCCCTGCTTGAGGTCGGCCAGCGCGTAGAAGAGCGCCAGCACCTCATCCGTGTAGGTGCGGGACTTTGCCAGCAGCGCACGGGCCTGTTCGAATTCGCCCGCCCGGCGCAGGCGCTGGATTTCATCTCGCTGGCGGTGGACCTCCATGAGGTGCTCGGCCAGGATGTGCAACTTCTCGACCTTGCTCACGCGGTAGGCGAGCAAGGAGTCGCTCGCCACCAGCTTGACCACCGGCCCGAGCAATCGCTTGCGTTGGTCGGCGAGCGCCGTGCGGTCGCTGTCGCGCGAATCGCCGCGCACGCGATAACACAGCTCGGGATCGCGCGCCCACGCCTCAAAGTAATCTCCAAGCAACGGGCCAGCCTCCGGGCCGAAGTAATGCCAAGCGTAATCGTGCAACAGGTCGTAGGGGCTGAGCGAAAAGTCGTAGAAGCACCGGCCGGCCAGGTAGCCGTTCAAGCTGTGGTTCCACCAATAGCCGCGCGGCCACATCAGCATATAGACCGAGTCAATCCCCTTCTGCTGGAAGTAACGGCGGTCCCCCTCCATGGCGACGGTGAATGGCGACATCACCCAAGGCTCGGCAAAGTTATCCGTATAATACTGGCAAAGCGTAATGCCGCCTCGCGCGGCGCGGCGCCACTTCTCCAGGTTGGCCTTGCGGTCGTATCGGTCATCGTCATACCCCATCGTGTAGCCGCGGCCCCAATGCGCCCACACGACGCGTTGTTGTGGATGAATCTGCGCCGTGTCCGGCGGGTCCATGGCCGCCCCGTAGCCCCCGACGGTTTCGACTAGCAGGTCGGGCCGGCAGACCTTGAGCCGTTCGATGACTTCGCCCATCAGGAGCATCAACAGGTTGCTGGCGCCCTCCTTCTTGCATTGCTCGCATTCACAGGCTCGCCCGCCGTCAAATGGCACGAGGCAGAGAATGTGGATTTGCGGCGCGCGCCGGGCGAAGGCTTCCACGTTGTCCGTGAACTGCTTCCGCGCCTCCCGGTTCGACCAGCAGAACTGCGCGCCGGCAAAGGTCTGTGGGACTCGTTTGCCGTCGCGCAGGCCAAACCACTCGGGATGGTTCGTCATGTAGTCTTCTGCCCGCAGCAGGAGATTGAAGGAATGGGCGGGGCCATGCAGCATCATGTCGCGCTTCTTCAATTCGGCGAGCAGTCCGCCGTCGGCGAGTTGCTGGTATTGCTGGTCGAGGCGGGTATGCGTGTCGGCTTGCCAGCCCATCGCGTTGTAGCGCGCCTTCATCGCCCATTCGAGCTGCTTGAGAGCCGGCGCGGGCTGCATTTCGAAGAACCACTCGCTGCCGTTGCAGATGCGGAATTTCATCGGCGAGGCCACGGCCCATGAGCCGGCTGGCAGCGACACCGAATCCTGCCGGGGCACGACCTCCGGGTCGGCAGCGTCTTCGGTGGGGTAGAACCAGCGGCAACCGAGGCGCTCCAGCAAGTCATAGACGCCGTAGATCACGCCACGCCCATTTTCACCCGCGATCACAATGCGGGCCGGAGTCTTGCCCGCCGCCGGCCTGACGACGACCTCGTAACCGTCGTAGCCTGGCGCAGGGGGCGGCAGCAATGCGCGGTCAGCTCGTGAGAGCTTGGCTCGCAGCCCGATGACGAAGACCGGCTTGCTGCCAGGCCTCCCACCAATGGGTAACTCGCATCCGGACATCTGGTGAAGGTATCTCTGAAGCTCCCTGCTTGCCCAATCCGCTCCCGGTGCTGCGGCTGACGGGGACACGATCCGCCAATCGCTCTTGCGGGCGGTGACAATTGTGACTGCGTCTGCGTGAGTTCCGTCATCACCCGCAGCCGCCGCCAGTGAGGCGAGCAGACAGACTAAAGCTAGCGCTCTCATACGGAGCAGGCTACGACGGCGGTGTTCGAGATGGAAGCAGTGATGGAGGGCGTTAGTTTCTCTTAGCTTCCTCCATTACGGCCGCAGCTTCCGCGACGGGAAGGATCGTGGGGCGGATTAGGACGATCAGCTCATTCCGCTCCATGCGTGCTGAGGAGCTGCGGAATAGACTCCCCAGAAGGGGAATATCCTTGAGCAGCGGCACGCCCGAATGGGTGCGGATATTGTCTGTTTCCATCATTCCGCCGAGCAGGATCGTCTCACGGTCGCGCACTACCACTTTGACTTGCACTTCTGTGGAACTGGTGATTGGCACCTCGCCCACGTTGGCGATGTTCGTGCTGCCGACAACCCGGTCGATCTTCTGGTGGATGTCCATGATAACGAGGCCGTCCGGCTTGATGACGGGGGTTACCTCGAAGGTCACACCGACTTGAAGTTGCTGGATCGAGGAGTATCCAGTTGAGTCAGCCCTCGCGCTGATCGGATAAGGCCGTGACTCGCCAACAAACAACGAGGCTCGCACTCCATCCGAGGTCTGGATGCGCGGGCGCTGCAGAATCCGCACCCGGCTGTCGCTGGCCAGGGCTGGCACCATCGAATCCAAGTCAGTGCCTGGCTTGGCCAAGTACTCAAATCCGTTGGTTTGGGCGTCGGCCGCATTGCTGCCCGCGGTCGGGGCAAACCGGCTGATCGAAAGCAAGTTGCTCCTGCTCAGCGCGCCGAAGGAAGGGTTTTCCGGTAATTGCGTTTTCCCGGCAAGATAACTCGTGCCCAGGCTGTTGGAACCGCTCGCCGTGATTTGAAGGATCACCGCTTCGATCAAGACCTGCGCTTGAGGTTTGTGGGCTGCGCCTGCGAGGTCGGACGCGACGATGGTTTGCGCTCCTAACGTGTGTATGGTCACCAATAATGCGAGTAATCTCCATTTCATAGTTTGCCGCGGTATTGTTCTGCCGTCAGGATTCCAAACACCAGCCGTCCATGAAGGTTTCGATCCGTATCTCGGACCGCCCAGGCGTGTGTCTTGCGATGCCCCGCGGCATAGGAGCGCAGCCTTCAGGCTGCAGGAACATACGAATGAATTGGGAGTGCAGAAACTAACCGCCACCGCAGGCAAATCTGACGTTCCTGCAGCCTGAAGGCTGCGCTCCTATGCTGTCGGCGCTCGGAATTGCGAGGTGGCATAGGCGTGGGTCGCTCGACGCTACCTTGCCACATAGTTGACCTCCGCGTCGATTCTCTCCACCTTCACGCCATGCAGAACACCGGACCGCTGAACGAGTTTCTACAAAGTCAAATGCCCGCCGCCCTGGAAATGCTGCGGGAGATGGTCGGCATCAACAGCTTCACCGGAAACCGCGACGGCGTGAACCGGCTCGGCCGTTTCACCGCCGAGTGCTTCGCCCCGCTGGGGTTCACCGCCGAGTATGTGCCTTCTATTAACAAAACATGGGGCGACCACCTGGTGCTGACGCGACGCGGGCGGTCAGGCAGAAGCATCGCCCTGGTCTCCCATCTGGATACTGTCTTTCCGCCGGAGGAAGAGGCGCGCAATAACTTCCGGTGGCTGGTGGAAGGCGACCGCATCTTCGGCCCGGGCACGCACGACATCAAAGGCGGCTCCGTGATGATGTGGCTGGTGTTGTCCGCGCTGCGAACGCAGGATCCCAAGCTATTCGAGGACATCACGTGGAAGCTGATCTGGAACTCTTCCGAGGAGTGCTACTCGCCTGACTTTGGCGACGTCTGTCGCGCCCACTTTGACCACGGCACGCTGGCGGCGCTGATCTTTGAGTCCGAGGGCCGCGTGGGCAAGG
>PLZQ01000313.1:2464-9780 GCA_003152225.1 Limisphaerales bacterium | reverse complement strand
ATACATCTGAGATGGTCTTTTTCACTGTCACTTTTTGACCAGAGGGGTTCTTCAGCCGAATCTAGATTGTCATGTTTCTGCCAGACACGGTTTGTGCCGGTGAGCGGGCTGGCTCATTGCCGTTGGCCGGTCTAGAGCACGCGAGGCCCGGGTGGACCATCAAACCGTTCAGAGCGCTTGTCTCTGGGCGTGCCCTGACTATCTGGCAGGATCCACCTCCCAGACCACCCCCGCACGGCCTGCCGGGGTTCTGGCCTCTGGGCTGGAGGGGGATTTCGGGGGCGTTGCCAGCAATCGGAAATGAGCCAGGCCAAATCCTACTACCTGTAGTGCCAGCCGTCCTTGTGCGAGCACAAGATATGGTGTTGTTTTTGGCGTTTCCGGTTTAAGGGGCTCCGGTTTACAACGGTTGGGCTCGCGGACGGGTTTCGGGACGGGAATGCGAATGGCGCCGAGTAGAGGTCAGAATCAGAGCGCGGGCGCGGGCAGTGACTGGCTCCTGGCGGGCACCGGCTTCCCGGACAAAATCCACCTTTTCGCAGCGTCCAGGACCACATCGCGGCCCTGGCGAAGGTCATCGAGTGTCGGGCTCAAAAGGATGTGGGGAGGAATGCCGNNGACAGCGTCACCCCCGTCGGTCCGCCCCCGGCGCCATTGGTCGGCCTCCCGACCAGCAGCACGCGGCCCATGGCCTCGATGCCGGAAACAAAGTGTTCGCAGGCACTGGCACAGCCCTCGTCAATGAGCACCGCCACCCGGCCCTGGTAGGTCCAAGGGCCGCGCGGCTGGACCCAACCGATGGTCTTGCGGAACTGGTTGGTGCCCGCCTGCCGCCAGAAATCAATGCTGCTGATGACCGGCTTTTCGATGAGGCGCCCATTGACCTCGTCGGCCAACTCATCGCTGCCGCCGCCATTGCCCCGAACGTCAATCACCAGGCCCTTGAACCCTTTGAACTCCTCCAGCGCCTTGTCGAACTCCGCAACGAGGTTCCCGCCGCCCCACTGCGAGATTCGAATATAGCCCAGTGAATCGCCCAGCGACCGCCACGAAACAGCCGGCTCGTTCAAAAAGCCGCCCTTGCCCTCGCGATGCAAGGTGACCTGCCGGACGGTCTGGTCCGCACCCTGAACCTTGAGCGCCACCGTTGTCCCTGGCCGCCCGGCGAGCAACTGCCAGCACGCCCCGCGCACCCGCCCCAGGTCGGTCGAACCACAGACCCACTTCATCTGCGCCGTCAGGCAATCCGCCGCCGGCTTGTCATCCACCGAGACGAGCACATCCCCGGGCTTCAGACCGGTGCTCGCGTCCGCCCGGATTACCGCCACCTTGCCTTCCACCTGGTTGAGCACGACCGGGGGCAAAGCCAGAATGGGCTGGCCCGGATAGGAGACGATCCGTGTATGGGTATCCTTCAGGCTGGCCATCAGTTCGAGCAGCAGCTCGTAGAATTCTTCGTCGCTCCTGGCTTGGCGGACCCGCTGGACGGTCGGCTCGATCCATTCCCGGCCGGAGATCCCTTTATACTCGAGCGCCGGGTAAACCTCGCTCAACTGTCGCCAAAGGTCTTCCAGGACTTCCAGGCGCTGGTCCGTCGAGAGCGCTGGCCGTTTGACCGCTGGCTCCGCCTCGGTCGCAGGTTCCAGCACGGCGGGCCGGGCGGATGGCTCAATCCGCGCGCCGCCTTTGAGCGCACCGCCGTTGGCGTGGCCGGATACGTCCCGCGCGTCGCCTTCCTCAAAATTCCAGTAGGCCACCAGCGCGGCTTCTGTTCCCACCAGCGGCGTGATCGCCGCAGCCTGGATCTCGCTTTGGGAACGGGCCTGGTTCCAGATCCGCATTTCGTCCAGGGCACCGTCAAAATACTCGCCGCCGCTATAATCCGGGTCGCCACGGCCCACCAGCAACGGGGAGGAATCAATCGGGATCGCGCCCGACAACGCCGCGCTTCCCACTACCGCGCCGTTGACCAATACCCGCGCCACCGCGCCATCATACGTCGCGGCCAGATGATACCACCTCTCCGGCTGGAACCGGAACGGCGCACGCGCCACGCGATTCCCGTGCCCGGGACTGAACTCCACCAACTGCCCCTCGTCGGTAGTGCGGAAGCGCAAGAAGAAGTTCTCACTGCCAGCGGTAACATTCTTCCGCAGCAGGCAACTGACGCCCCCTGCCACCTTTGCGAAAGACCTGGCCTTAAACCAGAGTTCGATCGTCATCGCGTTGGACAGGCTATGCATCGCCGCCGAATCCGCCACCTCCAGGCACGCGCTCTTCCCGTCCAGCACCAGCACCCGGTTCGTGCTCGTACCGCCAGCCACCGCCAGTGAGTTCGCAGCGAGCGCAGCCAAACCCGCCAACGCCAAGGCCCGAGTTGCCCGCATTCCACGCCAACCAGCCCGTACCAGGCGCAACGGGCTTCGCCTTTCCAAGCCGGGGGTAAGGAGTTTCATTCCCCTGTCGTGTAAGTCTTCTCAAACGCCGATGTCAAGTCTGGCGGTGCCTTCCCCCTACGGCCGGTTGACACCGAACAGCTCGTGTTCGATATTTCATTAGGCAAGACAACGGAAAGGAAAGAGTATGAGAATTGTTTCTATTCTGGTGCTTGCGCTCGCGGCCTTCACCGCCAACGCTCAACCGGAGTCCACGACCCCGGAACTCGAATCCCAACTCACCACACACATCAGCCGGAAAGACTTCCTGTCCTCGAACGAGGCGAAGCCGAATGAAATCGTGAACGGTCATCGCACATACAGCGGCATCGCTGTGGAACTGCTGAACATTCGTAATCCGCTGCAACTCGTCAATCCCGCCGCCCCGGCCAAATACGGTTCGGCGGAGGACAACGTGCTGCGGGACCCGATCAGCGGCAGAGTGTCAGGGTGGAAGATCTTCTCCATCGGGTTCTAACCCGGAAACGTGGGACGAAAAGGGTGGTCGGAGCGACAGGATTTGAACCTGCGGCGTCTTGGTCCCAAACCAAGTGCTCTACCAGGCTGAGCTACGCTCCGGCAACCAGAGGCCCACTATCCCACATCCCCAGCGGGATGCAATCATAAATCGTGCGTCATGCATCGAATTAGCGCGGCGTGGCGGCGTTCTCGCCGCCGCCCTTTCTATTGGACGACTGGCAGGTCCATGTTAGATTGGGAGCGGTATGTTAACCGAAACGCCTGCGGCACCCCAGAAAATCAATCTCCGCCGACCGGATGTCATGGCGGCAGTCCAAGCCCAGGTGCTTTCGCATTATCGCAGCAGCCTGGTCGAGCGCATCCGGGACAGCGGGCATGTCCTTTCGGCGGGGAACCTGAAGATCAAGCTGGCCAAGCAATTCGGCTTTTGCTACGGCGTCGAGCGGGCCATCGACCTGGCCTATGCCGCGCGCAAGGTCTTCCCACAACAGCCGATCTACATTCTCGGCGAAATCATCCACAACCCGGAAGTGAACGACCAGATCCGCGCCATGGGCATCAAGTTCCTCTCCGGCAAGGAAAAGGACGCCGACATCGCGGACTTGTGGAAGGATGACATTGTCATTATTCCCGCCTTCGGGATGGAAGTCTCGATGCGGCAGCAACTCGAAGCCAAAGGCTGCCGGTTCGTCGATACGACCTGCGGCGACGTGATGAGTGTCTGGAAGCGCGTGCGGCAGTACTCCAAGGACAAAGTCACCAGCATCATCCACGGCAAAGCCTGGCACGAGGAAACCAAGGCGACCAGTTCGCAGGCCACGGCGAACGGCGGCGGCCACTACCTCGTCGTCTTCACGCTGGCGGAAACGGACTACGTCTGCAACTACCTGGTCAACGGCGGCGACAAGGCGGCCTTCCTGGAGAAGTTCAAGGGCGCGTATTCCGAAGGGTTCGATCCCGATGTCCATCTGCAGGCTATTGGGGTCGCCAATCAAACCACGATGCTCCGCGGCGAGACAGAGGAAGTGCAGCGCCGCTTACGCCGGGCCATGATGGAGAAATACGGCGAGGCGGAGATCGACCGGCACTTCCGTTTCTTCGACACGATCTGCGGCGCGACCCAGGACCGCCAGGATGCCTTGGAAAAGCTCTTGCAGGAGCCCATCGACCTGCTGCTCGTCATTGGCGGATACAATTCCTCGAACACCTCGCACCTGGCGGAAATGGGCGAGGCCAAGCTGCCCACCTACTTCATCAAGAACGCGGCCAAGATGAGGTCAGACGAGGTGATTCTCCATTACGACCAACACAAGCATGAGGAAATCGAGACGCACCATTGGCTGCCTTCCGGCAAGGCCACCGTCGGCATCACCGCCGGCGCCTCTTGCCCGAATAACCTGATTGAAGACGCCATCCGCCGCTTGTTTGAGCTGCGGGGCATTTCGGTGCAGCAACTATTGGGGTCCTAACCGGCCAGCCGACCGGCAGCCGGTCACTTCTTCTCTCTGGGCACGACAACCAGCTTGCCCTCCTTGACCTGGATTTCTTCGAGTCCTTGCAGCACCGTCATCGCTGCCGGGTTGTTGGTTACACCGGTGGCCAGGTTCTGCTTGCGGATTTCCTGCATATACACCTCCGGCACCGGCGCCCCCTTCACGAGTATCGTCTGCGGCGTGACCGAGAGCACGCCATTGCTAAATGCCAGGTTAAACGTAGCGCTCCCGTTCAGGTATCGGCCTTTGAATATGCCCAAGCCCATCTCGCGCAATGGCACACTCACTTCGCCTTTGACGTGGTCGCCGTCAAGGCTGACGTAAAACTTGCCCTTGAAGGCTTGCAGCTCCGGAACGCTGGCAATCAGCGCATTGATGTCGTCCGCCGCCAAGACAAAAGGCTCCGCAGGGCGCTGCTCTCGAACGGCTTTCTGAAACGCCTCGACGCGCTGTTTCAGTTTGTCGATCTCACCCTGCGACATCTGGACCTTCGGCAGTTCCATGGGCTGGGCCTCAGTGAACTGGTTGACCACCTTCCTCACGTAGTGCAGCCCGACCATCAACGCGCCTAACACCATCACCAGTAATACCAGGCCGGTGATGCAACCGTAGAAAAAACAGCCCCGGCGGGGCTTGGCGGCTGGATCTGTCACTTTGCTCCTTTGTTAAAGCGAAGCTTGGGCCGCAGTGGCTGCGGCAACGGCAGCTTCGGTGGTGTCCCCGGCTTCTCTCGCTGCTTTTCCCGCTGCCACGACGCGACGGTAGCGCGCAGCACCGGAATCTTCGGAGGCGTGGCGGCTTGCTCGGCTGTCCCGGCCTCCGCCGGCTTGCTTCCGAGCTCGCGCACTTTGCCTGAAAGCCAGTCCTCGGCCATGGAGACCGTCTCGCCGATCTTCATCTCGGGGAACTTGATCCCGCCGATCTCAAAGTCCGTGAGCGACTTCAACGTATCGAGCGCGTGGCCGACCGAGGGCGCGACTTCGTTCAGGCGCGCGCCCATGAGGTCCAGCGTTTGATAGCCGTTAACGAGCCATTCGACCTTGCCGGTTTCAATATCAACCAGCAAACCGTGCACCGGAATCGTCGGCCCGATGAGCGGGCTGTGGCGCACGTTATCCACCGCCTTGATGACGTTGGCCCGCTCACTCGAGAACATGCCGAAGAACTCGTTGATGTTCGCCGGCAGCAAATGCCGCTCGATCCCCAGGGCGCGAAACCGGTCGATCAGTTCGGCCGTCGTCGTCTTGCCGACCTGGCAATCGGTGTGCCCGATAATGGCAATCTCCTTGCCCCCCTTGACAACGCATGCGAGGGCCAATGATCGCATCGTGCTGCTCAGCGGCCCGGTGATGATATTCCCCGCGTTGCGCAGCCAGATGAACTGCTCTTTGGGAACGCCAAGCACCTCCGGCAAAAGCGCATTAAGCCGCACGTCAATGCAGGTCAGCGCCACGATGGGGAACTCGCTCTGAAAGTCCGTCGGATGCAGTCCGGCGCTCTGATCCCCCTCCACCGCGCGGTGGTTGGCATCTATGATGGCTTCGAACAGGCGCATAATAACAAGGTTCTATGGCGTCTGCCTTGGGTTGGGCCGCTACCCGCTCGCTTTGGGGCGGCCCACAAAGAAATAGATCAGCGATCCCACGAACGGCAGGAAGATGATCACGATTACCCACACAACCTTCTCCATGTCCGCAATGCCCTTGTTGGTGATGGCGTGAATCAGCATCCAGAGCCAGAACGCGAAGCACGCGAGGCTGATGGCCGCCATGAACAGGAACGCCAGCAGCCCGAATACGCCTGATCCAATCATTCCAAACATCAGGTTCATAGGGCTTCTCTCCTATGCCTTCTTGTCTTCGCCCTGGCTCTTATCCATCGACTTCTTCAACCCCGGCACCTGCTCGAGCAGCTTCTCAAACTTGATGCCGGTGAGGCTCTCGATGACCGGCGGAAGCTGGGCCATGATCTGCGTCACGTCCCCGGTCAGTTTGCTCGCGCCGCCGCCCACACCGCTGCCAGAGTTGATGATGACTATCTTCTCGGTCTTGGACAGGGGTTCACTAATCTTGCCTGCGACCTCGGGCAGCACGCGGATGATCATCTCGACCACCGCCGCTTCGTTGTATTGCTTGAAGGACTCGGCCTTCACGCGCATCGCCTCGGCCGTCGCTTTGCCTTGCGCTTCGATGACGGAGGCTTGAGCCAGACCGCGCGCCTTGTTCGCATCCGCTTCCGCAATACCGGTCGCCTTGACGACGTCCGCCGCCGCAAAACCGGTCGCTTTGGTGGCCGACGCGGCCCCGGCTGCCTCGGTCTCCAACTGGAACTTGCGGGCGTTGGCCAGCGTCTCGACCTTGTAGCGCTCGGCGTCGGCTGGCTTCTGCACGTTCGCCTCCAGTTCCTTTTGCTTGCGCATGATTTCCTGCTGCTGCAGCTCGATCTGCTTCTGCTTCTCGATGATGTTGACCTGGACCTCCTCCGCCTTCACAAGCTGGCCGGTCTTGTACTTCTGCAAGTCGTAAGCCAGATCGGCTTCGGCCTTCTTCTGGTTCACCGCCGCCTGGTATTGGGCGACGTTTGATTGGTAATCCCGCTGGGCCTCGGCAATCCTGGTATCCGCCTCAAACTTCGCCTCCTGTCCCGCCTGGATTGCCTGGGACGACTTGATCATCGCGTCGCGGTCGGCCTCAGCCTGGGCGATCTGCGCGTCGCGTTTCACCTGGGCGATGCGCGGCTTGCCCAAGGCGTCGAGGTAACCCTGGCTGTCCTTGATGTCCCGGATGGTGAAGCTGACAATGCCCAGGCCCATGTTCGCCATGTCGCCCGCCGCCACCTCCTGCACCTTCTGGGCGAAGGCGTCCCGGTTCTGGTAGATGTCTTCCACCGTCATCGTGCCCAGGATCGC
>PLZQ01000313.1:0-2414 GCA_003152225.1 Limisphaerales bacterium | reverse complement strand
TTCTCAATGACCGGGATGACGAAGGTGCCGCCGCCCTTCCGGATGCGGAAGCCGCGCGTCTGCACGGTGCCGTCGGGGTCCGTGTAGCGATGCGGGCGACCGGAGACGACGAGGACCTCGTTGGGGCCAACCTTGATGTAGCGGCTGGCCCAGATCGCCGCGAAGATCACGACGACGATGACCACGCCGACGGTTACAATGGCGATGCGAGTTCCCAGGCCGCCTAGATTCGCTTGTGCGAGCAGGATAGCATAGTTTGGCATAGATGTTGGGGTTAAGGGTGATTGCTCTGCGGTAGAATCAAATGGGCGCCACGTAAAACTGAGTGCCGACGATGCGGACGATCTTTACGGTTTGGCCATTGGCGACCGGGGCACCGCGCTCATCCCGCGCCGGCGCACTGTAGCGAGAGCCCGATTGCACGTAAGCGATCTCCCCTACTCCATTAGCCGGGATGGGGGTGATCACGGTCGCCGGCATCCCTACTAACGTCGCTACGCGCGACTCGCTGGAACTATCCACCTTGTGAAAGACCGTCCCGAACAGCCAAACCACCCCGGCGGCGATGATCAAAGCGCCTAGCAATGCCAAGGGAGCGCTGATCCAGGGGCTCCGCGTGGCTTCAATCTTCGAGAAAACCAACCCCAGGCCGCCGAACGCGGTGAGGAAGGCCGTAATGGTGGTCGGGCTGAACGGCGAGAGGCCAGGCATGCCCGTATCCTGGAAGCCAGCCTCGGCATGCCCCCCCGTGCCTATATCCGAAGGCACATCATGTCCGCCGAACAGATGACCCAGGAACGCGCTGACTACGGCAAACAGGAGTCCAACCCCAAAACAGACAGCATAGACTAGAGATTCCATAGGTCCTCGCTAAGTTATTGCCGCCATTAAAGCTCTAAAGCACCTGCCGAGCAAGCACGAAACCACCGCGTGATTCCGTCCGGACTGCGATTGTGGTTGTGGGTTGTGTTTCATTGACTCGCCAGAAGCAAACACCATTTGCCACCTTCCTGCACTTATAATCTCCTGGGGACTTTATAAGCGTTCCGCGCCGCCTCCCTCTGTGTGTGACGGGTCAGTGACGACGGGGCGCCGAGCATAATTGTTCGTTCGAGCGGCACCCGCCACCCGCCCAGCCGCCGGCGCGGACTTTCCTGTTGACGCCCGAACGGAGCGGAGCGAAAGTGCGGAAGACGCAAGAGAATTGAGGCCAATACCGTGTCGAACCGACCCGGGGCTCAAAAACAAAGGGCGGCAAGCGTCGGCCGGCGGAATACGCCGCCGTGAAAGGCGTATCCGGATCCTGGAAAGGACAACGACCAGTGAGCAGACGATCTAAGAAACCAAAAATGCAGACCTTCCGCTACGTTGCGCCAGCGGCGACGAGCGTGATGCTGGTGGGTGATTTCACAGAATGGCAGCAAGGAGCCGTGGTAATGGAAAAAGGCCAGGACGGCGTCTGGACGACCGCCCTGAAGCTGCCACAAGGCAAGCATAGTTACCTTTTCATCGTGGACGGCGAGTGGTGCGAGGACCCTGAATGCACCGTGCGGGTGCCCAACCCCTTCGGCGGCCATGACATGGTGCGCGAAGTGCCTTGAGCCGCGAGCACACGCAACGCACTGCTCTACCGTTGGACTTTCACGAAGGCGGACGACGTAGTCGTTAGCCTCGGGTCAGCTTTATCCCCCTCATTCAAGCTCCACATGATCGTAGCGATGCCGCACTGATGGAGATTGTTCAGACAGGCAATTTGCTTGCCCTTGGCCTTTACCTTCGCCAAAGCCGGCAAGAGCAGCGCGGCAAGGATGGCGATGATGGCGATAACGACCAAGAGCTCAACGAGCGTAAACGCCCGACCACACTTTCGGAGGGCTGACGGGGGTCGCTGCTGCAGGATTGGCTGTCGAGCTTTCATGATCTGGCGTTAGCCTTACCTCCAACGCCATTGACGCTCACGTGGCATAAAGTGGCCACGGTCCGACCCCGTATAAAAGAGGGGCGACTTCGAAAAGTCGCCCCTCGCCTACCGAAACCCACCCACTCGCGAAAGCTATGGAGTGCGCAGTTGGAAGAACCGTGCCGGCACGCTGGGGTTAATTGGAAACGCGTTGGAGAAACCACCGCTGCCATCGAAGACACCCGTGGTGTCCGTCGTCCAGTTTGCGAGCGGCGCGGCAACATTGGTGGACGTGAGCCAGGAGTAAGTGCCGCCCGCAGTGCCGCCGGTGCCGGTCAGAATCAGATTGCCACCGGAAACGTGAGGTGCGTTGATCGCCGGCGGAATGCTCAACTCCCCGGTCGCCGGGTTGAAGCTGCCAACGCCGCTGGGCAGAATCCTTACGGAAGTGAAGTTGCCCGTGCCCGCACTGGCGGACTGGAACAGCTTAAAGAGGGTGTTACGAAAGTTTTTG
>PLZQ01000234.1 GCA_003152225.1 Limisphaerales bacterium | reverse complement strand
CCCATGTCGTCGGCGAGGATGCCGCCAAAGCGGTTGGTGGAGAGGTAGGCCAGGAAATGGAATCCTTCAAGCTGGTAAGGACGAAGCTGCGCGGTCACACCCGCCGGCAGGTCGGGCGCCACGCGGGCCTTGATTTCGCCGGCGCGGCGCTGGATTTGCTCGACTTGTTGCTCGGGCAGGAATTTCCTGGCCGCCTCGTCGGCGAGCTGCAGGGCGTGGAGGCGCTGCGGTGCGGCGGAGAGTTCGCGTGGGCTCAGGCCCAGCCGCGCGAGCCGTTCGTTTTCGTCTGTGCTAAGGTCGTATTCGAGCCGGCGCCAGCCTTTGCCCTCGAGCCGCACATAAGCGCCTTTGGCGTTGAGCAGCAGTTTGATTTCCTGCGGCGTCAACGTGGTGTCGGACACGTCTAGCACGACGCGCAGGTCGAACCAATCAATGTCTGCTTCGGTGACGTCGAGCTTCACACGGCCGGCGACGGCGGCCGTGGTGAAGGACGCCAGGTCGCCTCCCAATTTGACGGTGATATGCGGTGGCACGCTCTTGAGCCACGCAGCGAAGAGTTCCGGGAACTTCTTCGTTACGCGGACGGCCAGGCCCCCGCCAACGGAGGAGGGTTTCAGATTCAGTGGTTCGAGCAGGGCCGCCACTGATTCAAGCGCAGTCGAGTCATAGACGATGATCTGGTTTTCATCCTGGCGCATGTTGCGACCGCCCTTGGGCTTTTCCTGAAGCCAGTTGTACCCCATCCACGACTGCCGGTGGCCATCCGAGGCCTCCGCCACGACGCTAAGCAGACAATCCTCGGTGGTGCTGCCGGGAAAACTTGGCCGCAAGTCGCACTGGATGGTGACCTGGTAGGGGAGCGTGCGGACGCGCTCGCGAATGCGGGGCGGCAGTTCCGCGCCCAATGACCGCAGGAAGGCCACGCCGTGAGCCCTTTCGATGACGGGCGCGGGGATTCGGGTTTCCTGGCGGGGGTCCAGCACGCGTTCGTAAGGCGCCGGGCCGGCGAAGACCGCGTTGGCGGTGAGATAGAGCGCGGGATGGGTCGGCAGGATGCAAAGAATAGGAGGAGGCGGGGTCCCGTCGGCCTGCACCAGACGCAAGCGGTAATCGTCTTCTTCGCCGGTGGCGGGAGTCAACACCCAGCGCAACGCTTCGGTGGGGCGCGCGAGCGGTTGCCCTTCGCGGTTGACGAGGCGGCTATCGAGCTGGCCTATGCGCAGGAGCCGGGCAAGCAGCCGGGATGTCTCGAGGTCCCGGTAGGGCATTTGGACCGCCATGCCGAAGGAAACGCGCTGTGAGAAGAATTGCCAGATCAACTCCGCTTCGGAGGTGAGCGGCATCCTGCCCTCTTAGTAATTTGCGGCGAATTGACGAAGCTGCGCGTGTTTGATTGTGTCAAAAGTCGTTTGCCCGGGACGGAGCCACTGCAGACAAATCTCTTTCTCCTCAACTAACACGCGGAGGTCGGTGAGCGCCTGACCGTCGGCCGGCGGCGCGGAAGGGAGGTGCAAACTGCCCAGCTTCTCCTTCCATCTCTGGATCTGGCGCTCGCGTTCCCAGCGCGCCAATCGGTTCTGGATGGCGCTCAGGTCGGTGATTGGCTGCATGAACTCGGGGATCTGCACCTGGCGTTGCTGCGCGGCATTCGCGACGTAGAGCCAGAACAGGTAGTCATTTTCCGGCAATGTCGGCCAGATTTGCAGCGCGTCCCAGCCATAGCCGCCCAGCCGCAAACCCATTTCTTCGAAATCCCAATGGGTGATGCGACCGGCCTGGCAGCAGCGCTCATAGACCGTGCGGACCTTTCCCAGGAACTTCTTCTCCTCCGCCTTCAGCGGTCGTTTCCGCGCGGCCAACAGGCGGCGGACTAACTCGCCGGCGTCTGACGCAGCCGGCCTGCTCCTGGCGGCAGCCAGGGAGGCCGAGGCGGACGGGCCGCCCGTGCTCAAACTGCGCACCGCCGCCCTGCTGTGCTCCGCCAGTAACGCGCGCATCGCCGCAACAATATGTTCACAATCAGACCCCAGCGGACAGGAGCAACTGCCCGACCAGCCTTCGGCTGGATCGTATTCCAAGTCCACCTCGTAGTGGTCGCCGTCCTTGACCACGGCTGAATACGCGACCCCCGGTTCTTCGGGAACCACGTCCTGCACGGCGCCGCGGCGAAAGCACGCTTCGCCTTTGCGCCGGGCCTCGGCGCTGAATTGCTTCAGGAACGCCTGTGCGTTGCGCGGATCAAGCAACTCAAACGCATCGTCCATCTATCGAGTATAGTGGCCAAAACCCCAGTGACAAGCTGGCTGAGGATCAAGGGCCCGATGTTCCCACCGGCAGCGCCCTGCGGTTCTTCCGGCTCCGCGGCGGGCCTTAGTTGTCGCTGTCACGCCGCCAGCCGGCCCAAGCGGCCACTGTGATAGTCTTCGATAGCCCTCGTGATTTCCAACTTGCTGTTCATGACGAACGGGCCGTAAGCAGCCACGGGTTCGTCGATCGCCGCCCCGTTGAGGATCAGGAGAGTGGCGTCCTCGCGGGCTTCGATGTGCAGCCGCTCGCCCTCGCGCGTGAGCAGCGCGAGGTCCGCCTCTCCTGCCCTTTCGGAGTCGGCCAGGGCTATCTCGCCGCGCAGCACAAATACGGCAGTGGTGAACCCTGGGGGCAGCATCAATTCCGCCCGGTGGTAGGTCTTGAGCCGAAGCTCCCAGAGGTTGACAGGCGTGAAGGTCTGGGCGGGTCCTTTCACTCCCTCGAATTCTCCCGCAATCAACCGCAGAGTGCCCGCGTCATCCGGCAGGCTGACCGTCGGAATCTGGCGGTCCAGGATCGTCTGATAGGCGGGCGGGCCCATCTTGAATTCAGCCGGCAGGTTTACCCAGAGCTGCACCATCTCCAACGTGCCTCCGAGGCGCGTGAACTCGCGGGAATGCTTCTCCTCGTGGATTACACCCGAGGCCGCCGTCATCCATTGCACGTCCCCAGGACCAATCTTGCCGTGGTTGCCGGCGGAGTCTCGATGCTCCAACTCGCCCTGATAGACAACCGTGACGGTCTCAAAACCCCGGTGCGGATGCTCGTCCACCCCCCGCGGATCATTGGCCGGGACGAACTCCGCCGGGCCGGCGTAGTCGAGCAGCAGGAACGGGCTGATGCGATAGCCCAACGTATCGAAGGAGAATACGGTTCGGACTGGGAAACCGTCACCCACCCAGTGGGCGGAAGGCTTGCGTTCAATGCTCACGACTTTTTTCATGGTGAGTGGTCGCCCCAATATAGCGTACTCTGGCGGCGGTCAACGCTTGTTTCCGGTCCAGCGTTGGTTTATGCCTTGGGGCATGGACATTGCCCGAGAGGCTCGGATTTATGTGGCGGGGCACCGCGGACTGGTCGGCAGCGCGATCTGGCGCGAGCTGCAACGGCGCGGTTTCACCCGCCTGATCGGCCGCACTCACACCGAATTAGACCTGCTGGACGGGACGGCAGTCCGGGCGTTCTACGAGCAGGAGAGGCCCAAATACGTCATCGACGCCGCGGCCAAAGTGGGTGGCATCCTGGCGAATGACCGCCATCCGGCGGAGTTTCTCTTCCAGAATCTCCAAATCCAGAATAATCTCATCCACGGCGCTTACCAGGCCGGCGTGCGCAAGCTGCTGTTCCTGGGCAGCTCCTGCATCTATCCGCGGCTGGCGCCGCAACCGCTCAAGGAAGAATACCTACTCACCGGCCCGCTCGAACCGACCAACGAATGGTATGCCGTGGCCAAGATCGCCGGTATCAAGATGTGCCAGGCCTATCGGCGCCAGTACGGCTGCGATTTCATCAGCGCCATGCCGACCAATATGTACGGGCCGAATGACAATTATGACCTGCAGAGCTCGCACGTGCTGCCCGCGCTCATCCGCAAGTTCCATGAAGCCAAGGCCGCCAACGCGCCCGCGGTCACCTGCTGGGGCACGGGTTCACCTTTGCGCGAGTTCCTCTATTCGGATGACCTCGCCCGGGCTTGCGTCTTTCTGCTGGAGAATTACAGCGAGGAGCAGCTCATCAACGTCGGCTCCGCCAGCGAAGTGACCGTGCGCGAATTGACCGAGACCATCAAGCGGGTCATCGGCTTTGCCGGGCAAATCGTCTGGGACAAAGCCAAGCCGGATGGCACCCCGCGCAAGCTGATGGATAGCTCGCGCCTGTTCGCCCTGGGCTGGCGTCCGCAGGTGGAGCTGGAAGCCGGCGTTCGCCTCGCCTACCAGGACTTCCTGAAGCGCTTCGNNTGGTCGGCCTGGCCACAGCTTACAAACTGCCGCTACGCTGTCCTTCCGCGCGCGTTACCGTGCTGGAGAAGGAAGATAAGGTCTGCGCCCATCAAAGCGGCCACAACAGCGGTGTGCTGCACTCCGGGCTCTATTACAAGCCCGGCTCGCTGAAGGCACGGCTGGCGGTGTCCGGCATTCGGGAGATGGTAGCTTTCTGCCAGCAACACGCTGTGCCCCACGAAATCTGCGGCAAACTGGTCGTTGCCGTGGACGAATCCGAGGTGCCCCGCCTGCGTAGCCTCCAAGAACGCGGCACCCAAAACGGCTTGGAAGGGTTGCGCCTGCTTAACCGCGAGCAGATGCGCGAGATCGAGCCGCACGTGGGCGGCCTGGAAGCCCTGCGCGTGCCCCAGGAAGGGATCGTTGACTATGCCAAAGTATCCGAGGCGCTGCAGCAGGAGATCACCGCCAAAGGGGGATCTGTCGTGCTGGGGGCAAAGGTGACGGCGCTTCAGCTTCGGAACGGCGAATGGCGGGTTGGGAGCACCGCCGGCGACCATACGGCGGATTACGTGATCAACTGTGCCGGTCTGCATTGCGACCGGTTGAGCATGCTCGCGGGCGAGAAACGTGAGGTACGCATCGTGCCGTTCCGGGGCGAATACTACGGGATCAAGCCCGAGCGCCAGTACTTGGTGCGCAACCTGATCTACCCTGTACCCGATCCTCAGTTTCCGTTCCTCGGCGTCCATTTCACGCGCCTGGTTCATGGCGGCATCGAAGCGGGTCCCAACGCGGTGCTGGCCTTCGCTCGCGAGGGATACCGCAAGACCGACCTCAAGGTGGCTGACCTTTGGGATGCGTTGACCTTTTCCGGTCTGTGGCGCTTCCTGGCGAAGCACAAGCGCATGAGCTGGAACGAGTTGCGGCGGTCTTTCAGCCGACGGCTGTTCTGCGAATCCCTGCAAAGGCTGGTGCCAGAACTGCGCGAGTCGGACCTCGCGCCCGGCGGCGCCGGCGTGCGCGCCCAGGCTATGTCCCCCGACGGCAGCCTGCTCCAGGACTTCTGCCTGTTGAACCGCCCCCGGGCGCTGCATGTGCTCAACGCGCCCAGCCCGGCAGCCACGGCCTCGCTGGCGATCGGAGAGGAAATCTCGAATCTCGTTGCCAAGGAATTGTGAATTCCATTACCTATTGACTCTTTTAGCTATGAAGATTCTGATTACAGGCGGCGCGGGCTATCTCGGATCGGTGCTGACTCCCACATTACTGGGACTTGGCCACGAGGTGACGGTGGTGGACAACTTCCTTTTCCGGCAGAACACGCTCGCCGACTGCTGCCATTACGCGACGTTCCAAGTGGTGCGGGGTGATTGCCGGAACGAGGCCCTGATGAAGCAGTTGGTGGCCAAGGCGGACGTGATCATTCCACTGGCCGCCCTGGTTGGGGCGCCCTTGTGCGACCGCGACCCGGTGGCCGCCCGGACCACCAACTTCGAGGCCGTGGCCATGCTGTGCCGGATCGCTTCCCCCACCCAGCGCATTATCATGCCGGTGACCAATAGCGGCTACGGCGTCGGCGAAAAGGGCAAGCACTGCACCGAGGAAACGCCGCTCCGGCCCATCTCGCTCTACGGTGTGACGAAAGTGCAGGCGGAAGAACAAATCCTGCAGCGCGAAAACAGCATCAGTTTCCGCCTGGCGACGGTTTTCGGGGTGTCGCCGCGGATGCGGATTGACCTCCTGGTCAACGACTTTGTGCATCGGGCTGTGACTGACCGGGCTGTCGTCATTTTCGAAGCGCACTTTAAGCGTAACTACATCCACGTGCGCGATGTGGCGCGTGTATTTGTTCATGGTCTCAATCAGTTTGCCAGCATGAAGGGCAAGCCCTACAATGTCGGGTTGGACGACGCGAATCTCTCCAAGCTGGAGCTCTGTGCCGTGATCCAGAAGCACCTGCCGAAGTTCGTCTTCCTCGAAGCGCCCATCGGCGAGGACCCGGACAAGCGGGACTACATTGTCTCCAACGCGCGCATTGCCGGGACGGGATTCAAACCGGAGTGGAACCTCGACCGGGGGATTGAGGAACTGATCAAAGGCTTCACGATCCTGCGAAACAGCCTCTATTCCAACGTCTGAGCGACGGAATGGACCTGAAGCTGAGCCAGGTGGTGGCGGTAGTGCTGGCGGGCGGGTTCGGAACCAGGGTGGCTCATCTGCTGCCCGGCATCCCCAAGCCGATGGTAGCGGTGGCGGGCAAGCCGTTTCTCGAATGGGTAGTGCGGTGGCTGGCCCGGCAGGGCATTCGCACCGCCATTCTCTCCACGGGCTACCTGGCGGGAGTGGTCGAGTCGCATTTTCGGCCCCAGCCGGTGCCGGGCATTGCCACCCGTTGCATCCCGGAGAACCGGCCGTTGGGAACTGGTGGCGGCTTCCTGAACGCCGCGCGCCTTTCCGGTGAAACCCCCGAGGCCTGGTTGGCGGTGAACGGCGATTCCCTAGTGTTCGCTAACCTCGCCCTGGCCGCCGCTGAGTTAAGCAATCCCGGTGTCGCCGGGGCCATCATCGGGTGCGAGATGGCGGATGCCTCGCGTTACGGCACACTGGCCGTCGGCCCAACCGGTGAGTTGCGGGGCTTCGCCGAGAAACGGCCCGGCAAGGGAGTCATTAACGCCGGAGCCTACTTATTGCGAGACTCGCTGGTCCGCCAGTTTCCTGCGACGCTGCCGCTGAGCTTCGAGCAAGAGGTCTTCCCACAGTTGATCGCACAAGGCTCCTTGCTCAAAGTGTGCGCGGTCGAGGCGCCTTTCCTTGACATCGGCACGCCTGAGTCGCTGCGGCAAGCCCAGTCGTTTATCGAGCGGAACCGCGCCCAGTTCAGCGACTGAACCACGTCTCATTATCATGAATAAGCAGCCGCAAGACCGGAAGACTGTCTTTGCCACGCCCTGGTTCCAGGTTCTGGCCGCACCCGCGCCAGGCGGAGGCCAGCCTCACTACGTCATTCAAGGACCGGACTTTGTGGTCGTAGTGGCCGTTACCCCGCAGCACCAACTCTTGCTGGTGCGCCAGTTCCGGGTGGCCGCGGCCGGGGTCACGCTCGAGTTACCTGCCGGGCACGTGGACCCGGGCGAGACGCCGGAAGAGGCCGCGCGCCGGGAACTCTTGGAGGAAACGGGATATGAAGCGCCCACGTTCAAGCTGCTGGGAGCCTTGTCCCCATCCGTTGCGCGATTTACCAATCGCATGTGGTGTTTTTTCGCCGCCAACGCCAGGCCGGCCGTCGCCAGCGAGACACAACGTGAGGCGGGCGTGGATCTCATCCTGTACGAGCGCGGCGTTCGGGCGCTGATCGAGGAAAAGGAATTCTACAGCGCCCCCAGTTGCGCAGCTTTGCTGCTGGCGACGCTGCGAGAAGAGCTTAAGCTCTGAACTAAGGCGCTGGAATCGTTGCGCCCGGGCCGAACGGCCTCAAGCTCACCCCAGGGGGCAGCGCGGCTTGAGGCGGGGTGCCTATGACGTTGGGCACGTAGGTTTCATTAAGGACGTCGCGCAGGTTGCCCCATCGGAGATACTTGCTCAACACACTGATATCGTCCACCGAGGTGCCGTTCGCCTTATTATTGTCCAGCGCCCACTGATCCTTGGCTGAGTCCAGCGCGCGCAAATTGCTGTAGATCATGTTCAGCCGTGTGGTATCGCGCGCTCGGGCGAGGTTAGGCATGGCCAGGGAGGCCAGCAAGCCGATGATCGAAACGACGATCATCAATTCGGTGAGGGTAAATGCGGAACGAGTCTGTGAACTGCGGCTAGCTTTCATGCGGCACATCGAATGGGACTAAAGCAAATCCCAGGCCAACCGGGCGACAGCCCAAATACCGCCCATACTAATCACTCGACAAAGTGCCTGCTCAATTCATGTGCAATCGGCCGAGCCGTGGCCTAAAGCGGGACAAGAAGCAGAGGGCAAACCCCTGTAAATCGGCCTGAAGGAAACACCGATCGCCTAGCGGAAAGCGCCCACGTCAGTCCAGTCAGATTTCCAACACTTGCCCGTATTCCGGCACAATGACTTGCGCTTTCGGTTTCATCTCCCGCAACGTCTCGCCAAATGCAAGGGCCTGTGCTTCCTCGCCGTGGACGACCGCGATCCGCTCGATGTCGCCGGTAATGGCCGCCACATAGCGCCGCAGTTCGTTCTTATCCGCGTGGCCGGAAAAGGAGTCGAGCGAGGCAACCCGGGCCCGCACTTCATGGGGCTCGCCGAAGATGTTCACCGGGTTCTGCCCGGACATAATCTGCGCGCCCAGGGTGTGTTCGGCGCAGTAACCGACAAACAGGATCAGGTTCGCCGGATTCCCGATGTGGTTCGCCAGGTGATGTCGAATACGGCCGGCTTCCACCATGCCCGAGGCACTGATGATAATCGCCGGGTCTTTAAGGTCGTTCAGCTTCATCGAGTGGGCCACCTCGCGGATATAGGTGAGGTTCTCCATCCCGAAGGGGTTCTCCTTCTCGCGTAGGAACTTGTAAATGGCCTCGTTGAAGCATTCGGGGTGCAGCCGATAGACTTCCGTCGCGTTCACGCTGAGCGGGCTGTCCACGAATATGGGCACCCGGGGCAACTCACCCGCAAGCGTCAACTGATGGAGGGTATAGACGATCTGCTGCGTCCGCCCGACCGAGAACGAAGGGATAATGACCTTGCCCTTGCGCTCCAGGGTTTCGCGAACCATCCGGCCCACCTCGGCGTCCGCACTAGCTTTCGGCGAGTGCTCCCGTGCGCCGTACGTGCTCTTCACCTGGAGGTAATCCACATTCTCCACCGGCTGCGGATCGCGCAGGATGTCGTCATTACCGCGCCCAATATCGCCGCTGAACAGAAAACGGAACTTGCGCCCGTTCTCGCGGATATCGAAGACCACCTGGGCCGCCCCCAGGATATGGCCCGCGTCGCGGAAAGTCACCGCAACGCCGTCGGTCACCGGGAACGACCGGTCGTAGTTGATGCCGACAAATTGACCCACCACCTTGTCGGCGTCCCGGGCAGTGTAAAGCGGTTCGACGGGCGGGAGACCTCGCTTGGCGCGCTTCTTAGATACGAACGCGGCGTCGTCCCGCTGGATCTCGGCGGAATCCTCGAGCATGATGCTGGCCAGGTCGCGGGTGGCAAAGGTGCAGTAGATGTTTCCCTCAAAACCCTGGCGGCAAAGGTTCGGCAGGTTGCCACAGTGGTCGATGTGCGCGTGGCTCAGCACCACTGCGTCAATACCCTTCGGGTCGAAAGGAAAGTTGCGGTTGCGCTCGATGGATTCGCCACGCCGGCCTTGAAACAGGCCGCACTCCAGCAGCAGCCGCTGTCCATTAACCTCACAGAGATACATCGATCCGGTCGTCGTGCGGTTAGCGCCGAGGAAGTGAATGCGCATGGCTATTAGGTTTGCCGGAAGGTAATCCGCGCCTTGCCCAGGTCGTAAGGTGACATTTCAACGTTCACTTTGTCCCCGACGCTGATACGGATGAAGTTCTTGCGCATTTTGCCTGATATATGGGCAAGCACTTCATGGCCGTTCGGCAAGGCCACGCGGAACATCGTGCCCGGCAGCACTTGCGTCACTGTGCCGGACAGCTCAATTGGTTCTTCCTTAGCCACGCAGTCAGATTATCCCGATCTCTAGTTGTTTCATGCTATCAGCTTTGGCTGAAATCAATAACGTTTCAGCGCTTCGGCCCTAGTCGGCCTTCCAAGAGCCCGGACATTGCTGGTTTTGGCCGCCAAGATCAAGCCAGTTTTGAGGCGAAAAACTTATTGGACAACGGTGATGGAACCGCTACAGTTTTCCCCCATTGATATGAAAAACAATCCAATGACCACGGTTCTGCTCGCGGTCCTGACGATTAGCGCCCTGCTTTCGGTGGGACTCTGTTGGCGTTACGTTTCCAACGCCCGCGAACTGCGCATGCTCCAGGTCCAGGCGACCATGATCAATAACAACCGCGCGACGATCAATGCGCTAGCCAACGATGTGATGGAGTACAGCAAGAAGAACCAGGCCATTGACCCAATTCTCGAATCCGTCGGCTTGAAACCGGGCAAATCCAACCTCCCTGCCACCACCAAACCCACAACCAAGTAGGCGATTATGGAGACCCTTGACAATAAGACACCCATTCAAACCAGCGATAATGACCTCCAGGCGCAGTGCGACGCCTTGCGTCATCTGATCACGTCAACGTTGATTCTCGTCATCGTGATCAGCGGCACCTTTAACATTTACTTGCTGCGGCAATGGAAAACCACAAGCAAAGATCTGGCCGGCATTCGGCCGCAAGCCGCGCAAATGGTGGCCGATTACCAGAGAGTGAGCGCTCCGCTAATGAACGATTTCGTCGTCAAGCTCACCGAATACGGACGAACCCATCCGGACTTCGCTCCGATCCTGGTCAAGTATAACCTCAAGCCTACTGCGGCCACCGGCGTCCCCGCGATTGCTCCCGCCACTTCCTTGCCCGCCGCTAAGGCGAAGAAGTAAGCGGATTCCGAAATCCCGATAGGCGGCGGCGTTCCCGACGTCGGGGTGTTGCCTTCTCTGCGTCGCGTACGAAGCGGCATCTGCCGTCGCGCGGCCAGGATACGCCTCAAACAAAGATACCTCGGTAAGTCCTCCCGCGCAGCATAACACCTAAGGCGGCTCCGGCTCCTTTGCTGATCCCCAACGCGATCCCGCTCAATTTCGGCATGCTTGAGCCGAGCGTAAGCGCTAAGAAGATGGCCGCAACGGCAGAGCGCCCGCTCGGCCAACCGAGTGGGCGGCGCACCTGATGGCGCACCATAGCCCGAGGCTACCACCGACTGCGGGGCGCTCAACAAAAAGCCCGCAGCCTCTGGGCACGGGCGCTATGGAAAGAGGTGACTGGCTACGCCCCGTTGTCGCCAATGGCCTCGACCGGGCAGCCTTCCTTGGCTTCCTTGCAACGCGCTTCTTCCTCTGGCGATGCCGGCTGTTTGAAGACGTACGAATAACCGCCGTCTTCATTGCGCTTGAAATTGTCCGGCGCAGTCTCGCGGCACAGGTCACAATCTATACATTGGTTATCGACAAAATACTTGCCCGGAACATTTTCAGGATATTTGTTTGCAACGTCAGCCATAAAGTTTCCTATATTGGTCCCACAATATGGCGACCCCCTCCGGCGATGGCAAGCTCATTTAGAATTTTTCATTCCGGCTGTTGACGACCGCGTGCGGAATGAAATCTTTTAATCCCGGCGGCCCTTCAACACACCTTGGCGCGGGAAAGACCGCCGAGCCCGAACGCGGTTCATCGACCCCTCCGCCTTGGCTTAACGGCGCGACGCGGCCACACCGTCCGGGCGGTTGTCTGGCCCTGCTTTGGTCGGGCTATGCAGCTACGGGGAGCGCGCGGCGGGAAGACCCCCGCCGCTGCTTGCGGGCCGCAGCTTCCAACCGGTAGCTCAGCGTGCCGTGGTAACGGCGCTTCAGGCCTCGTTTCTTGCGCTGCCGCTCGCGCGCTTTGACCAGGTGCTTGAGGCAGCGCGAACCCTGTACCGCGGGCTCGCCGCACTCAGTGCACCGCCGGTCGCGCTTCATTCGCAATTGATATTTCCGCTGCCGTGAAACCGACAGATGCGTGAACTCGTCTTTTATGCGTTTTCTCATTTCTTCCGTTTCCGCCCGGCGAAATAGTACTTCTCTGCATTTAACCGGTCGTCAGACCCTTCCATTCAATCCTCTACCACGTTTTTCCCGCTCTGTCATGCAAAATTAGCAGCATAATTCACCGCCGAAGGAAACCCGGCACGCCCGCCAAGGCGTCTCCCCGGCTCGGGTCGCCGTTTGCCGGAAGCGGCTCAATACTTCTTGGTGAACTTTTTGTGGTGTTCCTCCTCGCCGGGGGAAGGCGAGGGCGGCACCGCGGCGTCGTTCGGTTTGGCGTTTGGGGCCCCTCCAGACGGAGGCGATCCCTTTTCCGGCCGGGACTCAGCCGGCGGCGGAGGGGAGGCATCCACCGCTTCCACAAAGGCCATCCGCAACGACATTAAGCTCTGCTTCAACAGGGCGGCCTCCTCCGGGTCGAGATTTCCTTTGGTCTTGAATTCGAGCATCTCCAATAGATCGATAAAGAGCTTGGCGGCGTCCAGATCGCGGACGACTTGGCCGGTTTCGGGATGCGCCGTCTTCCCCATCAGCATCATGGCCATGCTGGATTGCTGCATCACCAGATGCGCGAAGAGCGCGGACCTCATTTCCCCGGGATTCCCGCTCACGGTAACATTGTCGGAGGCTTTTGGATCTTTCATGGTCCATTACCTTTGCGCCTGAGCCGGAGCTCGGCCAGCAAAAAATGTATGAGCCGCCGCAAACGGGCCTCCACATCCACCGTCTCCAAAATGGCCTGCCGCTCAACTCCGCCCGGCAGTACCGCACACGAAACCAGATCCACGACCTGTTCAGGATCTGTGATCGAGTCCAGGTATTGCATAACTTCCTTCGGCGAAAACGAGGGGGGCGCCGGGTCGCTCTCGGATTTGCCGGGCGCCATCACCGGAAAGGGAAGCGTCAACCCAAGGTCGCTTCGCTCGGCCAGCAGGTCGCGCACTTTGGCGATCAGTGCGTCCACGGTGACGTTGTCGCACGGCGGAGTCTTCAGTGGACGGATGCGCTGGATCCGATATGGCTTATAGCGGACGGTCTCCGCCAGTTCCACGCGCGCCAGGCCTTGCAGAACCAGATGCGACGTGCCGTTGCGATGGCCCACCGAAACCCGAATCAACCCCAGTCCGGCCACGGGTGACGGTGTCTCGCGTGTGCTGCCGGGTCTTTGCATTGCCACCGAGAACATCCGGTCGGAGTGCAACGCGTCCGCAAGCATCTGGCGATAACGCGGCTCGAAGATAAAAAGCGGCAGGAACGCCTGCGGGAACAGGGTGGCGTTGGGCAGCGTCATCACGGGGACCTCGTGCGGTAACTTCATGGCTACAATGTAGAAGACATGGCCGATTATTCAAGGTGCCGACCGCCGCCGGATACCCCCCCGTTGACACCCCTTGGAAGGGCGCTTGCCAAAACTGGCCGCTTCCGGCATTTTAGACCGTATTATGAAAAGCCGAATTGGGGTTATTGCATTAATACTCGTCTTAGTGTGCGTGGGTCTCGCGATTGCGCTGATCGCCATTAAACAACAGGCGACAACCCAGCAACGCGACCTCACAGTAAAGAGTGACGCGTTATCTAACAACCTGGTGCAGACGACCGAACGTCTGACGCAGACGAGCGAGCAACTCGACCGGCAAAAGCAAGTCAATGCCGAGCTGGAACGCGACCGGGACCAGCGCAAGCGAGAATTCGACGAGCTGACGGGCAACTACTCGAAGGTCTCGGTCAACCTCTTCCAGGTCTCCAACACGCTCACCAAGACTGAAGCCGCGCTCAAGGCCAGCCAGGAGGAGACCGCCAGGCGTGACACCAAGATCGCCGCACTGGAGGCGCAGAACCAGGCGCTCGACAAGCAAGCCGTCAATCTCAGCACCGCTATCACCAATTTGACCGTGCAAATTGAAGATACGAAACGGAAGCTGGCCACGTCCGAGGGCGAGAAGGGATTCCTCGAAAAGGAGCTCAAGCGGCTCATGGCCGAGAAAGCCGAACTCGAGCGGCAGTTCAACGACCTGGCGGTCCTGCGCGCGCAAGTCTCCAAGTTGAAGGAGGAGCTTTCTGTCGCTCGCCGACTGGACTGGATTCGCCAAGGCCTCTTCGCGAGCACCGAACAGCGAGGCGCGCAGAAACTCATGCAAGGCCCCTCTGCGTCACAGGTTAAGGCGCCAAAACCCACCTACGATCTGAACGTCGAAGTCAACGCCGACGGCTCCGTTAAAGTCCTCCCGCCCCTGACTAACAGTCCCGCGGCGACCAATCCGCCTGCCAAATGACCGATGCCGGGCTGCTCATCGACTCGCAGGGACGTGTCCTGCGCGACCTGCGGGTGAGCATCACGGATCGCTGCAACTTTCGCTGCCTCTATTGCCTCCCTGAAACGGAGGCAGCGCACAACTTCTATCGCGGCCACTGGGCACACCTCCCCAACCCGGCGCCCATTGTGCAACAATGGGTCCCCCGCGCTCACATCCTGTCGTTCGAGGAAATTGAACGGTTTATCCGCTTGGCCGTCAGCCTCGGCATTCAAAAAGTCCGGCTGACCGGTGGTGAACCGCTCCTGCGCCACGACGTCGAGAATCTGGTCTCGCGCATTGCGCGCATTCCCGGCCTCACCGACCTGGCGATGACCAGTAACGGTTTCCTATTCCCGCAAAAGGCGCGCGCGCTGCGTGCCGCCGGCCTCCGCCGCGTCAGCTTCAGTTTGGATTCACTCGCCCGCGACAACTTCAGAAAGATCACGGGACGAGACGGTCTGGACGAGGTCCTCGCCAGCATCAACCTAGCCCAAGAGCTCGGCCTGCACCCGGTGAAAGTCAACGCCGTAGTCATCCGCGGCCTGAACGACCATGAAATCGAGGCCTTGGCCGACTTCGCGCACGAGCGCAGCCTGTGTCTGCGCTTCATCGAGTTCATGCCGCTCGACTCCGCGCGCGCCTGGCTCAAGGAGTTAGTCGTGCCCGGGCGTGAGGTGCTCGCCCGCCTGCAGGCGCGGTTCGACCTGCAGCCGGTTCCTGCCGACAACCCGTCCTCGACCGCCAAACGCTGGGCCTTCCCGGGCGGGCGCGGCGAGCTCGGCATCATCGCCCCGGTCAGCGAGCCGTTCTGCGGTCACTGCAATCGCATCCGGCTGACCGCGGATGGCAAAATCCGCACCTGCTTGTTTAGCGTGACCGAGCACGACTTGCGCTCTCGCCTGCGTGGAACCGCGGCGGATGAGGAAATCGCCGGCTGGCTCAAGAGCGTGGTTTGGCAAAAGGAGGCCCGCCATCACATCGGCGAGCCGGACTTTGTGCCGCCGCCACGTTCCATGAGCTGTATCGGAGGGTAGCGCGGTTGCATGATACCGCCGTCATGCCGCGCAGATTCCGAACGACCACGCAGGAGCCAAGCCCTTAGGGTGCGGAAATAGTAGAATTCCTTCGAAATTCCATCGTAACATAAAGCCAACAACACCGGGGCATCAGCCCTACGCCAGGCGTGGGCCCCCAGGCTCGGAGGGGGGCTGAGAAAGGGCGCATCCGGTTCACCGCCACCCTGGATCCGGCGGTGCTGGCCAGACCCACCCAGGTGGCGCGCGCAGCCCCGATGCGCCTTGACCCAAAGGCATTAGCTCCTTATTAACACAATGACTATGCCGACTTACGAGTACGTTTGTGAGAAGTGCGGACACCGATTTGAACTGGTTCAGCCGATTTCTGCCAGACCACTGACCATCTGTCTGAAGGAACTTTGCCCCCGGAAGCGATGGGGCAAGGGCAAAGTCAAACACGTCATTAGTGCGGGTGGAGGTCTGATATTCAAAGGTAGCGGCTTTTACGCCACCGATTATCGCAGCGAGAAATACAAAGAAGCCGCCAAGAAGGACGTCGCCACCGCTAGCAAACCTGCCTCGAGCGGCGAAAGCAAGACGACGGCGGGCAAGCCGCAAGCCAAACCCGCCAAAGCGGCGACGGAGAAGACCTAGCTTGGATATTTCTCACACTGCACTGGACGCCGCGAGGCCGGGGCGCCGCGCGGTGCAGGTGCTAGCTGTTACCGTCCTCCTGGGCGTCTTCACGGGCGTCACCGGCGCGCAGCTCGCGGGCTCTGACCTCGTCTCCGCGCACAGCCATTCCGGACAATTCGTCGTTTACGCCCGACGTTCCTCCGCCCCTCCTCCTCCGGTATTTGGACTGGCAACCAACCAGGACTTCGTCAGGTTGGAGCCGACACTGGCCACCGTGTCCTGCGAGCGCATCAAACAAGCACTGGCGCGCGAACTTGGCGCCCCCGCAACCTGGAGCGGCGCCGTTTACCTGGTGCTCTATCCCGCGCGGGCTCCCGGCGACACGATCACGATCACCTCGGAGCGATTCAAAGATTGCTGGCAATACCGGGTGGACTTTCCTGACCTCGTGGAGCAATCCCGGTATGTGCGGGTAATCGTGCAGGTCTTGCTCCTTGAGATGGCAAACCGCACGGCCCAGACACGCGCGGCAGAGACGCCGACCTGGGTGGTCGAAGGCCTCTCACAACTGTTGCTGGCCTCCAGTGAAGTCGCCCTCACCCTGTCTCCGCCCCACCCCAGCGCGAACGGCCTTAGCTACAGCACCACGGTCATCAACGCGCGCAAAGAGGGTATCCGAGAGCAAGCCCAAAAGCAATTGCGTGGGCGCCCGCCTTTGAGCTTCGAAAACCTGAGCTGGCCGACCGAGGACTCATTGTCCGGCGATGCTGGCGATCTTTACCGCGGCAGCGCCCAGTTGTTCGTGGGCGAGCTACTCCGGTTGCCGGATGGCCGCGAGTGCCTGCGGGCGATGCTGACGCAGTTGCCCCAGCACTACAATTGGCAATTTGCCTTCCTGCGCGCCTTTAATGTTTACTTCGAGCGCCCATTGGATGTCGAGAAGTGGTGGGCCTTGTCCGTCGCACAGGCCATGGGGCGGGACATCCAGCAACCCTGGTCGCTGGAAGAGAGCTGGCAGAAACTAAACCAAACGATCCACGCTGCCGTGCTAGTCCGCACCGGAACCAACGAGCTACCCGTGCGCGCCGAGATTAGCTTGCAGACCATTATCCACGAATGGGACTCGGCACGCCAAACTCAGGCGCTCCAAAACACGCTGCGCGAGCTGCAGTTGCTCCGGCGGCGCATGGATCAGGACTTCGTGGGGCTCCTGCAGGATTACTCCCAGACACTCGCAACCTACTTGCAGCAACGTGACCGCGCGGGGTCGGTCCTCTCGACCAGGAAAGCAGGCCGGAGGCGCGCCATCGAAGCCGCGATCCAGCAACTGGACGCGCTGGATGCCCGGCGAGAGGCGCTGCGGCCCGCGTCAAAGCCGGTCGCCGCAAGCCCGACTCCCGTCCCGGCTCCGTAAGGCAGTCTCGGCAGTCCGCGCTACCTCACTGTGTTTTAGCCGCCGGGCACTAGGCTCGGTTCTCGGGGAAAACCATCTCCTCGACAAAGGTCTCCTGGAAGCGCGCGTCTTCGTTCAGCGAGACATGCTTCACCTTGGCCAGTATTTCCGGATAGGCGCCGTCGTGTCCCACCAGGCTGAATAGCGCAAGCTTGGCGCCGAGCAAGGCGGTGTTACCAGCCGGTCGTACTGTTTCCGCAGCGAGATCCAGCAGCCCGATGCGCCGCGCGCTGCTCTGATTGATGTAATTGCCAAAGGCCCCAGCCAGGAAGACCTGCGCGAGGTCATCCTTCGTCGCGCCCCACTGCTCCAGCAGGATGCGCAGGCCCGCGGCAATCGCTCCCTTGGCCAACTGCAGCTCCCGCACGTCCCATTGATTGAGCGACACCGGCCCCGCCAGTGCGAGCGAATCTCCATTCGCGAGCCGGCCTTTCGATGAAATCCAGCCCAGCTCCAACCCGGCTGCCACGGCATCCACCAATCCGCTGCCGCAAATCCCCCGCGGTGCCCCATTGCCCAGCACATGACATAGCAGCCCGCCGTCCCGCACGCGCACTTCAGAAATAGCGCCGGTGGCCGCCCGCATGCCCATGGAAATGCGCGCGCCCTCGAAAGCCGGCCCCGCGGCTGTGGACGCGCACAACATGCGCTCCCGGTTGCCCACGACAATCTCCCCGTTTGTCCCCAAATCAATCAGCGCCGCCAGCCGTTCGCTCTCGTGCAGCCTGGTCGCCAGCAGCCCGGCCAAGATGTCGCTGCCCACAAAGCTCCCCAGGCACGGCAGGAATCGCACCGCCGGATTGCCCGGCAAACTCCACCCCAGCCCCGCTGCGTCAAACACCTGTAACCCGGACGACACCGGCTCAAACGGATAGTGCGAAAGCGGCTCCAGGCTGATGCCACAGAACAAATGGTGCATCACCGTATTGCCCACGAGCACCACACTCTTTACGTCGCCCGAGACCCCCCAGGCCGCTGTCAGCAGCTCTTTCGTCAGGGCGCCAATCTGTTTGCACACCAGATTCTGCAACGTTGGCTGGCCTTGCCCGGTGACGGCAAACTCCACGCGGCTCATGATGTCGGCGCCGTGTTTAGCCTGCGCATTCAGCGCCGCGCGAACGGCGAGCACATGCCCGGTCCGCAAATCGACGAGCTGCGCCACTATGGTGGTCGTGCCCAGATCAACGGCAATGCCCAACCCTTCCCCGGGCGTGAAGGCGAATACCGTATCGTCCGTAAGAATCGTTGCCTCCCATTGCGCCAGCTCGATTTTGAGATCGCTCTCCGCCCGCCCGCGACAGGCCAACCGCCAGCCCTCGGCCAGTTCCCCGTTCGTCAGCCGCCGCTTCTCCTCCTCCGTGATCGGCAGTGTCCCGGCCAGCACCTTGATCTTGCATCCCTTGCATCGCCCGCGCCCACCGCACGGAAACTCCACGCCATGCGCAAATAGCACGTCCTGCAAGGGCGTCCCGCGCTTCACGCGCAACACCTTGCCCAGCGGCAACAACTCAATATGGACGAAATCGCTCATGGTGTCGTGGTGGCCTGTCATCAATTCACATTCGCGCCCGCGAGGATAGAGGGCATTTCCCCCTCATTCCAGAAAATGTCGCAGCCCAAGCAACGAAGCCTAAACTCCCCAATGCTACAGCCATCTTTGATCGGAAACGCCAGAAATCTCGTAACGAAACACGCTCCCGCGCGTCTAATCCGGTGCCGTATTGGTGAGGCCGAGGCGCTCCGAAGAAAGCGTTGGAGGGCCTGAACGACCCCACAACTGGAAGGAAAACTCAGGGGAAGACCTGCGGTAATCCAACGGAGCATCTCCCTATCTCTTGGCTTGTCTCTGGCTTGCCCAGCGCGTTTCCCAGGCTTTGGGGTCGCATTGGGGTGGCTTGTGGGTGCCTATCAGTTGGCTTACCCGTAGGTTCCCCCACGGTTCCCCCACGGTTCCCCCAAGCTGCCGCCAAGCTAATAACGATAGATCATCT
>PLZQ01000358.1:1189-12428 GCA_003152225.1 Limisphaerales bacterium | reverse complement strand
CCAGGGCCATTCGACCGACAGCTTGAGGTCGGTCTGCGAGTGGGTTTGGGACGGGGCCATCGGTGAGGTGCGTGAGGTGGATGCGTGGTGCAGCTTGACCTACTATCCGTGGGGCCATGCGTAATGGAGCTCGAAGTGGGGCGAACGGCCCAAGGATACACCGCCTCTGCCGGACAAATTAAACTGGGACCTCTGGCTGGGGCCGGCGCGGGAACGACCGTATCACCCGGCCTATCATCCCGCGGTGTGGCGGTCATGGCTGGACTTCGGCTGCGGCATGATGGGCGACCGGGGCGCCCACACCTTGGATGTCGTGAACTGGGCGCTGAAGCTAGGCGCTCCCGCCAGCATTGAAGCCACCTGCTGCGGGTTGACCCCCGAGGTGCATCCGCTCTCTTCGATTGTCACCTTCCGCTTCCCGGCGCGTGAGAAGCTCCCGCCGGTTAAGGTAACCTGGTATGAAGGGCTGCGCCCGCCGCGCCCTGGGGAAATGGACGCGGACTTGAACTGGCCTGCTGAAGGCGGCGCCATCTTCAAGGGCAGCAAAGGCCAGATCATGTGCGGCGTTTACGCGGAGTCGGCAAAACTGCTGCCGCTGAGCCGTCACTTGGAATACAAGCGTCCTCCCAAGACGCTGCCCCGAGTGGAGGATAGCCACGAAATGGAATGGGTGCGGGCCATCAAAGAGGGACGCCCCGCGAATGCGAGTTTCGAGTACTCTGGTCCCCTGACCGAGCTGTGCCTGCTGGGCAATGTCGCCAAACGGGTGGATGGGCCGATCGCTTGGGATGCCGCCAATCTCAAGGTTACGAATCTTCCCGAGGCCAATCGTTACGTCCGCACCGAATACCGCGTGGGCTGGGAGCTGTAGATTCACCCACCGCCGCCAAGGCGACAGGCAGTTTGGACTGGGCGAGGGGAGAGACCGGGCGCAGCTACGTCTAGGAGGTTATGGCGGCAGGGGATGCCGCCGCACGAAGCGGACGCCCGGTAGCCGAATAATCTTCTCGCCCCACCTGCCAGTGCAAGGTTTTTTATGGGCTCCAGGAAGTGGGGTAGTTGCACCTGGAAATCGCCAGCGAATTTGGCCTTGCGCAACGGGTTGGCGCCTGCTTCATTATGGGCAGTTCACTGCGCATATGGCGGAATTGGCAGACGCGCTACTTTGAGGTGGTAGTGGAGTAATCCGTGCAGGTTCAAGTCCTGCTATGCGCACCATCTTTGCTGATCGAGTGCCCCCCTGCCCATCTGCCGCGAGGTGAGGCTTACGGCAACAGCGCCACCCGATACCACCGTTGCAAAGCGTCGGCGGCGACCGGATCGGACGCGGTCGTGGTGCTGTTGGTTGCCGTGATGGGGCCGCTCAAGCTGCTCCAGATGGCTTCAGTCAAATTGGTCTTATACTCTACCTGATACGTCCGCCCCGGCACCGTACTCCAGGCGAAGGTGAGTGTGTCACCTACCCGTACCACCGATTGGAATGTGGGAGGCCGGTTCGACTCCGAGGCAAAGCTGGCCGTTACGAGCTTGTTGGCATCGAGCACCAGGGGCAGCGGGTTCAGGTCGCCCGAGGAGTCGCCGCCCCATCCGGCAAGGAAGTAACCGGGCGCGGGCATGGCCGTCAATGTCACGATTTCACCGTTGGTATAGACGTTCCTGAGGGGATCAATCGTAACCGTGCCGTTGCTGCCGGGCAACACCGTCAGCAAAACCTGATTGGTCCTCAACGTCCCGAAGAGGGCGGTGATGCCCGACGCATCGGTGGCCGTGAGCAGCAATGGATTGGCGAAGCCGCTGGCGGCGCCGGACCAGCCGAAGAAGTAATGCCCTGGCGACGGCACGGCTGTGAGCTGCACGGTCGAGCCGTATAGGTATGGCCCGGTCGGCGGGTTCAACAGCACCTGGCCGTTCCCATTCGTGAATAAGTTCAGGGAGGTGCCGAACAACGCCTGCATGGTGCGGGACCGATCCATCAGGACTGTAGTGACGTTGGTGGTGTCGGTGCTGTCGCCGGTCCAGCGGACGAATGACCAGCCGCTGGAAGGTGTCGCCGTCAGCGTGACAAGGGTGTTGCTGAGGTAGAAATTCTGAGCGGCGAACGGGGCCGGAGTGACACTGACACTGCCACCGCCCGGGGTGCTGGTCAGGAGCGGATAGGTCGGCGTGAGCAGGAATACCGCCTGCACGGCGCGGGGCCGGTCCATCAGGACCGTCGTGACGTTGGTGGTAGCGGTGCTGTCGCCGGTCCAGCCGGCGAATGCCCAGCCGTTGGAAGGTGTCGCGGTCAGGGTGACAAGGGTGTCGTTGACGTAGAGGTTGCTGGCGACATACGGAGCCGGGAAGATGCTGACACTGCCCGCGCCCGACGTGGTTACCGAGAGCGGTAGCGTCGTCCAGATCTGGACGGAGATAGGCGCGGCTTCGGCCCAAACCGCGAGGGCGGAGTTGTAGGCGATGGCGCGCAGGGTCACGCTGTTCGTAAGGGTGAAAGCCCCGGCATACGGCAGGGAGGTGAAATCCGGCTGGCTGCCGTCGAGCGTGTAGTAGATCGGGGCGTTGGCGCCGAAGGTGCTGCTCATGGTGACCTGAGTTGAAACGTACCGGCGAGCCACGCCGCCGCCGACGTCGGCGCCATCCAACAGAACGACAGGACTGTTGGTGAGGCGGACGGCACTCGTGGCAATCCCATAGCCGTAGCGGTTGGTAACCGCCACGGTGTAGGCGCCGGCTTTGGCGAGGTTGAAGTTGGTAATGACCAGGTTGGTGCCGGTTGCCCCGACCAGCGGGACGCCGTTGAGCGACCACTGGCAATTAAACGGTGCGCCCGGCCACACACCGACGTTCAAGTTGGTGCCTGCCGCCTGGACCAGTGCGATGGCCGGCGGCGGCGGAACCAGGATCACGGGCGCCAGGGCAATCGCCAGGCTGTGCGAGCCGCCCGCGGCAATGGCCACGACGTTGCTCAAGCCTGTCAGGGCACTGCCCTCGCCGTCAGCGCTGGAACCCCAGGCCACCACCAGGCCATTGCTTTGGAGGGCCAGGTTATGATAACCGCCCGCCGCGATGGCCATAACGTTGCTCAATCCCGGCGGCACGGTCGCCTGGCCGTACGAGTTGTTGCCCCACGCCACCACCGTGCCGTTGCTCCGGAGGGCGAGATTGTGATAGCCGCCCGCGGCGATGGCCGTGACATTACTTAATCCCGCCGGCACCGAACCCTCGCCGTCATAATTGGCGCCCCAGGCCACCACGGTGCCGTCGGCCTTGAGCGCCAGGTTATGGTTGTAGCCGGCGCTGATAGCCGTCGCCACCCCGTTGCTTAGCGGCGCTGGCAGCGTAGTCTCGCCGTCCGCGTTGTAACCCCAGCCGACCACCTTGCCGTCATTCTGGAGGGCCAGGCTGTGATAGTAACCACCGGCGATGGCCACCGCGTTGTTCAGCGCCGTTGGCACATTGGTCTGGCCGTAGTTGTTACTGCCCCAGGCCACCACCTTGCCGCCGCTTTGGAGCGCCAGGCTGTGCCAGCCGCCGCCGGCGACGGACACCACGTTGCTCAATCCCGGCGGAACGGTGGCCTCGCCGTCGCCGTTGTAACCGAAGGCCGCCACCAGGCCATTGCTCTTGACCGCGAGGCTATGATACCCGCCCGCGGCCATGGCCACGATGTTGGTCAAATCCGGCGGCACATTGGTTTGGTTGAACAGGTTGTTACCCCAGGCCACGACGGTGCCGGGCGGCGTGGCGGCTTCCGCCAAACATGCTGCGAATAGGCCTGATAAAACCGCCATTTGCCGTAGCCACGATGGAGTAGTCTTCATAAGTGAGTTTCTTTTTTGAGGGTGAGCGAGGCGTGGAGTTGCGAGACGAGATTACGGCTCTCAGTCGCCGCCGAAAATAGCGGCTTCCCTTCTGCCATGTGTTTCGCACTCAAAACCGTCAGACGACTGAGCTGTGTTGCCGCGAACATCTTAACGGCGACTGATGCTCCGGACTCGAAGCGCGGGTCAAAGGCGGCACCGTTGGAAACGCCCCACACTAACTAGCCGCAGATTCTCAGATCTGCGCGAGGATGCAAGGACAAAGCGCAAGGTGAGCGGCCCAATTGCCGAGGAGGACAGGGTGGGGCTTCATGCTACCCGTGTGCCGCGGACAGTCCGACTCCCGCATCATCGTGGCGATTCTTAACCTTGTGAAAGCAGGGCGGTTTCCATGATTGGAACTGCGAAAGCCCGGTCCCAGGAGGAGAATTCCTCGACAGATCGACGCGCTTTGAACATCCACCAACCAACATCCAACATCGAACATCCAAGGGCCGAGCACAGGGCGATCATTGGATGTTGGGCGTTGGATGTTGATTGTTGGATGTTTCCTGGGCTCATAGTGTTGACCTCCGGGCCACAGCGTGGCTGCGCCCGCCCGCCTTTCGCCCCGGCGACGATCCCTTAACTCTACCTCTACTCCGGCGAATCCCTGGCGTTGATAGCGCGGAGGGACGGTGGAGTGAGCATGGAATGAGCATGGAGTGATGGTGTACGGCTCGCGTTACTCCGGCGGGGATCCGGCAGTGCTCCGGCGTTGGTTCGGTGACCCAGTCGCGCGCTTTCGGGATGCTGCCGCTGGCGAGCGGTCAGCTACCCCTGCATGCCTTAGGGCCCGGCGTCAGCAAAACGGTTACGCAGCGCGCTTGGGTGGCGCGTCGCGGAGTCGAGCCAATATGTATTTGACGAATTACCATGGTGGTCCGTTCATAATATCGCTCCTGATTGGAGGTGCATGTTGCGCGATGGCGAACGGCTGCTACACTCGCAGCTCAAGATGAGCACACGTTCCTTATTCCTCCTGCTGGCAGGTTTGTTGCTGACCGGTTCCGTCTGGGCCCAGATGCCGACGGTCAAGGCGGACCGCGAGGTCCTCCTGGGGCCGCCAACCAAAGAGGAGGCGCCCGCATGGCTCGACGCGATGCACCATTGGCGGGAGGAGCGGCTGGGCAAAATGCATTACTCGGGCGCCGAGTATGATCGGCCCGCGCTCAAGTGGACGCAGCGCAGTTTCATTCAGCCGCAGATGATGGTGGAGGACCGCTATTTCTACGATCCAGTGGCCGGTAAATACACTGTGGATCGTTACCTGGATGATTTGGAACGGCGCTATGGCGGCATCGACAGCGTGCTGGTGTGGTCGGTTTATTGCAACATCGGCATCGATGCCCGCAATCAGCACGACATGGTGCGCGCGCTGCCGGGCGGCTTGCCGGGCGTCCGGCAGATGGTGGCGGATTTCCACCGCCGCGGAGTGAAGGTGCTGTTCCCGGTCATGCCGTGGGACGTGGGAACGCGTGACGAGGGGGTGCCGCTTTGGACAGCGATTACCCGCACCCTTAAGGAAGTGGGCGCCGACGGCGTGAACGGCGACACGATTACCGGCATACCGAAGGAGTATCGCACGGCATCGGACGAGAGCGGCCACATCTTCGCTCTCGAGCCGGAGTGCGGGCTCAATGGCGACGCGGAGCTGCCCTGGAACAACATGAGCTGGGGCTATTGGGCGTACAATGCCAGCCCCACGGTCAGCCATTACAAATGGCTCGAACCGCGCCACATGGTTCATATCTGCAACCGTGGGGCGGTCGACCATACCGATGATCTCCAGCACGCGTTCTTCAATGGCACAGGCTTCGAGAGCTGGGAGAATGTCTGGGGCATTTGGAACGGGCTGACGCCGCGCGACGCGGAGGCAGTGCGCCGCATTGCCGCAATCGAGCGGGGCTGCGCCGGGCTGCTCACCAGTTACGGATGGGAGCCACATTTCCACACGCTGCAGAAGGGTGTGTTCGCCAGCAAGTTCCCGGGCGTGCGCCGGACACTGTGGACGCTCGTCAACCGGACGGAATACGACATTCCCGGCCCGCAACTGCGCGTGCCGCACGAGACCGGGCGGCGCTATTTCGATCTGTGGCACGGCGTGGAACTGAAGCCCGTCATCAGGACTAACCAGACAGCGCTGAGCGCCAACTTGAGCTTTGAGGTCGAAGGCCGCGGCTATGGCGCGATGTTGGCGTGGGACAACGCGTTGCCCGACGCGGAGCTGAAGTCGCTGCTGACCCGCATGAAGCGAGTTTCCAGCAAGCCGCTCCGCGCCTTCTCTCAGGAGTGGAAGTTCCTGCCGCAAACGCAGGTGTCAATCAAGGCGGTGAGGGCTCCCAAGAATCCGCCGAGCGACATGGTCCGCATTCCGGGCGGGGCGTTCGAGTTCGTGGTTTCCGGCATCATGGTGGAAGGCGCCGACAGGGTCGGCGTCGATGTGCAGTATCCGTGGGAAGACTCGCCGCGGCGTCACCATCGGCAGCAGCTCAANNAAGGATTGGCAGGACGGCACATTCCCAGCCGGCTGGGGCAACAAGCCCGTCACCTGGGTCAGCCTCGAAGATGCGCGCGCCTACGCGCGCTGGGCGGGGAAACGCCTGCCGCACGAATGGGAATGGCAATATGCCGCTCAAGGTCCTGACCGACGCCTGTTCCCCTGGGGCAATGAACCCAACGCCGCCGCCGTGCCGCCGCCCGACAAGAGCCGCAGCCCGCGTCCGCCAACGGACGTTGATGCCTTCCCGGGCGGCGCGAGCCCCTTTGGCGTGATGGACATGGCTGGCAACGTCTGGCAGTGGACGGACGAGTATCTGGACGAGCACACCCGCGCCGCCGTGGTTCGTGGTGGCAGCTACTTCTTTCCGCAAGGCTCAGGCTGGTATTTCCCGAACTCCGCACGGCTCACGGAACACGGCAAGCTGCTGCTGATGGCGCCCAGCAAGGACCGCGCGGAAACGCTTGGATTCCGCTGTGTTATGGATGCGGAATGAGCCGCGCCGGCCACGAATTCGCTTGTCCCGTCGGCTAAAGGCTCGGCGGGTGGCGGGGGACATTGGGCTGTGGGAATGAACAAAATAAGTCATTCCACAGTCTAATGCAGGAATGACAATAGAAACTCATGCGCAGGGATTGTTGGCCAAGGGTCAGGTCTGGAGGACGCGGGCGGCGGATATTGAGATCGTGGCGCTGGGCAAAGAGCTTATCCACTACAAGATCACCAACCAGTTTGGCCGGAAGCGAGTCAGCGCCCAGATCAGCGGCATCGAGGCCATGGCCAACTACCTGGAGACCAATCAGGCACGCCTGGTCACCGGTGCGTCCGCGAATTGACCCGACCATGAAGATCGCTCCCAGACTCGCACCGACTGACGCCGCCGGGGCGCAGTGGCTGATGGTGGCCGCTACTGGAACGAAACCGCAGTAGGCTGATTTCCTTTGACAAGGCACACCGCCCCACCGAGCTGTGTGCCTTGTCTTTTTGTACCAGCGCGGCTGACAGATTCCACTTGACCCGAGTGTCCATTCCGGCGGACGATTCCCGGCGAAAGCACCGTCTGTATTCATGGACACGACACTATCAAGACTGCGGGTTTGGCCGCTTTGGCAAAAAGCCAAGCGCTTCGCTGTGTCGGGCGTGCATGAAGATTCTGCCACAGGCGCGCGCGCGGAAGAGTTTTGTCAGACGCTTTCCCGCAGCCTTGGCCTGAGCTGTAAATTCACCAAAGAGATGTGGCTCCTGACCGAATTGCGCACGGCTGACTTGCGGGCGATTGCGGCCAAGGAAGCAGCCGCGGCCGAGCTGGTGATCGTTTCCGTTCACCATGCCGAAACGTTGCCCGATGAAGTCAAGAGCTGGATCGAACTGTGGCTGAAGCAAAAGAGCCGGCGTTCCATGGTGCTACTAGCGCTCTTTGATGCGCCGTATCGCGGCACCTCGAGTTCGATTCAAGCCTGCTTGCGGGCGGTGGCTGAGCGCGGGAACATGGAGTTCCTGGCCCGCTCCGAGGAAACGCAGGAAGATTGATATGACTCAGAATGCCTCCGAGAGAATCCAGCCCCCAGCCTCCCGATCCTTTAGTTGTGCCATGAAAAAAGCAGCCTTGCCCCTCCTCATCGGCCTGATCGCGCTGACCGGGTGCGCGCACCATTATGTGATGAGACTCACCAATGGCTCGGAGATCACCACCTCCAGCAAGCCGCGGCTCAAGGAGGGCGTTTACCAATTCAAGGACGCCAAAGGGGAAGTGCATTTCGTGCCGGTGGCCCGCGTCCGCGAGGTGGCGCCCGCCTCGGTCGTCAGCCGAGAAGACAAACCTCAGCCGATCCAGGGGGGAGTGCCCAAGAAGCACAGGTGGTACCTGCTGTGGCTAGCCTAGTCTTCCCGGAGCCCGGTTTCGACCAGCCTCGCGGCTAAGGCGACGCCTCAGCGGCGCGCCCGGGCGGCTACGAACTTCTCGACATACTTGCCAATCAGGTCGGCTTCCAGGTTGACCGCATCCCCCACTTTGCGCTCGCGCAAGGCCGTAATCTCGTAGGTGTGCGGGATGATCCAGATGCGAAAGCTCCGCTTTTGCACGCCGGCGACCGTGAGGCTGATGCCATCGACTGCCATGGAGCCTTTGAACACCACGTAGCGCATCACCTCGGGTAGCGCTGCGATGTCCAGCACGTGGTCCTGCCCGGCCCGCTCCCACCGAATGATTTTGCCAGTGCCATCAATATGACCCGTGACGAAATGTCCACCTAAATTGCCGTCCGTGCGCAGCGGTCGCTCCAGGTTGACCAGCGAGCCGGGTTTCGCGAACTGCAGATTCGTCCGCTGCCAGGTTTCTATCAGCAGATCAAATTGGACCAGCCGGGCCTTGCCGCAGGCAGCCACCTTGACCACGGTGAGGCAGCAACCATTGACGGCCAGGCTTGCGCCCACTTTCAGCCCCCGCCCGCAGAGGTTGGCCCGCACCGTTAGCTCAATAGACTTCGGCGTTGGTTTGATCCGCTCGACGGTGCCCGTTTCTTCAACAATACCGGTAAACATGGCGGCATGGTAAACCCGAAAGCCGAAGGCCGAAACTCGAAAGAAGCCCGAAAGCCGAAGGCTGAATCAATGCGCCACAAGCTGTGCGCTCAGCAGCCAATCGGGCCCAAGCCGCCGCCACTGCAAGCCGGTCAGGTTCAGACTCTCCGCCAGCGTCTTCGCACCCTCACCGGCGACCGCCCGGCGGGCGTCGCGCCCGCCCAAAATCATCGGCGCGTAAAAGAACGCGATGCGCTGGGCCAGGCCCGGAAGCAGGAATGAAGCGTTCACTTCTCCGCCCCCTTCGACCAGCAGACTGGTGACCTCTTCGGAGCCGAGCTTCTTCAGCAGCCAGCGCAGATCAATCTTGCCGTCGGAACTCGGCGCGACCATTACCTTCACCCGCTTCGCCAGGGCAGCCACGCGCCTCTTCGGGGCCAGTTCGCTCACCACAATTGTCGTCAGGACCGCGTATTCATCGCTCGTCACCTTCGCCCCCAGCGGCGTTCGCCCCATCGTATCCAGCACTATCCGGCGCAACGGGTGACCCTGCCCTGCGGGCAGCGCCCCCTGGGCTTCGCGCTCCGGACTTCGGACTTCGGGCCTCGGGTTTCGGATTTCTTTCGGCTTTCGGCCTTCGGCTTTCGGGTTTCTCGCCGTCAAGCTCGGATCATCCGCGAGCACCGTATTAATTCCCACCAGGATCGCATCCGCGCCTTGCCGCAGTTTCATGCCGTAAGCCCGCGCCCTCTCGCCCGTGATCCATTTTGATTTACCCGCAGCCGTGGCAATCTTGCCATCGAGCGTCATGCCCGCCTTGACGGTAACATAAGGCGTGCGCCGGACGATCCAATGGTTGAACGCTTCGTTGAGCTCCTCGCATTCCTCGCCCACCACGCCGTGCACAACTGCAATTCCCGCCCGCCGCAGAATCCTGAATGCCCTGCCGCGATGCGGTGGGTTCGGATCGGTCGCGCCGACTACGACCCGTTTGAATTTGGCTGCTTTAATGGCCTCCGTGCAGGGCGGCGTGCGGCCGTGGGTACAGCACGGCTCCAGCGTTACGTAAAGCGTGGCGCCTTTGACGTTGTGCCCCCGCTTCAGCGCGTCGCGGAGCGCCTCGATTTCCGCATGGGGCTCTCCGGCCCCGTGATGCCAGCCCCGCCCGATAATCCTATCTCCCCGCACCACAACCGCGCCCACCATCGGATTGGGCGAAGTCGCGCCATAGCCCCGCCGCGCCAACTGCAGAGCCAGCCGCATGTAACGACGTTCCAAGGGCATTGGCGCTGCGTTCGTTCTTACGCGGCTCTCCATAACCGCTGGTGTCTGTTTCGCATCCCTCATCCGTGTCCATCTGTGTCCATCTGCGGTAAATCGCTCTTACTCCCCGAACAGCGCCCCGGCGAACTGCTTGGCGTCGAATGGCTGCAAATCATCCGGCTGCTCGCCCAGCCCCACATATTTGATGGGCAGCCCCAGTTCCTTCTGAATGGCCACGACCATTCCCCCCTTGCTCGTGCCGTCGAGCTTCGTAACGATCAGCCCGGACAGCGGGACCGCCTTGTTGAACTCGCGCGCCTGGTTCAAGGCGTTCATGCCGGTCGTCGCATCCAGCACCAGCAACACCTCGTGCGGCGCCCCGGGCAGTTGCTTGCCCATCACCCGGTGCAGTTTTTGCAGCTCTTGCATCAGGTTGTGCTTCGTGTGCAGCCGGCCCGCGGTATCCACGAACAGGTAGTCCGCCTTGCGCGCCTGGCCAGCCGCCACGGCGTCGTGCGCCACCGACGCCGCATCCGCTCCGTAGGCGCCCGCGATAACCTCCACCTTCAGTCGCTGGCCCCAAAGCTTGATCTGCTCGATTGCCGCGGCGCGGAACGTGTCGCACGCGGCCAGCAGGGTCGTCTCTCCGCGCGACTGCACCAGGTGCGCCAGCTTGGCCGCCGTCGTGGTCTTGCCCGTCCCGTTCACGCCGACAATGGACACCACCGTCAGTCCCTGCGGCGCTTTGCACAGTCCGCTCTGATTTGACGCCAGGCTCTTCTCTACCTCCTGCCGCGCGACGGCGAACACATCCATCCCCGCGCCGCCTTGCGTTTCGTAGGCTAGCCTGACCGCGCCGATGATCTGGCTGGTCATGGCCATGCCGAGGTCGGCGGCGATCAGCGCCGCCTCCAGCTCATCGATCCCCCCGGCGTCCAGCTTGGGCGATCGGGTGACGATGCGTTTGATTTCGTGCACCAGCTTGCTATGCGTCTTTTGCAGGCCGGCCTTGAATTTGGCGAATAATCCCATTTGGTTTGAATCGTGATGCGTGAAACGTGAACCGTGCTGCGTGATTGGTTACCGGCAACTATCAACT
>PLZQ01000358.1:0-1165 GCA_003152225.1 Limisphaerales bacterium | reverse complement strand
ACCATGCCGGGAATGACTTCGTCCGTGCGATTCAGCCCCGGGTGCGCCAGCACCGCCACGCCGCCCGCCTGGTGGATTAACTCGAGCGCCTTCTCCCCGCTCATCTTGAACTTCGGCACCCAGGCCGGCCGGTTCTTCTTGAGGAACCGCTCGAAGGCCTCGTCGAGGCTGCCGCAGAGACGCGCCGCGACCAGCGCCCGCGCCACGTGCGGCCGGCCCGGCGCGCGGCAGTTCGCCAGCGCGAATACCGCGTCAACCGACAGCGGCACCCGGAGCCGGTTGAGCCGCTCGACCATCTCGCGAATCCGGTTCTGCCGCACCGCCTGGAAGCGGACGATCTCCGTCAGCAACCTGGCATTATGCGTATCAATGCAGTAGCCCAGAATGTGCAGCTCGTTTTCCTCCTGCTCCGAGGTCAGTTCGATGCCCGCAATGAACTCGATGCCCACCGCTGCGCAAGCCCGCTCCGTCTCCGGGCAGCCTTCGACCGAATCGTGGTCCGTCAAGGCGATGGCCGCCAGCCCGTAACGCTGGGCCTGGGCCGCCACCTCCTCCGGCGCATACGTGCCGTCGGAAAAACGGCTATGCAGATGCAGGTCAACAAACGCCATTCACGTTCCTGTGCGGCTCGAGGTTCACGGGACGATCCGGGAGGGCCGCATCAGTTCCCCCCTCACCTTGTCGAGGATGCCGTTTACAAATTTGCCGCTGTCCTGCGTGGAGAACTTCTTGGCGATATCGACCGCCTCGTTGATGCTCACCACCGGCGGAATGTCTTCTCTGTGCAGCATCTCATAAATCGCCAGCCGCAGGATATTGCGGTCCACCGCCGCGATGCGATGCAGCTCCCAATTCTTGGCGTGCTTCGTGATGATCCCATCCGCCTCGTCTCTGTGCTCGATCGTGCCGCGGATCAGCGGGTCGGCGAACGCGCGGATAGCCTCCTCCTCCGGGGTCGGTGGCGGCAATTCCACCGGTTGGCCCCACGTTGCCACCCCTTTGTCTTCGGCGATCGCCGCCGCCCGCTGCGATTCCCAAAAATGCCCCAGCGCCGCCGACAGGTCCGCCGGCGGGTTCAAGTCGTGCTGGAATAAGAACTGAACGGCGCGCTCGCGCGCCTCACGTCGTTTGCCCATGCCTCAACAATGCCGCAGAACTTGGCGTC
>PLZQ01000220.1 GCA_003152225.1 Limisphaerales bacterium | reverse complement strand
CACCAGATGGCCTGAGGGTGGCTTCCGGGTGGCCTCGGGGTGGCCGTAACCCGCCGGGGTCCTGCTTCGCCTCCGCTGACACCCAGCCTGCGCACGGAAACCGCGGTTGGCAGGGAATGGATCCTGGTTTCCGGCTCCCACCGACCAACACTTGCGGCCACTTCCTGAGAAAAGCTCCATTTTGTTGGGCCTTATCTAAGCGCCATTCTGGTCTAATCCGATTATGAGTTCCGCGAGAACTACGTGGTAAGCTGCGAGGGTTCTTGTGGGCGAACTGCCACGCGAAGCGTATGGAGTGCGTCCAGCTTGTCCACCCTCCGCAGTACTGCTACGAAGGACGGGCTGGCGCTGTCGTAAGGCGGGGGGCGTTTGAAAGCGGGAGCAAGCTCCACGCACTCCATACGCTTCGCGCGATTCGGTTGCGGCATTGCCGCGCTGCGCCCATCGCGTCTCCGCGGTTCGGTTCTACGCGTCCCGGCTGAATAGACGAGATTAAGCCAGAGCCAATGGGCGGATGCAGTCGTCTGTCATCAGGGTCTCGGGGTTTGGAAACGTGGCGGGGATGCCGGGCGGGGTTACGGGCTCGGCTCTTTCGAGGCGCTGGGCGGCGGACAGGTTCAGTTCGAGAAGCTGGGCCAGCAGGTCCTTTTTGGCGGAGAAACCGTAGGCGGCGAGGACGGCGGCGTCCAGGGCAGCGTGGGCGTCTTTGAGCGAGTTTGCGCCGGGCAGTTCGAGGGTGCGGTAGAGGGCACGAAGGCCGCCCTTGAGCTTCGGCAATGTCTCGGCGCGGACGCGACGGAGTTCGCGCGTGGCGGCAAGTGCCAACTGCCGATCCGTCACTGGGGCACCGGGCTACTCCTGCCCCCGACCGATGGTTGATCTAATTGAACACAGCAGATAGGAAAATAACTTTAATGTGCTCATTGACAAGTCGAGGCCGTTCTGGTTTGATCGGTCGAGTAGTCGAGTCTCATGGCCCCAGTCCTGGACTTGTCGGTTAAGCCCGTGATGTGGGGTCCTGGGAAAGGATTCACGAAAATGGGCATCGTGGTTGATCCGAAGGTGGCTAAGGGGGCTCCAAGCCTCAAGGAATGCTTTACCCCATCCTCGCGCTCCTCTTCGCCGGCCCTTCCCTGAGTACTGAAGACCCCCAACGGCAGCCAAGCCGTGTGTAGCAACCCCGTTACCCCCATTACACCCCGATCAACCAATCCTCAGAAGCTGACTGACTTTATAAAACTCAATTCACTCACCCTCCAAACCGTGCTCATGACGTGGACTTTGGCCGCTTGCGGCCAGGGCACCATGATCTACGACCAGCAATCGGCAACCAACCGGAGTATCAGCGGCGGCGCTCCGATTCAGGAGGAGCAGCCGATTGGGCAGTCCTTTACACCGGCACTTTCCTCCGTCGGGTTCGTACAGTTCGAGTTTATTGATGCCCATCCCGGGAATGGGATGGGAGCTACAGTCTATGTGAACCTGCGGACGGATTCCCTGACGGGAAGTATCCTGGATTCGACGGCACCGGTTTTCATGCCGGATGGTTTCAGCTATGGCATCACGAGTTTCTTCTTTGCAACACCGGCGGGGGTCAGTCCGGGTACCACTTATTATTTACAACCGGTTGTCCAATCTGGTGATGGTTTGTGGGGAATGATCGTTGGAACTTACAACTATTCAGACGGAACGTTTTTTGCGAACGGTGTGCCCAATTCCCCTGGTTTCGATGCGTGGTTTCGGGAAGGCGTTATCATCCCCGAGCCGTCGTCGGGATTGCTGGCGCTTGCAGGGGTTGCCGCAATCTGGGTTGCCGGGCGGGTCCGGCAGGTCAGAGCGAGATACCTGGCCACGCTGTTGATCGGGCTGTTGGCAAGCGCCGGTGTCGCGAGCGCCTAGCTTCAAATCGGCGAGCGCGTGTCGTCCCCACCGCGAAGCGGGAGCTTCCATAGCATGCAGCGCTCCGCATACCCTCCATTGCCATGTCTGCCCTTTGACGTGCCTGTATATCGCGTTGCCGGTCGAACAAATAGTTACGTTTACGATGATCGCACCATCGACTACGACGAGATTGAACAGGCCCAACGCGCTGGGCAGGCGCAGGCCAGCCTCAGCATGAGGGACATCTCGGACCAGACCCTGGACGAGCCGGTGCCTCTCGACTACGGAACGAATCTCTGGCTGGACATCGCGGACACCGGCACGAATAGCGTGCTTATTACAGCCCACAATGTGGACTCCTACGACTATTTCCAACTGTTCAGCCGGACGAACATTCTCGGGCCGGATTGGATGATTGAGCAGCAGAGTTATTATTCCACATTGGACAGCCCGGATGTGATCCTGGACCCTGTCCCGGAAAATGGGCGTCCTGAGGCGTTCTTTTGGGCGGCCAAGTCGAAGACGCTGGTGTGGATAGTCCCGGGCGGCAACGCCATCCGACCGAGTCCCTGTTACGATGGCCAGAACAGCGTTTCCACCGTCTTCCGGAGCGAAACGTTAAGCTACGACTCACCCTTGACGGTGTGGTATCGCGTCAGCGGCACCGCCACCAACGGCGTGGACTACACTTATCTTACTGGTTCCGTCATAATTTCAAACACCTTGTATTCGTCGCCAATCGAAGTGAATCCCCTTGCGAGTCTTTTCGGTTCCAATTTGACGGTGACGTTGACACTGGTGATGACCAGCGGCTACCTGGTGGATACGAACGGGCCCTCCGCAACGGTTCTAATCGAGGCGAATGTGTTCAGCCAGGCGGTGTCGAACGTTTACGGGCTTGTGGGCCTGGACTATCACCCACCAACTCAATCCCTGCTGGTGTCGCTGAATCCAGACCTTTCTGCCGACACGAATTTCCTGCGGATTGCAACTAACGGGGTGGCGAGCCTTTGGGCGGACGTGGCAGCCGTAAATCGCCCGGTCACGATCGCGACGGTGAAGAAGAGCACCAACGGGTTCGTTGAGGGTGACATGTATTTTGGCACGGTGGACCGCACGGGCATAGGGTGGCTCTCCGCGGATGGGGCTCGGTCTAGCAACAACTGGGTGTCCCTGTCGGGATATCTGGCGCCGGTCGGGGGACTGTATGTGGATCAAACTGGAGTCTTCGGCGGCGACTTAATCGCAGTCACCGGGGGTGACTATACTGGGGCCGGCGATCCCGGGAGCGTTTGGAGGATTAATTCGTCTGGCAACGCTACGCTGCTTGCGGAGTTGAGCATGTCCTTGGGCGGTGTAATCACACTGACCAATGACGTGGCGCAGTGGGGGCCGTGAGTGGGGAAGATCATCACCGGCCAGGCCCCGGAGGATTTGCTGGCGGACCCGGAGATTTATGCGGTTGATACCAACGGGCAGGTAGCAACGTTTCATCTGGGAATCGAGCCCGAGCATATCAACCTCATTCCACCGAACCAAGCCTTCTATTGCGCTGACTGTGTGGCTGGTGTGGTGTGGAAGGTGCCGTCCGACGTGTTCACGAACCACGTCGGGCAGCTCCTAATCACCGGAGTGGGGACGGTGGGCACGCCGCAGCCATCGGCGCTGTTCACCGTGCATTGGGACGCTGGGGCCGCCACGTTCGTCGTCGAGGAGATTTACGCTCCGGATTTCGTTGGGTGCCTCGAAGATGGCACGTTCGCGCCGATAGAGTTTCCGTGCCAGCCACGGTAGGCGCGGCTTTAGGCGGTTGGTCGGACCGGGGAAGCTGGGTCGAAAGCAGATTAGCTGACCCCTTCACGCGCTACTTCTGACCCGAGTTTGCTGAGCCGGACGTAGCTGGGGGGCGGATGCAATCTTCTGAAATCAGCGTCTCGGGGTTTGGAAAAGGGGCGGGGATGCCGGGCGGGGTTACAGGGTCAGCCTTTTCTAGGCGCTGGGCGACGGACAGGTTCAGTTCGAGAAGCTGGGCCAGCAGGTCCTTCTTGGCGGAGAAACCGTAGGCGGCGAGGACGGCAATGTCCAGGGTGGCGTGGGCGTCTTTCAACGGGTTGGTGCCGGGCAGTTCGAGGGTGCGGTAGAGGGCGCGCAGCCCGCCCTTCATCCCGCCTAACGCCTCGGTGCGCACGCGCCGGACCTGGCGCCCGGCCTCGGCTACCGCCTCGACCTGCTTGGGCGTGGGTGATTGTGGCCACGGGAATGTGTCGAAGACGGATTCCGGCGTGTAGCGGAACCGCTCGGTCAGCTTGGAACACTTGGTGATGAACCAAAGCCAGTGGACGGAGGATTGCAGGATTCCGAAGCTGTAGTCGTCAGGGAGCACAAACGCTTCAAGGGTGTGGTCAGGACGGATATCAGGATCAAGGAAGCAGAAGATTGGCCGCTTCGTTACTTCACAGCAAGCAAGGTAGCGCGGGAGCTTGCTCAGTGCATCGATTAGCTCTTTGCGGCAGCGGAAGTGTTGCCACCAAGTCTTCAACCACTGCTGGTCTTGCCCGGTCTTCTTCCCCGACTCGTTCTGTTCGACTTGGCCAAGGGATAAAACGTGCGGCAGCACCGTGTGCTCAATGTGGCGGAATGGGGCTTCGTATCGCCTCGCGTCGAGCACCCCCATCTTCTGGAAATCGACCACCCACCGCTGTGGCGAATCATATGTCAACATCTCGGCCCCGATAAGGAACGGGTGCACTACGTCGCGGTTGACTGGATCTTTGCCGATGAGAACAGCCGCTTCTGGCGGTTCGAGAACAAAGCCATGGTGTCTCGGGAACTGGCCGTTGTAAACACAGGGAGGTTCGAGGTTGCAGGCGAGCACCTTGGCTGCAGCAACGTCGGTTTGGTCAGAGAGCGCCGAATTGATGGCATCGCACTCGCGGAACTCCAGTTCGTATTCTTTGCTGGCCGGTCCGGCGCCGTGTTTGCGCAGCTTCCTGGCGGCAGCGCTCGGCTCCACTTTGAACCAGAGCTTGCGTGTCTTCGGCAACAGCGTGGCATCCTGGGTCTTCACCCAGTTGGCGATGGAGACGTGGACGTTGGCTTCGCCGGACCACGGCTGGTTGTCCACGGCTTCAATGATGGTGCCGGTCCGGGCGATGTAGTCGAGGCCGCCGACGCGGGACTGGTTGTTGCGGATGTTCTGCGTGCCGACGAGGCCGGCGCGTCCGGCCACGGGGTCGGCGGCGGTGCACGGCGGCAGGTGGTCGTGCGCTTTGCGAAACCAATAGACGCAGTAGTCGGCCATGCCGGGCACGTCCGGGTAGGCGCGGCGAACGGCGTTGACGTAGTCCGGGCCGCGCTCCGGCTTCAGCATCTTGGCGCCGATGAACGGGGGGTTGCCGATGATGATATCTGCCTTGGGCCAGTTCGCCGGCTGGCCATCGGGTGTGAGCAGGGCGTCGGCGACAAGGAAGTTCCGGTCGAGGTTGGCGAATGGCAGCGCTTGCTCGGCGATGTGGAGTTCGTCAATGGCCAGCTTGCGCGCGACCATCATGGCGACCTTGGCGATTTCAACGGCGAGCGGGTTGATGTCCAGGCCGAAGAAGTTTTGGGCGCTCAGGAAGCTGAGGCGGACCTGGCCCGGCTCGGCGCGGCTGGGGAACTCGGCGTCAATGCGCTCGTAGATGCGGGCTTCGAGTCGCTTGAGGGCGCGGTAGGCGATGTAGAGGAAGTTGCCGCAACCGCAGGCGGGATCGAGCACGCTGAAATGGTGGAGGCGGTCCAGGAGTTGGTGCAGCCGGGTATCCGCTATATCGGGGCCGACCTGTTGCCGGAAGTCGTTGCCCGCGCCGCTACGCGGAGTCCAGGCCGTGAGTTCCTCGAACTCGATCTAACCGCCAGCCCCCTGCCACCGGCTGACTTGCTGCTGTGCCGCGACTGCCTGGTCCATCTCTCCTTTTCAGACATCGAACGGGCCATTGCCAATGTCCGGCGCTCCGGCATCACCTATCTGCTAGCCACCACCTTCCCGGACGAACCAACCAACGGGGACGTCATCACCGGCGACTGGCGGCCATTGAACTTCGAACAGCCGCCCTTCGGCTTTCCACGCCCGCTTGAGGGCCTCCGGAAAGGCTGCACGGAGCAAGGGGGCCTATTCGCCGACAAGAGCCTGGCGCTCTGGCGAGCGGCCGATCTCCCGCCTTCCGGCTCAGGCACCACCTGATCGAGTCGCGGGGAAGAATCCAATTGTTTAGTCAGGCGGCACGAAGTACACCACTCCATCCCCTGCCACGCCGCCCCAGGCCATTTGGCTTAGCGGCCGCAGCTTGAACCAGCGCACATGGCCGTCGCCATACGCCTGATTCAATCCCACACAGGCAGGAGCAGTGATATTGCTGTCTATCCCGCCGACTCCAGACCACATGAACGCAGCATGATAAGCCGGTCCGTTCCTGCCGTGGTTGTAGCCCCAGTACTCGTTCCACCAAAGCCAGAGCATGTCCGCCGCGAGAATCCGCTTTGATTCCAACGTGTTCCGCGTCACCAGGTCCGGGTGCGAGGTCTTATTCGTGCTCCAGAGGTCAAACCGGCCAAAGTAGGAGTACCAGGAGGTCATATAATCGTAGAGGCCCCATTCATATTTCTCGTGCGGCGGACAGTGGGTTGGGTTCGATGGACAAACCCAAACCCCTCTGACGGCCGGGATGGTCGGATTCGCAGGGAATCCGCTCGCATCGGCGTAAATCGGTCCGCCGGCAACATAAGGTTTCATTCCCAGGTAAGTGAACTGCGCGGAACTGAACTCCGTGGAGCAAGTAACGCGCGTCACTTCAGGCGCGGGCTCGCTGCCCACGGAATCCGTGTCGGAGCGCGGAATGACCCCGTTGTTGTCGTAGGAATAGGCGGAGACCCCAAGGGCGATTTGGCGGAGGTTGCTCATGCAGGCCGCACGCCGGCCTTTCTCACGGGCGGTCGCCAGCGCCGGCAAGAGCAACGCCGCAAGGATGGCGATTATGGCAATGACGACCAGTAGTTCGATCAAGGTGAAAGCGGCGGTTTTCGCAGCCCCGGGCCTCCGACCCGTTCCGACCCAGTTGTGGATAAATCTCATATTGCTGAGCCCATCTACGCGCGTCAATCTTAGGTGATGTGATCATGATTGCGAGATATTTCCAGCCTTTTCCTGCGGCAAATGGGGAGAGGACACACAGCCATTCCCGTCGCTGCGAGCAGAACGTAGTCGAGGCTTAGGCGGGCGGATATAGCACAAGTGATGTAACGGCAACTGGTTACACGATACAACATGTTTCAAGCCTTGCGGGGCTGGCTCAAATGCATAGGCTGAAAGGATGACTTTAACCGACATCCTCACGAACGAAGAGCTGCGGCACCATGAGTTCCCGGTGACGCGCGAGAAGATCTTCCTCGCGCACGCTGGGGATAGCCCGCTGCCCCGGCGGGTGGCGGAGGCGGTGGCCGATTACGCTCGCGAAGCCACCACCGGCGACCAGGAGAAGTTCGTCTATCCGGGCATCCTGGAGAAGGGCCGGAAGCTGGGGGCGCAATTGCTCAATTGCCAGAGCAGCGAGGTGGCGTTCGTGGGGCCGACGTCGCTGGCGCTGAGCTTCATCGCGAGCGGGCTGAAGCTGCGGCGGGGCGACAATATCCTGGTGTACTTTGAGGACTACCCATCGAACGTGTATCCGTGGATGGCGTTGGCTGACCAGGGGGTGGAGGTGCGTATGATGAACACGCGGGGGCTGGGGCTGATCCGGCCAAAGGACGTGATCGGGCAGGTGGATGAGAACACGCGCCTGGTGGCACTGGCCTCGTGCCACTTCATTAGCGGGTATCGGCTGGATTACCAGGCGATCGGCAAGTACCTGCACAGCCGCAACATCCTGTTCTGCCTGGATGCGATCCAGACTGTGGGAGCATTTCCGACGACGGTGGAGGAGGTGGACCTGCTGGCGGCGGACGCGCACAAGTGGCTACTCGGGCCGTGCGGGGCGGGGTTGATGTACGTGCGGAGCTCAGTGCAGGAGAGGATCACGCCCCCGATCTATGGCTGGAACAACGTCCGGTGCCCGAACTACGTCGCACAGGAGCAGCTTGTTTTCCGCAGCGGCTCGCAGAAGTATGAGGCGGGCACGCACAACCTGCTGGGGATCGTGGGGTTGGTAGCGGCGATGGAGCTAATCCTGGAGCTGGGGGTGGAGAATATCGCGCGGGAGCTGCTACGGAAACGGGCGCGGCTGGTGCCGGCCTTGCAGGCGAAGGGCTGCACGGTGTTGCAGGCGGACGCGCCGGCGGAGAACGGGAGCGGCATTGTCTCGTTTCACCGGCCCGGGTCAGACCTGGCCGCACTGCATCAGAAGCTCACGGACGCAGGGGTGGGGACGTCGTTGCGGGGCGATCGGACGGGGCAACAATACATCCGCCTGTCGCCGCACTATTACAACACGGACGCGGAGTTGGAGCGGGTGCTGGGGTTGGTTGCATAGGTTACGAGGCCACCTGAGTATATGCGACCGGCGGACATACAACAGATTGGCCAGGAGCTGGCCATCAAGTGGGATGACGGCACCGAAACCTTTATTTCACTGGAGACACTGCGCAGGTGTTGTCCGTGCGCTGGCTGCAAGGGAGAGGTCGATGTCATGGGGAACCTGTATAAGAACCCGGAGAAGGCGCTAACGCCGGCGGCGTTCCGACTGGTGCGCGTCGAGATGGTGGGGACTTACGCTGTGCAGCCGGTCTGGGC
>PLZQ01000421.1:1128-13395 GCA_003152225.1 Limisphaerales bacterium | reverse complement strand
AACGCCATCCAGAACTTCGGGGCGATGGACGTACTGTGCACCGACAAGACCGGCACGCTCACCCAAGGCAAGATCGTCCTCGAGAAGCACCTGGACGTGCATGGCGAGCCCAGCGAGAAGGTGCTGCAGTATGGCTACCTGAACAGCTTCCACCATACCGGGTTAAAGAACCTGCTCGACGAAGCCATTCTCGAGCATAAGGAGTTGAGAGAGCACCTGAAAGCGGACGAGAAATACCACAAGATAGACGAGATCCCTTTCGACTTCGTCCGTCGGCGCATGTCGGTGGTGGTGGAAGATGACACGGGGTTGAACACGCTGATCTGCAAGGGAGCGGTGGAGGAAGTGCTAAGCCAGTGCACCCGGGTGGAAGTCAAAGGCGAGGTCATCCAAGTTCTGCCTGAGCACGACGCCAAACGCCGGCAGTTGGCCGACGAACTGAACGGTCAGGGTTTCCGGGTAATCGCGCTGGCTTACAAGCAAATGCCGGGCGGTTCCGATGAGCCAGTGTATTCGGTCAAGGATGAGTCGGACCTGGTCCTGTTGGGTTTCCTGGCCTTCCTCGATCCGCCCAAGGACACTGCCGCAGAGGCTCTCAAGCGGCTTCACAGCCTGAGTGTGGACGTCAAAGTCCTGACCGGCGACAACGAGATCATCACCGCCTACATCTGCAAGCAGGTGGGCATGCCGGTGGAGCATATCTTGCTCGGCTCCCAAATCGAGGCGATGAACGACACGGACCTGGCCGCCGCCGCCAGCGCCACCAGTGTCTTTGCCCGGCTGGCCCCCGCGCACAAGGAACGCATCATCCACGCGCTCCAGAGCAAGGGCCACGTGGTAGGGTTCATGGGCGACGGCATCAACGACGCCCCGGCCCTGAAGGCCGCCGACGTGGGCATCTCAGTCAACAGCGCGGTGGACATTGCCAAGGAGTCATCCGACATCATCCTCCTGGAAAACAGCCTTATGGTGCTGGAGCAGGGCGTGCTGGAAGGCCGGCGGGTGTTCGGCAACATCGTCAANNCCGATCCAGGTGCTGACCAACAACCTCCTCTACGACTTCTCCCAGACCACCATCCCCACTGACCAGGTGGACGCCGACTGGCTGACCAAGCCCCGCCAATGGGGGATTGGCAAGATCCTGCGCTTTATCCTGTTTATTGGACCGATCAGCTCGATCTTCGATTACGCGACGTTCTTCCTCATGCTCTACGTCTTCAACTGCTGGCACAACCCGGCCCTGTTCCACACTGGCTGGTTCGTGGAGTCACTCTTCACCCAGACGTTGATCATCCACGTCATCCGCACCAACAGAATCCCGTTCATCCAAAGCTGGGCCAGTTGGCCGCTTATCCTCACCTCCGTGATCATCGTTGCGGTCGGCGCCTGGCTGACGGTCTCGCCCCTGGCGAACACCCTCGGGTTTGTCCCGCTCCCGCCGCTTTACTGGGCGTTCCTGGCCGGCATGCTGCTGGCCTATGCGATTCTGACACAGGTGGTGAAGAGCTGGTTTATTCGCAGATTTGGCGAATGATGGCGGCGGCGGGGGGATGGCGCCTCATCGATAAGCGCCCGGTCCCCCTGCTTGACGCTGATATCCTCCCGCGTCCCCTCGCATTACCCTGGCTTTGGGGTCGCAATCGGTTGGCTATCAACACGCTTTGAAGTGGCTTTGATGTCGCATTGATGGGGCTTCGGGTGGCTTGGGACCGCTTTCCACCGAAGTCCCCACCGGCTCCACTCCGAAGTGCTATGCCGGAAACTCGGGCATTCCTGGCAAGATTTCGTGGGCGCGCGGGCAAATCCGACGGGAGGCCAGTTCTTCCGTCCTCTATCGAGATCATGCACCTCGCACTGTCGCCCATTGCATTTTGTATGGTCGGCGAGGGCCAGAGCGGCCTTCAGAAGCCTCGCGCCGACTCGCCACGGTCCTTCCCTCGCTTGATCCGCATCGCCCCGCAGGTGGGTGCTGGCAAGGCACTTGTGGAGTTTTCGACTGCGGTCGCTTCGCGCTGATTGGGCGCTGCCGGGCATCGCGGAGCACCCGCGGCACGTGCCAAGCTAAAGAGCACCCTGAAAACATGATGGTGAACACATTGCCATCAAAAACGAAAGACACGCTATGCATCTATTATTCACGCCGGTTCTTGCCAGTGCCCTCTATATTGGCGGCGGCTCGGTTGGCCTCCTTCTCGTCATCGTCGTTATGGTTCTGCTGCTTCGCCGCTGACCGTTCCGTCGCAGACTTCACCCGACCAAACCACCGGGCTCCAAGTGCCACCGTGAGCATGATTGCAGAGTGCACGACGCGAAGACAGCGCCCGTGCAAGTTGCAATGGATTCACATCTCACAGCGCCTGGCAATTACGACGCTAAACCACCGTAATGATCCTGAATCCAGTAGTTTAGAGCGCCGGGGGTCAGGTTGGCCCTCCCTTAGCTAGAGAGGCGAAGGACGAAGTTACATAAAACAGCTATGCACTCCTACGAGCGCCTTTTCAGATGAGCCGAGCCAGTCCAAAAATGCGGCATTTCGCCAAGCGTCTCACTGTTTATGAGGGGAAGGCAAATACGCCTTCCGACACGACTACCCCGCCGGGCTTTCTGGTTTGTGAAAAGCTGCGCGCGCATCTGGGGATATTCATGGGAACCACCGGCTTTCGCGAACTCCTGTCGTGCGCGCTCCCGCGGGCCAAGGCGGAAATCCCTTGGCTGGGCGCGGTGCATGTGAAAGCGGATGGGTCTTTGGAAGGGTTGGAGGAACTTAACGCGAAACGCAACCCGGACGAGCTGTTCGAGGGTGGAGTGGTTCTGGTCGCCCAGTTGCTCGGATTACTGGTGGCCTTCATCGGCGAAACTCTAACGTTGCGCTTCGTGCGCGAGGTCTGGCCGGAGGTTCCACTCGACGATTTGGATTTTGGCAAAGGAGGAAAAAATGAAAAGACAGAATGATGTGGCCAAACTCACACAGCCGAAAAAGGTCATGAGCCAACCTGCTAAAGTCACCATACGCCAACTGCCGACCGGTGTGCGCGGGCTCGACGAGATTATGGGCGGCGGCATCCCGGAATTCTCCTTCAACATCATCGCCGGCACGCCCGGTTGCGGCAAAACCACGCTGGCGCACCAGATCGTTTTCGCCAACGCCACGCCGAAGCAGCCGGCGCTCTATTTCACGGTCCTCGGTGAACCCGCCATCAAGATGCTGCGCTATCAGCAACAATACTCGTTCTTCGACGAATCCAAGTTGGGCCAGGCCATCCGCTTTATTAACCTGGGCGACCTGCTGCTGGAGAAGGATTTGAACGCGGTGCTGGAGGAAATTATCCGGCAAGTCACGGCGGCCAATCCGAAGATTGTGGTCGTGGATTCCTTTCGCACCGTGGTGCGCAAGGCGATTGGCGGCGCGAGCGAAGTGGAGATGCAATCGTTCATCCAGCGGCTCGCACAGTTTCTGACCAGTTGGGAAGCCACGACATTTCTGGTCGGCGAATATGTCGTGGAAGAGATCCGCGACAATCCGCTGTTCGCCATCGTCGATGGCATCTTCTGGCTCTCGCAGGTGGCGGACAGGAATTCCGTGGTGCGGAAATTGCAAATCATGAAACTGCGCGGGCAGGCCTCGGTGCCGGGATTGCATACCATGCGCATTGGCAACAGCGGGTTGCAAGCGTTCTCGCGCTCGCTGGGATTGGTCGGCAGCAAAACGAAAACGATGCGGCGCCGGCGTCTTTCCATGGGCATTCCCGAGTTGGACAAGATGATGTGCGGGGGCATCCTCGAAGGCGACAGTCTCCTGGTGACCGGGCCTTCGGGGACGGGCAAATCGGCTTTGGCGACGCAGTTTATCGCCGAAGGCCTGCGTCAGGGGGAACCGGGAATTGTGGCGATCTTCGAAGAGCGCCCGCACGGATACCTGCAGCGGGCGAGCAGTTTTGGCCTGAATCTAAAAACGTCGCAAGAAAAGGGAATATTCGAGACTCTTTACCTTCGGCCGCTCGACCTTTCGGTGGATGAAATGATGCAAGAGGTACTCGATGCCATCGAACGGATCGGCGCAAAACGGCTGGTGATCGATTCGCTGGTCGGTTTCGAGATGGCGCTGGCGCCCGGCTTCCGCGCCGACTTTCGCGAGTCCCTCTACCGAATGATCGGGGCGCTGACGGGAGCCGGGATCACGATTCTCAGCACGGTCGAGGTGGAAGATTCGTTTACCTCGCTGCAGCTTAGCCACTACGCGATTTCGTTTCTGACCGATGACATTATCCGGCTTCGCTATGTGGAGATCGATGGCCAGCTTCGGAAGGTGCTAGTCGTCGTCAAAATGCGCGGTGGCAATCACAGCAAGGACATCCGCGAATATATCATCACGGACAAGGGCCTGGTGGTCATCCGCCCGCGGCTCACGGACTACACCGGGTTGACCACAGGAATCCCCCAGCAAACCGGCCCGCGCAAGGCGCAGGAAGACGAAGCTGCCCCGGAGCCGAAGGCGACGAAGTAGAGGGAAATATGGGGGCCAAACCAACCCCGAGCGCAGGGAACCCGCCACCCGACTGGCCGAGTCTCTGCCGCGCCGTCGCCGAGCGCGCACCCCTGCCGATGGTCTCGGTCGAGGGAGCCAACCATATCGTGCGCTACGTCAATCCCGCCTTTTGCCGGCTGATGGATAAACCCGCGGAGCAACTCGTCGGAAAATCGTTCGGCGAAATGCTGCCGGAGAAGGACGAATGTGTGAGGTTGCTCGACCGCGTTCTCCGCACGGGAAAGCCCGAAAGCCACACGGAACAGCATCATTCCAAACCGCATCCGGTCTTCTGGTCTTATACGATGTGGCCGGTGATGGCGGATGAATGCCCCGTGAGAGTCCTGATTCAAGTGACCGAGACCGTCCATTTCCATGAAAACATGCTCGCAATGAACGAGGCCTTGATGGTCGGCTCGGTGCGCCAGCATGAACTCACCGACGCCGTTGCCTCGTGGAACGCCCGGCTGCAAGCGGAAATCACCGAGCGCACCCAGGCCGAAGCAGCTTTGCGCGTCGCCCGGCTGGATCTGGCCCAGGCCAACGCGGAATTGGAGCAAAAGGTCCGCGACCGCACCACCAAACTCCAGGAGACCGTCGCCGAACTGGAGCATTTCTCCTACACGATCACCCACGACATGCGCGCCCCCCTTCGCGCTATGTACAGCCTCGGCGGCGTCCTCCTGGAAGAATGCTCCGAGTGCCTCCATCCCACCCGCCAGGAATACATCCGCCACATCGTGGACGCCGCCGAGCGGATGGACAAGCTCATCACCGACGCCCTCCAGTACAGCGGAGTGGTGCGCCAGCACTTTGAGCCGGAGCCCGTGGACGCCGACGCCCTCCTGCGGGGCATTCTCGAGTCTTATCCCGAGTTCCAACCGCCTCACGCGAACATCCACATTGATACCCGCCTCCCCGTTGTGCTCGGCAACCAGGCCGGCCTGACTCAGTGCTTCTCCAACCTGCTCGCCAATGCCGTCAAATTCGTCCACCCCGGCCAAACCCCCGAAGTCCGCGTCTGGGCCGAATCCGTCCGAAGCCCCAACTCCAAAGCCCAAGGTCAGCAGGCCGAGGAGAGCGCTGTTAGACGCGCAAGACGCAACACGGAACACGATCCCGCGCCTTCCACTCTCAACCCTTTGGTCCGCATCTGGTTCGAGGACAAAGGCATTGGCATCGAAGAGCAATACCACGACAAGATCTGGCAAATGTTCCAACAGCTTGACAAAAGCTATGAAGGGACCGGCATCGGCCTCGCCCTGGTCCGCAAGGTGGTGGATCGCCTGGGCGGCAAAGTCGGCGTCGAGTCCGAACCCGGCCACGGCAGCCGTTTTTGGATCGAACTAAAGCCAGCCAACGGCCAGCCTCGCCCCAAACCTACCGCACCCGACCGCTCACAATGAATAGCCAGCCCGCCATGCTCTATGTTGAAGACGAAAAGAGCGACGTTCTTCTCCTTCGTGTTGCATTCACGCGCGCCGGCCTAACGAATCCGGTCCACATCGCTGTGGACGGCGCCGAAGCCATCGATTACCTCGCCGGCAACGGCCCTTTCGCCGACCGTAACCAGCATCCTCTGCCCGCGTTCGTCCTCCTTGACTTGAACCTACCCAAGAAATCCGGTTTCGAGGTATTGAGCTGGATTCGCCAGCAACCTCAGTTCGCTTCCCTGCCCGTGGTGATTTACACCTCCTCGGTGGGTCTGATAGACAAGGACACAGCTCAGCTCCTTGGGGCCACTGACTACTTCGTCAAACGCTCCGGCGTAAGCCACATTGCAGAATTGGTTCGGAGCCTGGCCAAGCGCTGGTTGACACCCGCAATGCTCGCATAGATAAACGTCTATTAAGCCTACTGCTGGCGCGCACGGTGGGCGCGTCTGCAAAATGCACGAGGCTTGGGCAGCCTTCGTGCAAGTTGCAATGGCTTTGACCCCTCAACCCTCACCACAGGCGACGCTAAAACGCTCTAAGTAGCCTGGATTGAAAAGGTTAGAGGGCCGGGCGGCAGCTTGGCCCTCCATTAGCTAGAGAAGAAAGAGACAATACGAAAACAACGATATCGAAGTTATGATACCAAATTGACTTCGAACCTTGAAAGGAAAGTTATGTTAGGAACTATCTTAGTGGTTTTGCTCGTGCTGATGTTGATCGGCGCACTCCCTACTTGGCCACACAGCCGGAATTGGGGCTATGGTCCGACCGGCGGACTGGGTGTGGTTTTGGCCATCCTGGTCGTCCTGCTTCTGCTGGGCAGGATTTGATGTGAACACCCGCACCGTTGTTGCCAGAGGCCTATCCAAAGAGGCCCCGCACAGCCTGAGTGAACGCGTGGCCCGATTTGCGATCGCCATCAATGGCTGCGCCGCGCAGGCCATGTCGAAATCCTATTGGGAGCAGGCCAAACGGGACTCTAGTAAGCCAGCCTCTGTCGTAGTCTTGGCCGATAGACCGACTGCGGGAACACTTTTGCTGTCACGTTGACGGCGATTCAAGAACGAAAAAAGAACAAAGCATTATGAGCACACTCGAAATCAAAGGCGATTGGAACATCACCAAAGGCAAGTTGAAGCAGAAGTGGGCCAAGCTTACGGATGACGATCTCCAATTCGTCGAAGGCAAGCACGATGAGCTGTTGGGCCGCATTCAGAAGCGCACNNGGCGAAACCCGTGAAACGGTCGAGAAGGCCGTCAAGGAAGCCACGTCCTGCTGCTGCAAATAAACTGTCAACCGCACGGGCGACCTGGGGCAGTCAGCCAACGTCCAGCGCCCGTGCGGGAAACTGGAGTCTGGAGGCGGGAGTCAAGGCGAGCGTGACATTCTCCGGATCACTAGCAGCGCCCGCGCTGCGGAGGTGCAGCGGTGAATCATAGCAGGAAGCTGTCGCTGCGGAGGCTCTCGGCCCGTGTCGGCCTTTGCCTTGGCGCGGTCGTCCTTGCCGCCACGGTTTCTATCCTCATCTTCGGTGGTATGATCCTCAATGGCTATGGCAAAGCGAAGATGGCGCGAGCGTTTGCCAAAGCGCATCCAGGGTGCACTTTGCGGATCGGCAAACTCGATTACTCGGTGGGCGCCGATCGTCTGGTCGCTCAATCTGTCACACTGAGTGCCACCAACACGACGTTCAAGGTTGGCCGGATTTCCATGACGGGCGTTCGCTGGGCGAGGCTGCTTTGGGGGACGGCTGCTCTGGCGGATGTCCTCGCCAAGGCCAGGCTAGAGGCGACGAATCTGGATGTGGAATTTCCCCAAGCGCACTACAGGATCGTCTGCGCGCGTCTGCGAGCGTCGATGCCGGATTCGGAACTGATCGCCGAGAGAACCGAGCTTCGCCCGTTTGCCGGAGACGAAGCATTCTTCGCAGCGTACGATTTCCAGACGCCGCGGTTTCATGTGGTCTTGCCCGAGTGCAGGGTGTTGGGCCTGGCGTATGGTGAACTGCTCGAGGGAAAGTCCTGGCGCGCCAGGTCGGTTCACTTTGCCCGCCCTTCCTTTGATGTGTTGATCAATCGCGACAAGCCGCCGGCGCCATTCGTAAAGAGTCCGCTCATGGTGCACGAGGCGCTGGCCTCCATTCGGCAACCGTTGCAGATCGATAGTGTCACCATTACCAACGGACACCTGACATACTGCGAGAGGCCGGCTGTTGGAGCCGAGCTTGCTGTGCTGACGTTCGCGGCGGTGAGTCTGTCCGTCGAGGGCATCGCGAACCGGGGCAAACCGACGGCCTCCATCCTGCTCCGGGGGCGGGGGGACCTGATGGACGCCGGAACGCTGAGGGTGGTGATGTCGATTCCGATCACGCCACCGTCCTTCGCGCTGCATTACTCCGGTTCACTCAGCGCGATGGACCTGACCCGCCTGGATGCGTTCCTTGACATTGCGGAACACACCCGGATCAAGTGCGGTAGTGTTAAAGAGGCAGCCTTCGAGATCGATGTGATCACCGGCCACGCTCGCGGCCGTGTGCGCGCGGTCTACAGGGACTTGGAGATTGCTGTTCTCGACAAGCAAACCGGCACCGAAAAGGGGTTCAACAATCGCGTCGCCTCGTTCTTAGCGAACGCGTTTAAGATCCGGAGTTCCAATGCTGCAGACGCATCGGGCTCCATGAAGGAGGGGGAGGTAAACTACACGAGAAGATCGGAGGAAGAGTTTTTGCAATTTGCGTGGTTCGCCCTGCGGGGCGGCGTCGTGGATGTCATCAGCAAGTGATACGGCTAAGTTCTTCACCATCCGCGATGGGGTGATTGGTAGGCCGAACGGACTTGCCGCTAATGAAATCTTGCACCATGCACTGTCACCCATTGCATATTGCATGTCCGCGAGGGCTAGATCGGACTGCAGAAGGCTCGCGCCGACTCGCCACGATCCTTCCCTCTCTTTATCACCTTTGACCCGTAGGCGGTTGATGGCTGGGCACTTGTAGCGCTTTCGAAGGTGGCGACTTCGCGCCGATAGTGCACAGCCGGCCATCCCGGAGCATCGTGGCACGTGCGAAGCTTAAGGGTATCTCAAATGAAACACAAGATTATGAATTATATGGCTGTAGTTTGCGTTGCGACGTCCGTTTTGACGTTGTCGCTTCTGCTGGTCGGGTGCGACCGTGAGGTTTCCAACACCAAGAACAGCAGCGTTAGCAGCGACGGCACTGTTAAATCGACGGAGAAGACCGTTACCCAGTCAAAGGATGGCACAGTCACCAAAACAGAAGAGTCCAAGAAGACCACCCCTCCCGAAAAGCCCTAAATGAATACAAAAACCATCATCGCAGTCATCCTGGTCGCTTTAGGCGTCGTAGTGCTCGCGTACTCGGGCCTCTCCTTCAAAACTCCGGGAAAACCTGTCAACTTTCTTGGAATACACGTTGAGACCACAGACACGCACTTCATCCCACCAGCCGTCGGAGCACTCGCGCTGGTCGGTGGAATTGTGTTGTTGCTTGTGAATCCCAAGCGGGCCACGTGAGTAAGGTTGACGTCGCTCAGCGATGTTGCGGTCACGTTGACGGCGATTAAGAAGCACAATTTCCAAATCACAGCATGATTGCATTGATAACACTACCCATGTTTGCGGCCGCTGGTTACTCCTTGATATATCTCCTCGGCGGCGGAGGCCTTTTCGGAGCCTTCGTCATCTTTGTCGCAGCAAAAATTCTCGGTAAATGAGTTTCGCGGAAGAAACCAATCAAACGCAAAGCTATGAAACACAATCATAACCATGACAACGTTCGCAACGCCGGTCCCGAACTCGTGCCCGTTCGCTTCGAATTCATTCATCCGACCGCCACCACCGTCTGCGTCGCGGGAACTTTCAACCAGTGGCAGCCCGAAGCCAAGACTCTGCATCCCGCAGGGGGCGGTCGCTGGCTGAAGGAAACGGCTTTGGCGCCCGGCACCTACGAATACTGCCTGGTAGTGGACGGGCANNCCAACCCGTTTGGCGGAAGAAACTCTGTTCTGAGAGTGGCCAGCTCGCCGACGCGGAAACGTTACCACTAGAAAACGCAAACAAACAGAAAGCACAGCAAGCATGAACAAACACACACAAGCCCACAACAATGAGATGGACACGCTCGCCGAAGATGCGCGCGCCTTGATGGCCGCCACCGCCGATGTAGCCGGAGAAAAAGTCGCGGAGGCCCGCACGCGTCTCGCCGCCGCGCTGGAAAGCACCAAGGAATTCATGGGTCGTGTTCGCGACAAAGCGGTCGAAGGCGCGCAAGCTGCCGACGAAGCCGTGCGTGACAACCCATATCAAGCCATCGGCATCGCCTTCGGTGTGGGGGCGCTCGTCGGCTATTTGGCCATGCGCCGGCGCTCCCGTCACGGCGATTGATAACGTTGACGCTGCCATTCGCGTTGGCCGCGGACTCCATCGCGATGGGACTGGGCGGCTACCTGGCAGCCCGGAGCGACGTGGTACACTTCTTAAATGAGCGGCGGCGCGAGGAACAAGAGATCGTGGAGAAGGCAGACGTCGAAAAACAGGAGATCGTGGACATCTTCCGGCAGTATGGGGTGACGGCCGAGGAATGCGCGCCCATCGTCACCGCGCTCGTGCGGAAGCCGGAGGCGTGGCGCGATTTGATGATGCGCTTCGAGTTGGGTTTAGAGGAGGCGAACCCCAAACGGGCCTTTCGCAGCGCCTTAACCATCGGGGCATCGTATGTCGTGGGCGGACTGGTGCCGCTCGCGCCTTACATGCTGATGCGCGATTACGGGCAGGCGTTGACCGTGTCGGCCGCCATTACCTTGCTGGCATTGGCCGTGTTTGGCTTTGTGATGGGCCACTTCACTGGCGTTCCGAAGCTGAAGGGCGCGCTGCAGACGGCCCTGGTCGGCAGCCTGGCCGCGGGTGTGGCGTATCTCATGGCCAAATTCATTGCCTGATGTGGAGGATGGAGTGGTGGCGTGCGATCAGATCGCCGCGCTGCCATGTTTTATGCACCTGCGGGCTTACAGCGCCCTGATGCCATTCCAGAGAGCAAAAAGGCCGCAGAGCATCAACTGCGACCCGGCGACCCGACTTACCAGCGTGAGCCCGACTCGCATGACTTTCTCTTTGAAAGAGTGGACAAGCCCCGCGAGCAGGACAAACCAAGTTAGGGAACCGAAAAAGACGCCGGCAACGAGCATCAGACCAGAGACCGGATGGCCGACGATGTGCTTGACTCCGATGACTGCAAACGCAGCCGCGAAAGCGAAGAGCGTCAGGGGATTGGTAAACACAAGCAGGGCGGTGGAGAAGAAGGTCCACGTATGGCTGCCAGGCGCCTTCATCCCCTTGTCCGCGAGCGAATGGGGACGGAAGGCGGCATATCCGATTGCGAGCAGGATGATCCCACCAACGAGGCGGATCCAGTACTGTTCGAGGGGTAATGAAGTCGGAGACGAGCGTGATCCCGAAGGCTGCGACGATGCTGCTGACCATATCACAGGATGCAGCGCTCACCCCGATCACAAGGCCATACCGCGCACCGTGTTCGAGCGTGCGCCGGACTCGGCGGATGCCGACGGGTCCAATCGGCGCCGTCAGAGAAAACCCAATGACAGCACCCTGCACAAAATACATGAAGTTCATGCGGTTGAATCGCCTTAGCTAGTTTGCCTACCGGTGCGCGTAATAGACGACCGCGGGAGGGAAGTTCAGGAATGCGGGAACAGTGCGCAGGTTCGAGAAACTGGTTCTGATCTTCTTGCGGTCCAGCAATGAATGCTGGAACTGGATATACATTCCGCTTTCGCCGAGGGTCTGGTGGATGGTATGAATGAGAGCGAGAGCCTTTTCTCGGTCAAGATTCCCCAGCGGAATGCCGGAGATGATGAAATCCGGTTTCTCCACTCCGCCTTTGCCCAATTCTGAAAGCAGGTCTGCGGCCGAGCCCGTAAACAATTCAACTCTGCCGCTGAGCCCTGCGCCCACAAGGTTGCGTCTGTGGTCGCGCGCCAAAGTCGGGTTGATCTCACAGGCCAGGATGCGCGCTTGCGGGCATCTGGCGGCCAGCAGCAAAGTGAGGGCCCCGGTGCCGGCTCCCAGCTCAATGACCTGCCCGCGATAGGTTTCCGGAACTGGAGCAATCATCTTCGCGATAAGGAACCGTTGCGAAGGCACAATGCCGCCGGTTTGTCCCGGTTTGACCAGGCCGGCCCAGAAGAAATGCAGGTGCGTTGCGGCAGCGTTAGACATAGCAATTATCTCATCTAAAACACATCTCAAAATCCGCCCCCTGTTTAGGG
>PLZQ01000421.1:0-1042 GCA_003152225.1 Limisphaerales bacterium | reverse complement strand
CCATCACCACGATATTGAGGACCTTTTTGATCTTCCCATCCATGGGGATGTAGGTGTTGACGAGCCAGAGTAAGACTCCGACCACGATGAGAGTGATGACGAGTGTAATTAATGACATATCTTTACCTGTTCTTCTTTACGTGTTCTTTCTTTTGGTCCGGGTTCATGTCTGTGCGGTATCCTTTAGCGTGAGGTATGCCAGAGGTGCTCCGCGATGGGGCGCGGTGAATATAGTTCTGTGAAGTCGCCTTCAAAAAACTCGCAACTGCCCTGTCAACAACAACTTCCCTGGCACTTTCGGTTGGGCCACGATGGAACAAAGGCGCTCCGGGTCAGAGGTCCCGACTCCGCCGGACTTCGGTTGCGGTTGCAAAATGCAAGGCGAAGCAGCCTCGATAGTGCAAGCTGCACGGTGTTTGGTATCCGGCGAGGGTCAGATCGGACTTCAGAAGGCTTGCGCCGACCCACCATGGGCCTTCCCTCGGTTGATCCGCATCGCCCCGCAGGTGGTTGCTGGCGGGTCGCTCGAGGGGGGGTTGATAGTGGCCGCTTAGCGCTGATTGTGCCCTGCCGCCCATCGCGGAGCACCGGTGGCACACGCCAAGCTAAAGCACAGCCTGCAAATGAAAACTATGTTCACAGCGGAAACGAGTCTCCAGGGCAGACGTTCGGGAACCATTCAGACACCGGACCCGACGCCGGTCGTCACAGCGGGAAATCCGTTGCAGCATGGCGGCATGAACCCGCCGAACGGTCCGGTTGACCGAATCAAGATTGGGCTCGGGATTGCGCTGTTGGCGGCCTTCACGGGTTGTGTGGGCTACGTGGACGGAGGGTATTACGGCGGCCCGGTGGTGGTGCCGGCGCCGGCTGTGTATTTTTACGGCGGCGGCTATGAAAGGGGGCGCGATGTGCGTGTTTATAGTCAGCGCGGATTTGAAAGCCGTGCGGTGGCGCACCCTGGCGGCCGCGGCGGGGGAGAGAGAAAGCGGTGAATCGCACAACCACCTGGACCACAACAGACCTGATAAACTTATGAGGA
>PLZQ01000054.1 GCA_003152225.1 Limisphaerales bacterium | reverse complement strand
GACCGAGGCAACTGCGGAATCGCCTTTGCCTGGCAGGCAGAACACGACCATCGGTGGTCTTGTTCCCGGTGCGATGAAGCCGATTGGCCGAGCGCTGGGCAGCGATCACCGTGGCAGAGAAAGAGTGCTGAGCAGTCGGATACCCTCCGAGGTCGCAGAGTACTCGATATAGGGGTGCGGGAATCTGGCATGCAGCGCGCCCTTCTCTTCCGGCTCCAGCCAGCGTGCCAAGGTGTGGCAACAACGCTGGGTCGTTCATAGCGCCGCCACCGGCAGCGGCCAAAACGCGTTGCGCTACCTCAGCCGTTACGTGTTCAAAACCGCCACCGGCAACCGCCACCTCCAACTCCTGCCCGATGGACGATTGCGCTGGCCCTTTCGCCACAGCGGCACCGGCACCTGGCAGTCGATCGACCTGCAACCCTTCGAGTTCCTCCGTCGCTTCCTCCAACACGTGCTGCCGAGTGGCTTTCATCGCGTGCGCCGCTTCGGCTGGTTACATCCGGGCGGATGCGCCAAGCTCAAACGCGTGCGCGCCCTGCTCAAAATCCCGCCGCTCCTTTCCGCCGCTGAGCAAGCCGCCTGGCAGCCTCCGGCCCAGTGCCCAGGAGCCAGCCCAACTCCGGCTCCCCAGCCCGACGCTCTGCCCGCCGCAACCCTGCGCTGTCCGCACTGCGGCCACCCCCTGGTCCTGGTCAGCCAGTGGCGCCCGGGACAAAACGGGCGCCCGTTGCTGCCCAACCCCGCCCTCGGTGTCCCGCGCACCACCGGACCGCCTTGAAGCCATGACGCCGCCCTGCTCCTTCGTCGTCCGGTTTGAGGTTCAACCTCCACCCACTCGCTCTGCCCGGGCCGGGTGGTCCTCGCTGGCCCTACCCGGTTCCAGCCGCTTTAGCGACCACAACGGCCACTTCCGNNGCTAAAGACTTTCCGCATAACCAGAAGACGAGCACCCAACGAACCTTGGGCCGCGGCTTCGTTCAACCCGGGAATGTAAAGAACACGGGGGCGGCCCTACCCCATTTCAAAGTCCCTTCTGAATCCCTGCGCCGGTGGTTATCTCGCCCCCGCGTTCTCTACATTCCTTCTTCTGTTAGGCATCGTCATTTTGATATCGGGTGTACCCCCGCCACACGGAGTTTGGTGTCGCCGGGTCGCGGCCACTGGCCGTTCAGTACATCAATGAGCAGAAGGTCTCTACCGAAACCCGCTGGAAACCTGAAATCTACGATTTGGGCCTTCGCGCCAAGCTTGGGCCGAAAGTCATCAATATTCCCGACTGCCTTGACGCTAATCACGCGGCCGCGCAAGGTCTGAGCGAGCGCGACATTCGTCTGTGCCAGAGTCGAGCCGGTGAATGAGGGAATGAAAAACTTCATCTCAAGAGTCGATGGAAGCTCAAGCGATTCACAGTTAGTTGTCGAAGTTACGACGAACTCGCCTGCCACGAAGCCTTGTGCATACGGCAGCGGAACTGTGGCGCTCGCGGAGTGCCAAAAGTTTGAGCCATACCACTTTACCAGACGAGGCAAACGTGGTTGCCGGGCCGAAAGCGTCACATCGGACCGCAGGAATTCTGCGTTTTCCTGGAATCCCTTCAGGGGCAGGGCGGCGTGGGTATTAGTCACAAAATAATTGCGAGCCGCAAAGGCCAGCCAGCAGAGTTGACCTGCTGTCTCATCCTTTGCTGGGAACTGGCCAGCGGAAACCCAGCCAGACTCCCACGCGCTACCTAGCATGTTGGCAAACTTGTTCAGGTAATATGAATTCGTGCCGTCAGAACCGGCCATGAGGAGCTCGCCGTTGAAGTAGTTATTGAGTATTCGGTATTTCGTGCCGGATACGGACACGGTGAAATCCGTCCACTTCGATTCCTTGCCGGAGCGATCAATCATAGAAAATGCCCCCTGAATTTGCAGCGTCGGTTCTCTGCTGCTCGCGGTCTGAGAAAGCGCACAAGGAACACCTAAAATGAGAAGAATCAACACTACGCCCAGCGGCAGAAGTATAGCTTTCCTCGGTGGCGTGGCATTCGGTATTGGCGGTGGAGTTTGTTGTTGTGTGTTCATAGCGTGCGGAGTCGGCCTAGCGCTGCGGGTCAGAGGCGGCGGGCCAAGAGCGGTCGGGCATCCAACAGAGGCGGAATCCCGCCGTCCTCTGTACCCGCCGGGTTAGCTTCCGGCTGCGAAGTCATTTGTGTGCTAGCAGGTTGAGGGCTGACATCAACGGCAGATAAACTGCCACGAGCACGAGAAGCATCGTAAAACTCAGAACGGCCGTGGTCGTGCTGAGAAAGGCCACCCACGAAGGCCGCCCGTCGCCCCTCCGAGTGCAGGCCCAAATGCAGTAGAATGCGGCGACAACAACCAAAGCCGTCAACACGCTTGGTCCGAGCCCTAGACAGAGTCTAGTGTATGCGGGCAGTGCGTGCCCTCCCAGCGGTACGGCTCCGGAGATGTGCAGAAGCCCCCACAGGAACCAACAACCAAGTCCGAAGAATACGACTATGAGTGCGTGTGCGACTGCTGCTGTTGTTGTTATTATCTCTTGTTCTTTATTCATAGTATTTCACCTTCAGTTTGACCGCGGCAACGCGTGATCGTCACGGTGTGCGTAATTAGCTAACACGTGAACTCAGCGGCGGCGGGCCTCTGAGCAACGAAAAGGCTGAAACGCAATCCCGCCGTCCGCTGGAGTGATTTGTGTGCGCCTGACATGGGC
>PLZQ01000166.1:1389-13723 GCA_003152225.1 Limisphaerales bacterium | reverse complement strand
CGAGCAGGAGCAGGCGGCGCTGACGCTGGGAGCCAATGGCTGGCAGACTTTCTGGTACGTCACGCTGCCATCGGTGAAGTGGGGTCTGATCTATGGCATCATCCTGTGCAACGCGCGCGCGATGGGGGAGTTTGGCGCGGTGTCGGTCGTGTCCGGGCACATCGCCGGCCACACCGAGACCATGCCGCTGCGGGTGCAAGCGCTTTATGAGGGGGCCACGGCGTCGTCCGCGGCGGCGGCATTCGCGCTCGCCAGCCTATTGGCAACGCTTGCCCTGTTTACGCTCGGCATCAAGACCTTCCTGGAGTGGAGGCAAGCGCGCGCTGAAAAGTTGATAGTCACTGGAGTTGATAGTTGATAGCGGGGCGGGAAGTGGATAGTTGAAAGAGTTGATAGTTGATGGCAGGAAAAAGCAGAAAGGACACTTATGTTTGGTTTTGAGCGGCTGGATGTGTGGAAGAAGTCAATTGACTTTGCGGACCTGGTTTACCGGGTTACGCGGGCGTTTCCTGAGGATGAACGGTTTGGGCTGACGAGCCAAATGCGGCGGGCCGCTGTCTCCGTCTCGTCTAATATCGCCGAAGGCAGCGCGCGGTTTTCGAAGGCCGACTTCGCGCGCTTCCTTGAAATCGCAACCGGTTCCGTATTTGAAGTAGTGTCCCAGTCGTTCATTAGCCATCGCCAGGGTTTTCTGACCGAGGCCGATTTCGCCGCCCTCTACGCCGCCGCCGAGGAACAAGGCCGCATGCTCAGCGGCCTGCGAAAGTCGGTCTTGGACGCAGCGTGAGACAACTTCGGCCTATCAACTATCAACTCCCAAGACTATCAACTTCCTGAATGAGCATTGAACTGAAAGGCGTCACCAAGAAGTTCGGCGACAATGCGGTCGTCAGCAACGTGACGTTTTCCGTGAAGGAAGGCGAGTTGATGGCTCTGCTCGGCCCGAGCGGCGGGGGGAAGACGACCGTGCTGCGCATGATTGCCGGGCTGGAGATGCCGACCGCCGGGGACGTGTTCATCCGGGGCAAGCGGGTAAACGACGTGTCCGTGCAGCAGCGTAACATCGGTTTCGTGTTCCAGAACTACGCGCTGTTCAAGAACATGACCGTCTTCAAGAACATCGCCTTCGGCCTGAAGATCAAGAAATGGAAGCGTGCTGAAACCGAGGCGCGGATTGAAGAGTTGCTCAAGCTATTCGGGCTGGAAGGACTGGAACGGCGCTATCCGCACCAGTTGTCAGGCGGGCAGCGGCAACGGGTGGCCATTGCGCGGGCGTTGGCGCCGAACCCGAGCGTGCTGCTGCTGGACGAACCGTTCGGCGCGGTGGACGCCAAGATCCGCCAGGAGCTGCGCGAGTGGCTCGTCACCCTGCACCACGACCTGAACGTGACCACCATCTTCGTCACGCACGATCAGGAAGAGGCGCTGGAAGTGGCGAACCGCATCGTCATTTTCTCGCGTGGCATTCTGGAGCAAGTCGGCACGCCACGGGAAGTCTATGACCAGCCCGCGAACGAATTCGTGGCCAGGTTTATTGGGGCCATGAACATACTGGAGCCGGAAGTGCGGGGTGAAGTGGCGCGCATCGGCGAAATGGAGTTTCCCGCGCCCGGCCATGCCGACGGGGAGAAGCTCCGCATTGGTTTCCGTCCTTATGCGGTGCAGGTTTCGTCGGACCTGACCCAATACCGGTATCATGCGGTGTTGCGGCACACGTTTTTCCTGGGAGTGCTGCTGCGGGTTGAGATGGAGCTGCCAAGCGGCCTGATGATTCGCGCCCGCATGACCAAGGAGGATTATGCTCACCAGGGCCTGGAGGACGGCAAGGAAGTTTCCCTGCAAATCCGTCAATACCGGGTGCTCGCCCGGGAAGCCGCCGCGTTGCCGCCCGAGAGCGAGCTGCGGTATCAGCCACCGCCCGTCCTCGGAGAAAACATTTGACCCCCGGTCACTTCCCGTCCAACCCCTTCAGATAGGCCAGGATCAGTTCCGGCAACTCCGCGCTGTAGCCACCTTCCAGCACGCTGAACACCGGCACGCCCAGATTACGCAGCGATTGACCGAGCCAATGGAAATCCTCCATCTCCAGCGACCCCTGCGCCAACGGGTCACGGGCGTAGGAGTCAAACCCGGCGGAGACGGCGACCAGGGTGGGTTTGAACGTCTCCAAATGTTCGAGAGCGCTCACGAGGACGTGCAGGTACTCCCCGCGCAACGTCTGCGGGAGCACTGGGTAATTGAAACAGTTATTGCCGACGTTCCGCGTGCCGGTGCCGGGGTAGCAGGGGAACTGGTGAATGGATAAGAAGGCCGCGCCGGGGTTGTTCAGGAGGATCGCCTCGGTCCCATTGCCGTGATGCACGTCAAAGTCCAGCACGGCCACACGCTTCGCCCCGGTGGCCAGCGCTTCGAGGACGGCAATCGCGACGTTGTTCAGGTAACAAAAGCCCATGGCCCGGTTGCGGGTCGCGTGGTGCCCCGGCGGGCGCATCAAGCTGAAAACCGTCTCCCCCGACCGCGCGACCTTCAATGCGTCCAGTGCCGCGCCGACAGAAGCCCGGGCATACTCCGCCAAGTCCGGGAATGCCGGGGTATCATCATCCAAGTCCTCCGGCACGCTCAGCCGGGCAAGATGTTCGGGCGTGTGCGCGCGCAGGATGGCGGCGTCATCGGCGGGGCTGGGTTTGCTCCAGGTAATAGGCAGCTCAGTCTGGCCCCGCAACTTCGCCAAAGTTGTGATAATGCGCTCGGCCCGTTCCGGGTGGCCCGGGCGCGAATACCCGATGCAGCGCTCGTCAGTGATGATTCTCATCTGCCGGCGGAACGCCTACACGTACAGATAGACGTAAACAGCGAAGGCAATCGCCAGCAATCCCGCCGCGGCGGCGATCGACCACAGCAAGTTCCGTTGCCGGGCCGCCATCGCGAGGGTGGAGACGATTACCCCGAGCTGCGCGGCCAGCATGCCGAAGAAGAAGCGCTGGCTCCGGTTATGGTGCCGCTCAGCGGAGATGTTGCTCTTGCGGACCTGAAGCTCGTAGAAGGTCGCAATGGACTGGTTCAGCCGGGCCTCGATCTCATACCGAAGCGCCGCGTAGCGCAAGCGCGCCACCGTGAAGTCGCGAGTAAGGGAAGCGCCAGACCCCGGTGAGGCGGCCTTACCCTGCAAGCTGGCCGCTTGTCGGGCCAAGAGACTTTCGAGATGGTCAATCGCCTGGTTGACGGGCTTGGTGGCGGTATCGAAGTCCTGTGCCCGGTCGCGGGCGGCAAGCAGCGCGTCATCCAGCGTCTTGAGGCTCAGCCGCGCAAGAATCGGAACCATCGCAGCGTCTGTCGCCAGGCTCTCAACCGCGTCCAGCGCTGCCTTCACGTTGGGGTCCAGCACCGGCGCCGCACCCGCCTGCGGCACCTCCCCCCGTTGCAGGAATCCAAGGGCCTGCTGTCCGACCGGAGAACCCAGCACCGCCAGCATTTCGGTCCGCACCTTCGCCGCCTCGGACTGCTCAGGCTGGGTTGGCAATTGCTCGGCGGCATCCTTGAGGGCCGCGGCATTCAGCGGATGCAGTTCAACCATGCTTTGCAGCAAATCGAGCGAGTTGCCTTGAATGGCGCCCTTCAGCCGCTTGGCCTGGAAGAAACTCCATTGGTCCCCCGCCTTGGACTGCTGCTGCGCGGCGAGNNTCTGGTATCTGCACTTTCATGATGGTTGGTTCGCTGCGTTGCCCGTCGTGCCGCCGGAGGAACGTCCTCCTTTGCGCCTATCCTCCAGTTGCCACATGCGAACGCCCCCGGCAAGCCCAAACGGATGCAACCGCATTCCAGCGAAGACGGAACCGGAGAGGAAAGCTCTGGGGAAGCCTTGGGGTGGCTTTGGGGTGGCTTTGGAGTGGCCTTGAGGTGGCTCGCGGGTGCCTATTGGGTGCTTTCCCCCAAGGTTCCCCCACCGTTCCCCCACCGTTACCCTACCGTTCCCCTACCGTTACCCCACCGTTCCCCCAAGGTTTTAATACTGGACTAGGTCGCGTTTCGTTGGCTCCGAGCTGGCTTTGGGTAGATTTGCGGGAGGCGTTTCGTTACTGACACCGGCCCCTCCCATCCTGTAGAAGTGCGTTTATGTCGCGTGAGGAAAAACTCGCTGAGTTTGTCGGCTGGGCGCAGCACCACATCACCGGCGATGAAAAGGGCCAGGCGCAGATCTTCCTGGATCGCCTGTTCCAGGCATTCGGCCACCCGGGCGTCCTCGATGTCGGCGGCCAGACCGAATTCCGCATCCGCCAGGCCGCTGAGGACGGCGGCGGCACCGCCTTTGCCGATCTTGTCTGGAAACCCGTCGTCCTGTTCGAGATGAAAAAGCGCGGCGTGGACCTCCAGCGCCACTACCGCCAGGCCTTCGACTACTGGACCCGCCTTGTCCCCAACCGCCCCCGCTACGTTGTCCTCTGCAACTTTGACCAGTTCCGCGTCTATGACTTCGAGACGCAGATGGACGCCCCGGTGGACACGCTGCCCCTGGCCGAACTGCCGGCGCGCTGGGGGCCCCTCGCCTTCCTGTTCCCCGGCGACCACAAGCCCACGTTTAACAACGACCGCGTCGCCGTCACCCGCGAAGCCGCCGACGCGCTGGCCAATTGCTTCAAGCGCCTGGTCCGCCCCGACCGCTCGCCACCCGTGCCGCGCCCCATGGCCCAGCGCTTCACGCTGCAAATGCTGGTGGCCCTCTTCGCCGAAGACATCGGCCTGCTCGAAAAGTATTTCGTCACCAACCTCCTCAACGAGTGCCACAGCCCCACCGACAGCTACGACCTCATCGGCGGCCTGTTCGCCGCCATGAACTCCCGCGAAGCCGCCCACGGCGGCCGGTTCAAGGACATCCCCTACTTCAACGGCGGCCTCTTTGCCGACCCGGCCCGGCTGGAGCTTCACGACCAAGAGCTGGTCCTGCTCCGCAAAGCCGCCGACTTCAACTGGACCAAGGTCCAGCCCGAGATATTCGGCACCCTCTTCCAGCATTCGATGGGAGACGAAGAACGCCACGCCTTCGGCGCCCACTTCACCCACCCCGCCGACATCATGAAAATTGTCGGCCCCACCATCGTCCAGCCCTGGCGCGAGCAGATTGACGCCGCCAAGACCCTCAAGCGCCTGATCGAACTCCGGGACCGCCTCCATAATTTCCGCGTGCTCGACCCGGCCTGCGGCTCCGGCAATTTCCTCTACATCGCCTACCGCGAACTCAAGCGGCTCGAAGCCCACCTGCTGGAGCGGATGCAGGAATTCCCCAGCCGCGCCGAGCCCGGCCAGCGCATGCTGAGCTTCCTCAGCGCCCAGAACTTCTACGGCCTCGACATCCAGCCCTTCGCCGTCGAAATCGCCAAAGTCACCATGATGATCGCCCGCAAACTGGCGATTGACGAACTGCACATCACCGAGCCGGCCCTGCCGTTCAATAACCTTGACCAGAACTTCATCGCCGCCGACGCCCTCATCACCCCCGACGGCCAGCCCGCCCAATGGCCCAAAGCCGATGTCATCATCGGCAACCCGCCGTTTGTGGACGCACGCAAGCTAACCATGACTCACGGGCGGGAATACGTTGGCAAGTTGGAACAAGGCTACCCTCAAGTACCAAGAAGAGCCGACTTTTGCACCTACTGGTTCCGCAAAGCGCACGACCACCTGCCCCCTTGCACTGCGGCCGATCCCGTGGCAGGCCGCGCTGGGCTCGTCGGCACGCAGAACGTTCGTAATAATGAATCCCGCGAGGGCGGACTCGACCACATCGTCAAGACGGGCACCATTCTCGAAGCTGTGGAGAACCAGCCTTGGTCTGGCGAGGCGAACGTCAGTGTATCAATTGCCAACTGGGTGAAGACGCGTGACGCGGCGCTGCTGCCGGAGGCGTGCAGGCTGTGGTTTAAGGTGGATACTACGGGCACCGCCAAGAAACTGCGCAAGCGCGGCACCGGCCCGGCCTCCAAGGAATACGAACTCGACTTTCGGGAGTGCGCCCTTATCAACTCGGCCTTGTCCAGCCAAACCGACGTGGTTTCCGCGAAGGCTCTAGAATGCAACCGGCGTCCCAAACGCTGTTTTGAAGGCCAGCAACCGGGTCATGACGGTTTCCGTTTGACCGCAAGCGAGCGTGCCAAACTCCTGAAAGAGGAGGATGCAGCAGACGTCCTCTTCGCCTACGTTAACGGGACAGCCCTGCTGACCGACGGAATTACGTGCAACCCGACATTCATCATCGACTTCGGAAACCGGAATATGCTCGAAGCGTCGGCTTTCCCGAAGACGTTGGAGATCGTGCGCCAGCGAGTGCTGGCAGACTGGCAGAAGGACGCTGCAGCCGAGCAGCGGGAGACGGGCAGGACTCGCGGCGAACACCAAGGCCGCGTTCAGAGATGGTGGACTCTGAAACGCCGCCGCCAGGAACTGCTCGATTCCGTGAGCAAGATCGGTCGTTATATCGTCTGCTCCCGTGTTACGAAGCGGCCGATCTTCAGCTTCCTCAGCTCAGAAGTTCACCCTGACTCATCTCTGACCTGCTTTGCTTTCGAGGACGACTATAGCTTTGGCATCTTGCAATCATACGTCCACTGGCTGTGGTTCACCACCAAGTGCTCCAAGCTGACCGAGCGCTTTCGCTACACGCCCGACACCGTCTTTGACACCTTCCCGTGGCCGCAGCCGCCCACACCGAAGCAAATCGAGGCGGTGGCCGAGGCTGGACGCGAAATTCGGCGTGTGCGGGCCGAAGCACTTGGCAAAATCAAAGGCGGTCTCCGCGCGCTCTACCGCACCCTGGAACTCCCCGGCGCCAATCCCCTCAAAGACGCCCACGCCGCCCTAGACGCCGCCGTCCTCGCCGCCTACGGCTTCAGCGCCAAGAGGGATTTGCTCGCCCAACTCCTCGCCCTGAATTTGGAAGTCGCCCATCGCATCGAGAAAGGCGAACCCGTGACCGCCCCGGGCGTGCCCAAGGATTATCCCGACGCAGAAGAACTTGTGACCGAGGATTGTATCGAACCGGTTTCTGGGCAGGCGCCTAGCTGACGGACACGAACCCGGAATTATTCCCCCCTCCAGCGGGGAGGAAATTGAACTCCCGAACGAGCCTGCTAGGGCTAAAACCGAAATCGTTCACCTGTGAGCGACTCGAACCGCGTCGCGCCGTCAATTACTCCGAACGGGTCGAAGGATGCACTTTCCGTTGCGACCGGCTGTTACTTTGAGAGCACTCTCAAAAGAATCTTCAGACCCTCCGCCATTCCAGAAGTACTCTGCTTCCTCTAAATCCGTTACAAGAAAAGGTCTGGTGTAATCATGACTGCAAGCCAGACGAGCAGCCCAGTTTGGTCGCGCAAGCTCAATCGCATCCCCCTCGCCGTCCTCTCGCCGATACAAGCCTAGGTTCAAGGAAAGATGACCTGACAACGTCGAATCTACGGACATAAGGCAACGTGTGTTCGGACGCGTACCGCGCAGTTTCAGATCAACTTCGGTCAAGTGGAACGCTGAAAGGAAGTGCATCGCCAGAAGATCGTTGTTTTTGTCAATCACCCTCTTACGCGCGCCGATTAAACGTTTGAGTGTGCTTGTTATATCGTCTTGAACCGCTCTGAAATGGTATGGCGGATCACCCCAGTCAGAATGCTGAAGCCCCGTAACAAAATGCTCCATCAATCTCAAGTCTTCGATGCTATTATTAGTCGAGGTAATCAATTTGTAAACGTGCTCGTTTTCCACCTTTTGATACATGAACTTTATGCTGGCCAGTATTTCTTCCTTGGAATAACCGCCTGGAAAACGTGATTTCATGTCTAGCCCCTCAAAATCGAACTCGGCGTCTTCAAACAGATTCAGTAGTCTGTCAAATATTCGCATCGGTATCTTCTTCAGCCGCGGGACGTCGGTGCTAAAATATGCATCAACCTCAAACTTTTCTATCCAGAGACCGATACCAGCTTCAAACGCAAGACCTCTATCTCGCTTCTTGTGAGCAACGCTGTTAGTCCATTCACACAGTGCCGTATCTGCACCGCAATGTTGCCGCAGAATCATCAAGACGCTCTTAAACTCAGGGGTAGTGATCCGCCTTGCCTCGAGGTTCTGCATGAACCTCCGGAGTTCGTAAGCTTCCTGCACTGTGATTCTGGTCTTAGTTGCCATGTCGCCTGTTGTCATTGTAAGGGTTGATCCCCTGCTTGCCAACGTTTCATCTTCCGCTGGCATCAACGACCGCAACATTTGGGTGTGGAAACCCAAAAGCGAAAGGCCGTGAGACCTACGAACTTAGTCCTCCAGAGCGGAGGGTGTTTCGGTCTCACGGCCATGACAAATACGGCAGAGACCCGTGCAAAGTCAACCATGCAGCCGAATGTCCTCGTTTACCCCCTGCGCCATGTGCAGCGCCGAGCCGCTTGTCGTGCGACCGCCGGAGGGTGTATGTTTGACGCACGAGCCGAATCCAGGTGAGCCCTGAAATTCATTTTGGAAAGCCCTGCGTGACAGGCACGCGAATTCCCGTTCAGGCGGTTTTGGAGCTGGTCCGGGACGATGTGCCCGCCGAGACGATTATTCGCGATTACTATCCCGATCTCAAGCCCGAGGACATCAAGGGGTGCGTGCAGTACGCCATTGATATTGTCCAGAGCGAAGACCTTCACGTCAGCGCCGTCGCGTGAGAAGCTCATTTGTCGTGGTCGAGCCTGGCCAGCCTCGGTTTCGGAAGTTGGGGTAAGCGCGGAGCGGGAGCCGATGATGGTAGCTGGGCGACTGGAGATCTGCGATGGGCGCTTGGCGCCGTCGGTATCGTTAACTTGCCTTTTCTCTGCCCTGGATGGAGCGCGCGGCTTCGGCGGCGGCTTCGCTTAACTCTTTGACTGGGTCGCCCGTCAGTTCCTTGAGGGCGGAGAGGCTCTTTTTCGTGCCGATTTGCTTGAGAATACTGCAGGCGGTGATCCGGGTGTCGGCGTGCTTCTGCTTGAGCAAAGCCAGTACCGCGCTCTCGGCCGGAGGGCCGATCTTGATCAGCGCCTCGGCGACCGGCGTGTCCCGTCGGAAATATGAGCTTTGATCACTCTGTCCGGCGGCAATCAGCTCGGCGAGAGGTTCGGCGGCGCGCGGATCTTCCAGCCGGCCCAAGCCTTTGGCCAAGGTCATGCGCGTGGAGGAATCGCTGGCTTCTTTAAGCGCGCGCAACAACAGGGGCACGTGCTCCCGCGTGCCGTAATTGGCGAGCAGGGTTTGGCCGGCGTGGCGGAGCGTATCATCGCGGTCGCCCGAAAGCTTGACCGCCAGCGCCAGCAACTCCGGCGTCGGCTTCATGGTGCGCCCGGTCATGGTGAGTTCCCGCGCGGCCGTCTGGCGGGCAGACTCATTGTCGGATTCCAGATCGGTCATCAGCTTCGCCGTATCCACCGCGGGAATTTCCTGCGGGCGCGGTGGTGGCGGCGTGAGCGCCGCTTCGCGCTCGGCTCCCTCCAGCAATTCCCATTTCAGACTCAGCACGGAACTCCGGCTTAGGTTCTCGGTCAGCGCGGCGCTCTTGCCCTCCATTTCCACCAAACGCGGCCAGCCCTCGGCCCGGTCGAGCACGACTTTGGTTTGGGTGCTGCCGCTGATGCGCGGCTCATTGCCGGTGCGCAAGAGGGTTTCGAGGGTGCTGTCCTTCTGCAACGTGGCGGTCTCCGGCGTCGAGCCGGTCACCTTGACACTGGTCTTCTGATGCGCGGTGACCGTGGCTTGCGCCGGCCGCCCCGGGTTATAGAACATAGGACCAAAGCTCTGCGGGGAGGCCACGAGCGGCCCGGCCAGGAGCGGCTCGTCCAGCAGAAATACGTATTCGTCTTTTTCCCACCCGGCGGTGGATTCGGCGGGAACCTGCGTCAGGAAGGAAGTCAGCAGCGAGCTCAGCGGGATTGGCAGGGCGGAATCACCGCGCAGGCGCAGAACCCGCCCGGTTTCATCGATGACCATTTCCCGGGATTCGACAGGCGGCCCATAGCCGTAGCCCAAGAAGGTATTGAGCGAGGCGGGGGCGCCCGGCCGATACCCCATCATCATCATGGGATTCCCGGGCGTCATCTTTGGCCGCATCTGACCTTTAAATGAGAGCGCGACGTAAGCGCCCTCCTTCCGGGTGCTCACCACCAGTGTGCCGGCCATCGTCTCCCGGCCTGACTCGCCCTGTTGGGTGACGGTGAGATTATACGCGTTGGTTTTGTCGGGCGGCAGCGCGTAGCGAAGCTGGAGCGGAGCGGACGTCTCTGCGGCGCCAGCGACTGCGGCCATGAGTGATGTTGTGACGAAGCAAAGGAAACCAAACCCTTTCTGAAGTTTCATGCCGGAAGATTTACGCTGGGCGGGAAAACTTGCAAGCGTGTTTCGCGGCTTCCGCCATGCTCTCACGGCAGGAGCAATGACGTCCAGGGAGATTTGGGACGGGCTGGGTGTCACCCGGCAGGGAGCAATTAAACGGCTGCACATTGGAGGTCATCGTTTTAAGCTGGTCTCCTCGGTCTGCTCGGCCTATCGGGGGAATCCCCCCATAGTTAAGATCCAGCCATCGCTTATCTTACTTCCCATGAAAGACAAGATTAAGAATTGCATGGCTGTCATGTGCGTGGCGACGTCCGTTTTGGCGTTGTCAGCTCTGCTGGTCGGGTGCGACCGTGAGGTTTCCAGCACCAAGAGCAGCAGCGAAAGCAGCGACGGCACGGTCAAATCGAAGGAGACGAGCGTTTCCAAGTCATCGGATGGCACGGTGACCAAGACAGAAGAGACCAAAAAGACCACCCCTGCCGAGAAGCCCTAAGCACATCGGATGTTGAATCAGAAGGACGAGTTGTAGGGAGAGGCTGGACTGCAAGCGGCTGGCTTTTGGGCCGTCGTCGGGTATCGTGGCTCGACGAATGCGGCCTGCTTGAACTCTGCTCTACGGCGCAGAGGCTTGTCCGTGATGCTTCTCATCCCGGGACTGCTGGCTGGTTTGCCTGGCTGGGGTCGCGCCGCGAAACCACTCCCGGTAGCTTCCGAAGTGACCCGACGCATGATCGAGCGGTCCCAGAATCGCATGGCAGGAAAGGTTTGGATCGATGAAGCGGACGCTGATACTGCCCGGATCGAGGTGGGTCTGGTGGAACCGCTCTCGTTAGGGTGGTTCGGATGGTTGGGTTCGCTGAACCGGTGCGAGATGTCCCTGGAGCGTCAGCGGATGCCGGATGGGGTGTGGATCAACACCAAACAGTCGTTGCTCATCCAGTGCCGGAAACTGACGGCCAAACTGCGCTTTCGAACCGCCGAAGTGGGCAGCGGGTTCCAGAAAGTGGCAGCGAAGCGTTGACCTTCGACCGTCTTCGACGTCTTCTTGACGCCAGCCGCCGGGCGGGCGTAAGCTGCCGCTCGTAATGTCAGTCATTCCTTCAACTCCACGAAAACCAAAGGACCTTATTATGCATCGTGCTATGTCATCCTCAGTTACCCGTCGCGAGTTTCTCGGCGCCGTTGGCGTCGCGGGAGCCGCCCTCGGCCTTGGCGTCGCGCCGCTGGCCCAGGCCGCCGCGACCAGGAAGATTCCCGTTGGCCTGCAGCTCTATTCGCTCCGCGAGCAATGTAAGACCGACCTGCCCGGCATGTTGGCGGCGGTGTCGAAGATCGGCTACAAGGGTGTCGAATTCGCGGGCTACCATGGCCGCAGCGCCCAGGAATTGCGGAAGCTGCTCGATGATAACGGCCTGGTCGCCTGCGGCACGCATACACCTTACGAGTCTGTCCAGGGCGATAAACTCAAGGAGACCGTCGAATTCAACCGCACCATCGGCAACAAGTTCCTCATTGTCCCGTGGATGAACGAGGCCAAGTCAAAGCAGGAATGGCTCGATCGGGCCAAGCTCTTCAACGACATCGCCGACAAGGTCAAGCCCGACGGCATGTGGGTCGGCTACCATGCGCACCAGCACGACTTCAAACTGATCGACGGCGTCTCAGCCTGGGACCTGTTCTTCGGCAACACCAAGCGCGAGGTGATTATGCAGCTCGACACGAGCAATTGCTGCGAAGGCGGCGCCGACCCGGTGGCCGTGCTCAAGAAGTATCCCGGCCGCGCGCGCAGCATCCATCTCAAGGCCTTCGGCGGCGGACCCGATGCCGTCATCGGTGAGGATAAAGTGGACTGGAAATCAGTCTTCGCCTTCTGCGAGGGGAAGGGCATGACCCAGTGGTATGTCGTCGAGCATGAGAGCGGCAAGGACCCGCTCGATTGCGTGAAGCGGAGTTTCGAGGCCTTAAAGAAGTTCGGCAAGGTGTAAGGGCAAACACGCCTGCTGTCGGG
>PLZQ01000166.1:0-1376 GCA_003152225.1 Limisphaerales bacterium | reverse complement strand
GCTTGACTGCGTTGCCCGCCCCTTCCATATTGCAGTCTGAATTTCCGCCGCTGCGTGATCTGATTCTGAAGCACTATGGCCAGACTGAAGGTGAACAGGACTCCGCCGAAACCTCGCGCCAGACAGCAATCCAACCCCCCTTCGGAGTCCGTGGATGGCTCTGCCCGCCGCAAATCGCCCGCGAAGAGTCGTATCGTGGCCGTTGGCAATTCGGCTCGGGCGGGCGAACGGCCCGCGGCCAGGGCTCAACCAGCCGTGACCGCTCCCACGCCAACCGCCTCCGCCGCGGGCGCCACCCAAAGTTCGACCGCTGATCAGCCAAGTCTTGATATCACGCAGAAGGTCAAGGAGTTGGTCCGCCTGGCGCAGGAGCAAGGTTACCTCACCTACGGTGACATCACCGACGCATCGCCCGAATCCGACATCGGGCCGGAGGAACTCGACGACATCTACGTCCAACTGCGCAATCTGGAGGTCGAGATTGTTGACCAGGCCGAGGTGGACCGCATCAAACAGCCCGAACCGGACCACGAGGACGAGAAAGCGCGGCTGGACATACTGGACGACCCGGTTCGGATGTATCTCAAGCAAATGGGCCAGGTCCCGTTGCTAACCCGCGAGCAGGAGGTAGAAATCTCCAAACGCATCGAAGCGCAGGAAAACGACGTCAAACGCATCATCTGCAGTTTCGGATTCGCCGCCAAGGAACACATTGCGCTGGCCGAAAGGCTGACCTCCGAACCGCCTAAGGAGCGGTTCGACCGCGTGATTCTCGATGCGAAGTATGCCTGCCGGGAGGCACACCTTCGGGTGCTGCGCAAACTGATCCCCGCTCTGCGCGCGGCGGACCAGAAAGTTGATGAGGCGTACGCGCGGTGGCAGGCCTGCCCGTCGGGCGCCAAACGCGACCAACTCCACGCCGGCTTGCGGAAGCTCGACCGCCGGCTCCAGGCCGCCTTCCCCAAGTTCTGCTACAAACAAAAAGTGATTGAAGAGATGGCGCTGGTAGCGGAGAACATCCGCGAAAAGATCCAATCCAGTCTGCGGCTGATCCAGGAACAGGAAGCTCACGGCAAATTGCCATCAGCCCAGGCCATTGTTGAGTCGGAGCGGCGCAAGCTTCAGGCATTGGAGCGATTCGTGCGCGCGCCGTGGCCCGACTGCCTTATGGCCTGCGAACAGTTGAAGGCGGCCTCCGGTCAGGCTTTCACGGCCAAGACGGAGATGGTCGAAGCCAACTTGCGCCTGGTCATTTCTATCGCCAAGAAATACACCAATCGCGGCCTATCCTTCCTGGACCTGATTCAGGAGGGTAACATGGGGTTGATGAAGTCCGTCGAAAAATTCGAGTATCGCCGGGGCTATAAGTTTTCCAC
>PLZQ01000363.1:7342-7893 GCA_003152225.1 Limisphaerales bacterium | reverse complement strand
CCGACGGCTCGAAGCGGCTCGAAGCGGGACAACACGTGTCCGGTATGCATGTCGTGGAGTGAATCTTCAGAGAGTCTCGGCGTCCAATAGCGCATGCGATTACAAACAATCTTGGCGCGGGCGATTCCTGCGCTCCTTGCGGCAGCCACACTCTGTGCTGAACCTGCGAGTGCCCGCCCGGGGGCCGCAGCCACGCCGGATAAGGTGGCGGTGTTCGACGCACGCTTCCTTCGGCAACGCGACCTGCATGACCCGAGCCAGGCTGCCGAAGTCTGGGATACGATGCATACGCTGGCCGCCGTGCAAGGGTTGGCCAACCGTGAGGCGCCGCGGCTCTATGTGATCTACTGCAACGGGTTTGGGGTCGAGACCGACCAGTTCTGGCTCGACTGGTTGCGCGGCGAGGATGGCTGGCTGAAGGATTCCAGGGTGGTCACTCTCACATCCCCCGAGGAAGTCATCTGCACGTACAGCAATTACGTCAAGGGCTTGGTCGTTTATGACCCGGAGGTCCCGGCGACTTCCTGCGTTGCATCCACGGCTGCCGGCTG
>PLZQ01000363.1:0-7279 GCA_003152225.1 Limisphaerales bacterium | reverse complement strand
TGCGACGCCCGCTTTGCCGCCTACTACATTGACGCGTTCTGGTTGAAGCGCTCGAACCCGGGCCAGGGCGACCTGCATACCCTTTCCAACCACGATTACTTCATCGCCCGCAGGGGCTTCTTTTTCGACCTGGCAGTCTGGGGTGACGAGACGCCGGTGGATGACCCGCGCCAGACGCTCGGCCTGGACCGGCAGACGCTCCTGCAGGTCATGGCTGCGCTACACCGGAAGGCCCCGAACAGCACGATCAAGGTGGGCGGCTTTGTACCGTGGGCTTTCAAATACACCGATCATCCCGGCGCGGGCGGCAAGCACGAGGGCGTCGCGACGGAATGGGAGTACGGGCGGCTGATCTCGCAATACAATGGCTATATGGAAGCCGATGCGATCGGGCTCAGTTCAATCGCCAATGCCTCCTTCTGCGCGCATTACCCGCTCAAAGAGCGTTACCAACAGCCCAACCCAAAGCCGGTGCGGGCGGATTGGCAAAAGGCCGGTTACCTGACGGCTGCGGGCAAAGTGGCGCCGAAGCTCTACGTGGGCTATTACGTCGGCGACTACGATTCGCCGTCGTGGCTTTACAAGGCGGTCGCGGGGTTCTTCACCGATCCACAGCGCGGGCGGGTTCCATTGGGCTGGGCTTTCGATCCGAACCTTGCGGACCGCGCTCCCGAAGCGTTGGTCTATGCCTACCGCCACGCGACGACGAACGACTTCTTCATTGCGGGCGATTCAGGCGCGGGTTATCTGAATCCACGCGGTTTGACCGCCCGGCCCGATTCCAAACTGCCCCCGGCACTGAAGGTCTGGACGGATCATTGCGCGCGCTATTACAAACGATGGGACATGAGCATCACCGGCTTCATGCTGGATGGCTCCGCCGGCGCCTCGACGCCCGAGGAGTTTGCGGAGTACCGGCGCTTCAGCCCGGACGGCTGCGGGAATCACTTCGACCTGGCGCCGCAAGTCATCTCGGGTGTGCCGACCATCCGCGAGTGGGATATGCCCGATTCGGCGGAGCGCACGGCTGTCTTTATGGCGCAGCAGGCAGCGGCAACGGCCAAGGGGCCGTGTTTTCTTTGGGCGCGAACGATCTTGAAGCCACCCGCCTGGCACGTGGAAGTGTCGAGGCTCCTGCGCGAGAAGCATCCCAATGCTCGGGTGGCAGTAGTTGACCCTTACACGTTCTTTGGCCTGATCAATGAACACGTCATGGCAGCGCAGAAATAGCCAGTGGCAAATCACATCTCTTATGTTTCAGGTTGAAGTTGATAAGTCTAAGAATCTGCTGAAGATCCGTTACGCGCAGCACGTCGGCCCGGAAGACACGAAAGCTGTGGTAGAGAAGGTTTCAACGCTGCTGCCCGATCTGCAACCGGGCTTCCGGCTGCTGAAGGATTTGAGCGGCCTCGACGTGATGGACCTCGCTTGTGTGCCCCACATCGAGCGAATGATGGACCTGTGCAACAAGCGGGACATCGAGATGGTGGTGCGCGTCATTCCCGACCCGCACAAAGACATCGGCCTGAATATCCTCTCCCTTTTCCACTACCGCCGGGGTGTCCGCATCGTAACGTGCGAGACGCTGGAGGAGGCGATGAGGGCATTGGTTGGGTAGAGTGCGTTTTCCCCAAGGTGCCGTGCGGTGGTTGGGCAGTCCCCTGGCGCGTTGGGGAGCCCTACCTCCCCGCCTCGCGTCTGGCGAGCTTGCGAATCCATTGACCGTAAAGGTAGATCATCACCGCCGAGGCCACGCCGATGGCGGCAAAGACATACCACGTGAGACCGACGTGGTGGGATTGGTACAGGGTCTGGGTGAGGTGCGCAGGGGTTTCGCCGGTGACCTGGACTAGCTTGTTGAAGGCTTCACCGATCGGCAGCGCCTGCGGAGTGCACTGCTCTGGCGAGAGACCACGCCCCACCAGTAACTGCCGCGCAAATTCATCCTTGGACGAGAAGATGTGGTAGAGTTCCGGGCCGAGTTTGCCCTCGATCGTCCAGCCGATCAGGATGGGCGCCTGGGAAAACCCGTTCCACATAGCCTTCTTGTCCGGCGGCGCGATGTTGCCGAGGAACTCAAGGAACTTGGGGCTGGCCATCATTTCACCCACACTGAAGATGATCATGGCCAGCACGGCGAACCCGATCGCGTTGGTCGCGCCGAACAGGGCGAGCGCGACGACAATAAACGCCGTGCCCACCAACATGCTGTTGGTGGCGCGCATCTTCGCGCTCAGCCCGGCAAACAGGAAGCAGGTGAGCATGATCATGCCAGCATTGATATTGACGATGCCTTCCGGCTGGATGGTTTGGCCGTTCGCATCCATACCGAGGAAGAACTGCCAAAACCCGCTATGCGTGCCACCCGCGCCAAAAAGAAACTGCACCATCGGCGCGGTATCGACCCAGTCCTCGACGTATTTGGGCAGCACGTCCCAGAGCATGGGGAACATCAGCCACCAGACGGAGAAGATGATCAGGTAGAGCGCGAGGTGGGGCTTCTTGAGCTCGGCCAGCGCGTCGATCACGAGGCTGCGCTGCTGCTCTTTGCCTTCCCGGAGGCGCCGCTGGCGGGCGAGGCGTTCCTCCTTGCCCGGCTCGCGATAGGTCAGCAGGAACAGGAAGTTGCAGCAAATCACCGCCGCATTGATGTAGAAGACATATTTCCAGGCCAGGAGACGCATGTGCAAGGCGACGAGCGGGCCAATCCAGCCGCCGATGTTCACGGTCTGATAAAAGATGCCCCAGGCCATTGAGCTATTGCTGCGGTTGGTCGCTTTGATAAGCGTGCCCTGGACGCCCGGCTTGAAGATCGCCGTGCCCGTGGCCAGCAACATCGCCCCCGCAAAGAAGCCCCAGTAACTGTGAAACCATGCCATGACGAGGTAGCCCAAGGATTTGATGACTGTCGAAATAAAGATCGTCCGCTTGTAACCGTAACGGTCGCACAGGCCGCCGGTGAATATCGGGATGAGCGACTGAACAAGATTCCAGAACAGCAGCAGCGTGCCGAACGTCGCCATCGTCACGCCCAGCCCGCCNNGCCCAGAGGCCAAGCTGCTTCACATCGGCGAGCGTGGACTCGTCGGGCAGCGGGGTTGGCGGGTTGGTTTGCTCGCTCATGTGGATTGCTTAGGTAGTGGGGCGGGCGTCTCGCCTAACGTCCAGGGCGTCTCGCCCGCGTTGCTGGGACCGAGGGCAAGACGCCCACCTGGCAGGCGAGACGCCCGCCCCACTACCTAAACAGTTACAGCTCATATCAAAGCACGGTTTTGAGCAGACCATACAGCCCAACGCTCAGGGCGGCCAGCGAATCGCCGGCGATTAACCCTCCACCCACCAGCGACATTGTGCTCATGTCGGACGGCAACTGCCCGTCCGCCGGCGGCGGGCGCCGTGCGGCGCGTTTGGCCTGGATAACGTCGTAAAGGGACGCCCCTACCCCGCCTGCCGTCCACCAGAGCACTGTGGGCAACTCGACAAAGCCGCCGAACGACGATGCGTAAGGGCTGGAGAGCACCACAGCGTCCAGCACGAAATCGGTAGCGCGCCCCGCGCGGGTGGTCTTCACGGCTTGCTGATAGCGCCGGCTGCGCTTGAGCAGCTTGCGCGCGACTTCAATCAGCAGGCCGAGGAAGATGCCGAGCCGCAGCGCTTTCATCACGTGAGGTTGGGGATTGGTGATGCCCTTGAGCGCGCCGACGATCTTGTAGGTCATCGCGGATTGCCATTGTTGGGCGCCTTCGAGATGCTGGTGGCTGAACTGGTCCTCGCGCAGCACGTGATACGAGTTCATGAACACCTTCGCCAACACCACCGCCAGCACCGCGCCCATGGCGATGCCGATGACCTGGTAGCGGAATTGCAGGATGCGGTTGGTGCCCAGGCGCCAGCCGGTCGAGCGGTCCTGCTGCATGTCGCCGCCCTCGCTGCACGCGATGAGCAGGATGGACGCGCAGAGCAAACCGACGCCCGGGTCGCGCAGCCCCAGCGTAGCGAGGATGAAGACGGTCAGAACGAAGGCGCTGGAGATGGGGTTCCAGTCCGAGATACCCAGCGAGATGCCGTTCACCAGCACGAACAGGAAGCAAAGGCCCACCGCGACCACGAGGAAGAACACCGGCTGGTGCAGCACCTGGCTGCCAAGGACCACCGTGGCGGCGCCCCAAAACACGACCCACAACACCAGGCGCCACACGTTCACACGCTTCCAGTCTTCAGCCGGTTTGGCCGGCTCGGCGCTCTGCTGTCGGAACCGGCGCGCGGCCTGGATCAGGATCAGCGCCAGGTCGAGGATCGCCGCCCCGAGGATGGTGCCGAGCGAAATGATGAAGCCGATCTTGCGGAACGGCTCGCCTTCCTTCAGCCAGCCGATGCTGACGAGGTAGGGCGTTTGCCAGATACCGATGAGCGCGACGACCAGGGCGGGAATCGCGATGCGTGCCCCGACGATCATGCCGGCGCCGAACGTGGAGGTGGAGATGCTCAGACCTTCCAGCGTCTTGATGCCGGCCTGCGTGAGGCCCAAGCGCCCGAACGACGCCAAGTTGAGCGAGAATAGTCCGCCCGCGTATCCAACGAACATGCCGCCCCCGAGCTTGGCAATGGAGCGCTTGAGCAGATTCTTGTCGGTCAGCGCGCGGAGAATGTTCGCGACAGCGAAGCCCGACGGATAGGCCAATTGCATGCGATCCACAAGCACGGGCGTATAGAGCATGCCAACGCCGACACCGAACATGCCGATGGACATAAAGTAGAGCACCAGTTTCCAGGCGGGCGGTTCGGGTAATCCCAACCAGACCATTGCCTGCACCAGCACCGCCATGCCGCACATGCCGGCAACCGACGCGGCCATGGTCTGCATGTAATTAGCACCGTGCCGGCCTTCGGGGCCGTAGGGCAACGTCACCGTGCTGCCGAGGATCCCCGCCAGCACCTGGCCGCCGATAAAGAACCCGATCGAGAAGTTCATGAACGCGGCGGAGATTCCGCCCAGCGGCCCGAGGATCAGGATCGCCACACCAGCCAGCATCACGTGATAAGCGGGCGAGCCAATGCGGGGCAGGAAACGACCAGCACCGGAGCGAGGAATTGGATTGTCCATCATAGCGCGACCAATTCGCCGGAAGGTATGGGATACGGCGTGATAGGGAAAGGAAAAGGGGTTTGGCCCACCGTCTGCGGTGAACTGAAGACCGAAGACCGAAAGAAGGCCGAAATCCGAAGCACCGAATTCACCGCCAGCGCGGCGGAGTGGCAGCTCACCGGATCAAGCCATACTCGGATTTCGGGTTTCGGCCTTCTTTCGGGTTTCGAGCTTCGCGCTTCGGCTTTCAGGGCCGCCGGACATCCCGCATCACGCATCATCCGCGTCAGCGGCATGCCCGCCATTGCGGGCTATTGCACAGCTTGCCCCGTTAGGCGATAGTTTTCTATATGAGAAGATTAATCATCGGCCTCTTACTATTGGGCCTGGCAATACCGGCCTTGGCGATTGATAAAGCAGAGTTGGACAAGCGCATCCGCAAGCTGACGACCAAGCTCGACGAATTACAGGCGAAGCCCGACAAGCGGATTCCGGCGGAGAATCTGCGCAGAGCCAAGGGAATCATCCTGATGGACCGCACCAAGGGCGGATTCATGTTTGCCTACCAGGGCGGCGGCGGATTGGCCATGGTCAGGGATGCGCGGTCTGGGCAATGGAGTCCGCCGGTTTTCCTGAGCTCCAACGAAGGCAGCTTCGGCTTCCAGATCGGCGGGCAGCAGTCGTTCACCGTGGTCCTGCTGATGAACACCAACGCCACCTGCACGCTGACTGATTCGCGCGTTAACTTTGGCGGCGAAGCCAGTGGCACAGCCGGCAACTCCACCGGCAAAGCCGAGGGCACATTCACGGACGACCAGCAGCAGGCCACGCTGGTCTATAGTGATGTATCAGGCCTGTACGGCGGAGCCGCCGTCAAGGGCGGCGCCCTCTCGCCCGACACAAATGCTAACGTCACTTACTACGGACAATCATTGACCCCCAGCGATATACTGTTTGGCAAGCAAGGCAAGCCAACCGAAGCAGCGACAACCCTGGTGCAAAAGCTCGACCAGTTCGCACAATAATCACTGGCTGCCGACGGACCAGGCGGCCTGGCTCGCGCCCGGAGGCTTGAGCGCCAGAATACCCTCGCGCACCTCGACGGACGGCGGCGTCCAGCCGGCCTTGGGATCGCACCAGAAAACCCACCAGCGAGCGCCCTGTCCTTCGGGCAACGTTGCGTTTTGGGTCAGCGTCAACGGGCCGCGAGTGCCCGGGTGCCGCGTGAGTCCCGCTGCTTCCAGCGCGCCAGGGATTGTGCCCACCCAAAGTGCGTGCTGCCCATCGCTAAGCCGGGTCCAGCCTTGCTGGAACGCCCAGGCCAAGTGGTTGCCGCCCTGCCAACTGTTGGTCACCGTCACATCCTTCCCAAGCGAGTCGAAAGTGTCGCGAGCCACCACAGCCTGGCCGCCGTCGTTAATCATCCATAGTTCACGCTGCACCGAAGCCCCGGCCGGCAAGCCCCGGTAACAGGCGCTCAAATCCAAATCCATCCGCGCATGTTGCCAGCCGTGTGCGTTGGTCTCCAGCAGCAGCACCCGGGCGGCGCGCACCGTTTGCGCTGTGCCGCCAATCACCGGCGCGTTGTGCGCCTGAACTCCCAGCGTGTAGTCGCGCTCGTCGCCGGGCCGGTATTGCTGATAGCCCGGGTCGGTGATCCAAAACCGGCCCTGCCAGCCGAGAATGCCAGATCCCACGACAGCCAGATGAGCCAGGGATAGGCCCGCCCCGGCAAGGCGGTGGGCAACTCTTTCAGGCTGGGCCGCTGCGTCAGGGGCAGCGGAAAGCCCGTGGTGTAGCCGATGCGGTAATAATAGACGTCCATCTCGCGGCGTTGCTTCTCCACGGCAACCCGCTTGAGAATGGCGCTCTTCAAGTCCCTGGCGCCATAGCATTCTGCCGCGGACTGTGAACCGCCCCCTCTAAAATGGCAAGCCGCGCATGACCACACGCTCAACGAAACCACGGTAACCCGCTGGCCACTGGCTTTGGGGTAGCTTTGGTGCCGCATTAAGGTGGCTTTGGGGTCGCATTGTGGGAGCTTTAGGGTGGCTTTGGGGTCGCAATCGGTTGCCTATCAACACGCTTTGTGGTGGCTTTGATGTCGCATTAATGTGGCTTTTCCGGTTTCAGCATTTCAGGTTTCAGCATTTCAGCTTTTGCCACAATGGAGCCTGGCGGGAGCCTGGTGGG
>PLZQ01000004.1 GCA_003152225.1 Limisphaerales bacterium | reverse complement strand
GCCAAATCAGGTGACCACACTCACATGGATGTACATCTGTGTCGTCTCCGCCCGTTCATGACCGAGCCAAAGCGCGATCGTGGAGGTGTCGACGCCTGCGTGGAGCAGGCGCATCGCGGCTGTGTGGCGCAGGACATGCGGCGAGACGGTCTTGGCCTTGAGCGTGGGGCACCTGTGTTCTGCGGTCTTGGTGTGCCGGGTGACAAGGAGGGTCACAGCGTCGCTGCTGAGCTTCCTTCCTGTGCTGGTGGGGAACAGTGGGTCGGAGGGTGCCCCGGCGCGCTCCTGCAGCCAATTCCGCAGCACGGCGACCGTCATGGTGGTGAGCGGCGTGCAGCGCTGTTTGCGGCCCTTGCCCACGCATCGCACGTGTGCGCCTGGGCCGAGGTGGGTGTCCTGACGGGTGAGTGCGGTGATCTCCGAGACCCGCAGGCCGGTTTGGAGGGCCACTAACAGCAGGGCGTGATCGCGTCGGCCAATCCAGCGGTTTGGGTCGGGCGCTGCAAGGAGGGCGTCCACCTCACTGGGGGAAAGGAAGTGCACGACGCTGTGGTCGAAGCGTTTGAGCGGGATTGCGATCACTTGTTGGATGAGGGCGGAGTGTTCGGGATGGCGCAGCGCGGCATAGCGGAAGAGAGAGTGCACCGCGGCCAGGCGGGCGTTGCGGGTCCTGGCGCTGTTACGACGGTCTCGCTCGAGGTGTTCCAGGAAGGCACCGATTATCGGGGCATCGAGGTCGGCGATGTCGAGAGCCGACGGCGGTGTGCCGGTGCGGTCGTGGACGAAGCCCAACAGCAGACGGAAGGTGTCACGGTAGGCGCCGATGGTGTGAGAGCTGACCTGACGCTGGGCGATCAGCCGGTCGGTGAAGAACGCTTCCAGCGTCGGGGCGAGGGCGGTCATTGAGGGCTCCCGAAGCTGGCTTCGAGGCGGTGGGCGGCCAGTTCGAGTAGTTCGGGTGAGGCCGACAGGTACCAGTAGGTCGATCCTGGGTCCACGTGGCCCATGTAGGTCGACAGTGCGGGCATGCGTGCCTGTACGTCGTAGCCGTTGCGGTACCAGGACAGCAAAGTCCTGACCGCGAAGGAGTGGCGCAGGGCGTGGATCCGCGGACGAGGCAACGCCTCTTGCCCGCCCACGCCGGCTTGACGCAGCAGCTGGCGGAACGTGGGCTGGATGACGGCATGACACAGTCGGGCCCCCGTCGTGGAGACCAACAGGCTCGCCGTCGCCGGTGACGGGCACAACTGGTCCCGCTGGACGCAGTACCCCTGAAGCGCTTTGAGCGTGGTCTCGTGCAGGTAGACCTGGCGCGACTTCCCAAACTTGCTGTCGTGGACGGTGATCAGGCCTTGAGCCCAGTCGACATCGTCAACATCGAGCCGCATGGCTTCACCGCCGCGCATCCCGGTAGCGGCCAGGAGGCCTATCAGTGTCTCGAAGGTTGCTGCCTTCAGTGGGTTAGGAAGCGCCCGGGCGGCAGCCATCAACGCGGCGATGTCGGTGTCGGAGTAGAGGTAAGGCGTGCTTCGCTCGACCCGGGCTGCCAAAAGGTCGGCGGGCAAACTCTCGGCCTCAACGTCAACCGTTTGCAGGTAGCGGGTGAAGCCGCGTACCACCGAGAGTCGGCTAGCGACCCACACCGGGCTTGCGTTCGCGGGCAGGGTAGCCCACCCGACGGCGACTTCGACGGTGACAGTGCGAACCCCGAGCCGGTCGGCGAAATCGACGAACTGTGTCAACAGAGCGCCTGCGCGTTCAAGTTTGAACCCGACTGCTCGTCGCATCGCAAGGTACTCATCGACATGACAACTCAGCGCGCTCATGGCCGTGCCCCAGGCCACGGCTGGGCAACCGCCGACAAGGCGAGGGCGTCGACCTTGGCGTACACCGCTGTCGTCTGAAGTCGGCTGTGGCGAAGGAGCTGGCCCACCTCAGCCAAGGTCCCACCCGCCCGAAGCACGTCAGTGGCCGCCATGTGTCTTAGCCGGTGCGCTCCGATCGGGTGGAGCCCGGCCCGCCGGGATGCACGGCGTACGACAGCCGATACCCCGTTCGAAGACAGTGAACCCTGCGGTGCACGCAGGCGAACGAAAACCGCCGCACAGGCGATACCTGCAGGGCGGCCCCGAAGAAGCCAACCGACCACTGCCTCCCCGACATCGACCGGCAACGGAAGCCACTCCTGACGCCCACCCTTGCCGCGCACCATGATCTGGCCCTGCCGCCAGTCGATGTCCGCCAGTTGCAGCGCGGCGACCTCCCCGGCTCGCAACCCCAGGCGCGCCAAGACGGTCAAGACGGCAAAGTCTCGACGGCCCCGTCCGCTGCGCCGATCGCAGCTCTTGAGCAGACAAGCCAGCTCAGTTGCGTTGATGGCCTTGGATAAAGCCGCGAGCTGCCAGGAGGCCACCGACGGCACCGCTCCCGTGAGCAGGCGGGACATCAGGTTCTCCGCATACAGGAAGCGCAGCAACGAGCGCGTCCCAGTCACCGTCACCTTCGCTGCTGCGGGACTTTGTCCCCGTCGGCCACACTCACGTCGCACGAAACCAGCGACCGCTGCGGCGCCTATGTCCCCGATCTGCAGGTCCTCACCGATCGAGACATCCGCCAGGAAACGGTGGGCGACCCGGACGTAGGACCTGATGCTCGCGGCTGCCAGGCCACGCTCCCGGATCAGGTACCGCTTGTAGCGTTGAACCAACCTCTCAACCGGAGAGGGTATTGGCGATCGAACCGGTGCAGCGACACCCTGGCCTATCAAGTAGTCGAGAAGCGGGGCGGTTGCGCGGCGCCCGACCCACCTTGCATAGCCTTCACCACGCCTGACATCAAGGAATCGTTCGAGGGCTTCAGGGGTCACGTCACTCAGTTCCAAACCGCAACTGTCCAACCAGCGGCTGAGATGCGCCATCAGGTGGACCTGTCTTGCCGCCGACCCCCACGTGTATCCACGGCCCATCAAATCTTCCCGGAAGCCCTCGGCATAGAAAGCCAGTGGGCCCGTGACATGGCCACGTCCAGACCTGCTCATGATCCTCTCCTCCTCTTTAGCTGCCTGAGAAGAAAACGATCCACCCCGAACCCCTCCGGATTATGCCGAGGTTCTTCAGCCGATCACCGCTGGGCGCACGACTTTCAGACGGTTACTCGGCATAATCCGGTCCTCGGCATAACGGGCCAAGCTGGTGAGCTTGCGTTC
>PLZQ01000542.1 GCA_003152225.1 Limisphaerales bacterium | reverse complement strand
TCATGCTGAGGGCATGGCGACAGGGCCACTAGCAGCCGGGTTGGTGTTGATCTTCGCGGGTGCAAGCTTCTTCTTCGCGCTCGCGGAGACGGCCCTCTTTTCCCTCAGCAAATGGCAGGTGCGGCAGTTGGCGGAGCGGGCGCCGGGCGCGGGCGGCATTGTTGCGCGCCTGCTGGCCGAGCCGCAGGATTTGCTGGCGACCATGGTGCTGGGCAACACGTTTGCCAGCGCGGCGATGCTGGCCGTGGCGCTGTGGATGGCTATCCACGGGCGCTGGCCGCTAATTGCGACGGTCGTGGGCCTGCTGGCGCTCACCCTGATTGGCTGCGAGGTGCTGCCCAAGACGTTGGCGGTGCGACGCGCGGAGCGATGGTCGTTGCGGGTGGCGCGACCGCTCTCGGTTCTCCTGCAATTCAGCTTGCCGTTATGCCGCGTGGCACAGAAGGTCAATGCGGTAATTCTTCGTGCCGTCAGTCCGAAAACCGGGCAGACGCACTTCACGCTGACGGACGCGGATTACCAGGAGTTGCTGGAGATGGGCTATCAGCAAGGCACGCTGGCGCAGTCGGAAAAGGAAATCATCCTCCAGATCATCAGCCTCGACCGCCGCACAGCCAAAGAAGTGATGAAGCCGCGCTCGCGGATGGCGGCGATCTCGGATGACCTGTCCATCGAGGACATGATCGCCGCCGCGCGCAAGCACAAGCATCGCCGCCTGCCAATCTACGATGAGACGCCGGACACCATCGTTGGCATCCTCAACACCCGGGCGCTGCTGCTCGATCCGCAGATTGACCTGGAGGATGCCATCGAGTTCCCCTCATTCGTGCCCGAGACCATGAACCTGCTGCAACTGCTCAAGAGCCTGCAACAGCAGCAGCGCGGGCTGGCAATTGTGCTGGATGAGTTCGGGGGCACGGCGGGCATCGTCACCATGGAGGATATCCTGGAGGAGATGATCGGGAAGATTCGCGGCGAGGCGGAGTCCGAAGGGTTCGTAATGGAAAAGCTCGGTCTGGGCCGCTGGCGGGTGGCCGGCACGCTACGGCTGGACGATTTCCGCCGCGAGTATCCCGCGCTGGGTGACGTGCCCGAGGTCGAAACGATGGGCGGGCTGCTGACCAGCCTGCTGGACGTCGTGCCGGCCAAGGGTGAAACGGCGACGTTCTCCGGCCTCAAGCTCACGGCGCAGGCGGCCGACGACCGCCGGGTGCGGGAGCTGCTTGTGGAAGTGACCAAGTAAATCCGCATGACCACGAATCCCATAATCTGGGCGGCCTTCATCCTTTGCCTGGTGGTGTCGTTTGTATTGTCGGGCATGGAGGCGGGGGTGTTCGCGCTGAGCCGTTTGCGCATCCGGCAGCAAATGCGCGCCGGCCAGCCGTCGGCGAAGGTGCTGCACCACTACCTGGAGAACCCGGAGAATTTCCTCTGGACCATCCTGGTCGGCAACACGGTGGCGAACTTCCTCATTCTGGGCTGGCTGGTGGCGAAGTTGCACGAGGCGTTGGGCGCTTACCGGGTATGGTTCGTGGTGGTGTTTTCCGTCATCGTTTTCTTCTTCTATGCGTTCTTTGATTTGCTGCCGAAGATGCTGTTTCGGATGCAGCCGAACCGGCTCTGCCTGTTGCTGGCGCGCCCGTTTCGGTTCATCCATCTGGCCCTGCGTCCGCTGGTGGCGCTGGTGGAGACCTTCTCGGGAGCGTTGCTGCGCTGGCGGGGCGGGAAAGCTTTCACCGGCCACCTTTTCGGCAACCGCGAGGAACTGCGNNTGCAAACGCTGACGGTGCGCCAGGCCATGAAGCCAGTGGAGCAAGCCGTCGCCCTGACTGCCCAGACGCCGGTCAGCGCCGCGCTGGCGTTGTTCCGGGAACGGAAGCTCACCCGCCTCCCGGTGTGGGAGAACCGCGACGGCCAGCAGCGGATTGTCGGGTTGCTCGTCCTGAACACGCTGCTCTACCATCCGGCTTTGGACATCAACAAACCGGTGGGAGAATACGTGAAGCCGGCGCTTTACCTGGATGAAGACCTGCGGCTTGAGGTCGCTTTGCGCCGCTTCCAGCGCAGCGGCCAGCGGCTGGCGATTGTGCTGGGCCGCGACCGGCGTGAGATCGGCCTCCTCAGCTTGCAGGACGTGCTCACCGGCATCTTCGGCGAGGTGAAATTGTAGTATGGACTGGGATACCCTTCTCTCCATCACACTGCGTGTCCTGGGCGTGGTCGCGCTCGTCATGCTCAACGCGTTTTTTGTGGCGTGCGAGTTCTCGCTCGTGAAGGTGCGCGACACGCAATTGAGCCCGCTGGTGCGGCAAGGTCAACGGCGCGCCAAGGCCGCCGACTACATCTTGCACCGGTTGGATGCGTTCTTGAGCGCCGCCCAGCTAGGCATAACTCTGACCAGCCTCGGCCTGGGCTGGATCGGCAAACCTGTGTTCGCCGTCCTGTTGGGACCGATATTCGGCCTGCTGAATGTGGACTCCCCGGAAGTGCAGGCATACTTGGCGTTCATCATTGGCTTCACGGTCATCACGTTCCTGCACATCAGCGCGGGGGAACAGGCGCCCAAGTGGCTGGCCATCCAGAAGCCGCTGGCGACGGCGCTGTGGATTTCCTATCCCTTGCTGTGGTTCTATCGCGCGTCTTATCCCTTTGTGGTGGTCCTCAACTGGTCGTCGCAATGGATGCTGCGCCAACTCGGCGTCAAACTGCGAGGCGAGGCGGGTCGCGCGCATTCCGAAGAGGAGCTGCGTCTGCTGGTGGCGACCTCCCAGAAGCAGACCGGCGGCAGCGTCCTCGGGCGGGACATCGTGCTCAATGCGTTGGACCTGCGGCGGCGCGTCGCGCGTGAAGTCATGCGGCCCCGGCAGGAGATCGTCGCGCTGGACACCGAGGCGAGCATCGCCGAGTGCCTGGACGTGGCGGAGAAGACTCGCTACTCGCGCTTTCCCTTGTGCGAGGGGGGGAACCTCGATCAGACGCTGGGTGTGGTTCACATCAAGGATTTGTACGCCATGCGCATCAAAGCGCATAGCGGCGCGGACCTCCTGCCCGCCGTGCGCAAGCTGGTTTACATCCCCGAAAGCGGGCGGCTGGAGAAGCTCTTGCAGCTCTTTCTGGAGCGGAAACTGCACCTGGCGATTGTCGTGGATGAATACGGCGGCACCCTGGGCATGGTGACCCTGGAGAATATCCTGGAAGAGCTGGTCGGCCAGATCCAGGACGAGTTTGACCAGGAGAAGCCGCTGCTGACGCGGACCGGCGAGGGCACTTGGGAAGCGGCGGGCACACTGCCGCTCCATGAACTGGAGGAGATCGTAGGCGAACCGCTGCAGGAGGAGGGCATTACTACCCTCAGCGGCTGGGTGACGCAGCGGCTCGGCGGCTTTCCCAAGCCGGGCGACGTTCTGGCCATTGGCCCATGCGAGTTGCGCGTCGAGGAAATGGCCGGGATGCGCGTCGCACGGCTCAAGCTGATCAGGAAGCCGCCCAAAGTCTAAAGTCTAAGGTCCAAAGTCCAAAGCCTGAAAAGCGGGGGCACATCCGGGCGCCGCCACGGGGCAGAGCGGTAGGGAAAACGCTCGCAGTAACTGCGGGGCCGTGCTAGTCTGCGCGCGCGTGAACCACCGTTTCCAGCCTATTCAATCACTGAAGATGATAGCAGCCCACAAGGCATTTTGGCTGGTGGTGTGCGCCCTGTTCATGCCTCTCGCTGCCCGGGCGGTGGACGAGGCCTACACCGTCAGGCGCGGCGACACCGTTTACAGCATCGCGCGGAGTTATGGGATCTCGCCTGGGGTGCTTGCCGAGCGTAATGGGCTGAGCGGGACGTTCCACCTTTACGCCGGCCAGCGGTTGGTTATCCCGGTTAGCTCCACGGGCCAGCGGCCTCCTCCACCGGTCGAAACCCGGGCACAGATTAGCGCGCGCAACACGTTGCCCCGCTCCATCCAACGGTCTATCGACAAGGCGGCGGTGCGGCCGGGCCGGTGGCAATACATCGTCATCCACCACAGCGGGGTGGACACCGGGACGGTGAAGGCGATGGATACCTACCACCGCGAGGTGCGGCACATGGAGAACGGGCTGGCCTATGATTTCGTGATCGGCAACGGCAGCGGCATGGGTGATGGCGAAATCGCCGTGGGCCAGCGCTGGACCCGGCAACTGGATGGCGGGCACCTCGCCAGCGAGGCGCAGAACAAAGTCGCGCTCGGCATCTGCCTGGTCGGCAACTTCGATAACCACCAGCCTACGCGCAAGGAGTTGGACAGCCTGCGGGCTCTGGTGCAGGCGCTCATGGCCCGGTGCAACCTCACGCCGAGCGCCGTCAAGACGCACCAGCAGATCAACATCGTTCACACGCGCTGCCCGGGGGCAAACTTTCCCGCCAGCAGTTTCATTGCGTCGCTGCGATTTGCGGGCCGGTGAATACGGAGCCAGGTTCAAGATGTGTGAGGCTAATCCGCGACGGCTGCAGCGCACTTAGTACTCTGGAACGGAAGTCCGNNTTAGCAAAAGCGCCAGCAAGCTGGGCGCACTCCAAACGCTCTGCGTTGCCGGGACGCCCCTCTTCCTTTACGTAAGCGTATTTGGGGCCGCACACACTAAGCCATTCTTTACCAACGCGCGCCGCGGATGGCGAAGACGGTCACCACCAGGCTGCCCAGGGAGATCAGCCCGGCCGCAGGCCACAGGTGGTGCATGGCGGCGCCGGTCGCGAAGAGGAAGGTCAGCAAGAGCCAGACGACCAGGGGGGAATAGTCCGGCTGGGACTGGGGCACCGGCTTCTTGTTAATGAGCGAGGGCGTGGCAAACGCGAGAATCAGCAGCGTCGTGACCGCCCAGCCAAAGAAGTTGACCCACGGCGTGGTGTACCAATCGAGCTTGAGCTTGGTCGGGTTCCAGAACCAATAGTGCTTTACGCGCGTGGCGAACGGTTCCAGGCCCAAGTCCAGCAGGACGACGAGCAGGGTGGTCAGCCCCATCAGCCGGAAGCCGTAATTCTGGGTCTTGCGCCAGGGACGCAGCGTCAGCCGCGCGACACCCCGGGAAGCAAGTATGATTGCAATCCACATCAGCGGCACCGCCCAGGGCAGGGGATAGAATAGCTGTTGGCCGATGTGCTCCGTATAGACATAAGGGCCGAAGGGAATGGCGGTCAACGCGCCGAGGCTCTGCACTGCGCCGGCGATGAAGGCGATAATGATCGAGGCCAGTATCACGTTCTGGCCGGGCAATTGGCGGCTGAGCGATGCGACCAAAGTGGCCGTGGTCAGGACCACCAGCAACCCGTCCGGCCAGTGCGCGCTGCCGAGCAGTGGCCAGGGCAGCCACAACCGCGACCATACCAGGGCGAATTGCACCAGGAACAGCCCGAACAGCACGCGATGAATGCCGGGCGTCCAGCCCGGCAGAGAGCTGGTCCGCAGTGGAATGTGCTTAAGCGCCACACGTTGCATCCAGCGATAAGCTAGGACATCAGCGCCCCGAATTCACATAGATTCGACGGCAAGCTTTGATGGTTGACACGGCCACGCTCTCCCAACAAGCATGACGCCCATGAAGACCAGCCAAAGCCAGCTTCCCTCACGTCGCGAATTCATCAAGACCACCGGCCAGTTCGCCGCCGCATCGGCCTTGGCGGGGATGGCGATTCCCCACGTTCATGCGGCAGCCGACGACACCATCCACCTGGCCTTGATCGGCTGTGGCGGCCGGGGCAGCGGCGCGGTGGCCAATGCCATGTCTGCCGGCGGCCTGGTCCTGGGCGATGACGGCGGCACGAAGCGGGCGGTCGGCACGGGCGCCGGCGGGCCGATCAAGCTGGTGGCCATGGCCGATATCCGCCAGGACAAGCTGGATCAATCCTACACTGCGCTGAAGCAGGCGCTGGGCGACCTTATCGATGTGCCGCCGGAGCGGAAGTTTCTGGGCTTCGACGCCTATCGGCACGCCATTGATTGCCTGCGCCCGGGCGACGTGGCCATGTTGACCACCCACGCCGCTTTCCGCGCTCCGCACCTGGAGTATGCCGTCGAGAAGGGCGTCAACGTGTTCATGGAAAAGGACTTCGCGCCCGACCCGGGCGGCATCAAACGCATCCTGCGGGCCGGCGAAGCCGCCGAGAAGAAGAACCTCAAGATCGGCGCGGGGCTCATGGCCCGGCATTCCTCGGCCCGTCAAGCCCTGATCCAGCAGATTCGCGACGGCGCGATGGGCGACGTCCAGCTCATCCGCGCCTATCGCATGGACTCGGGCTATTTCATGGGCCCGTTCCCGCGCGGCGAGAACGAGCTGCTCTGGCAACTGAGCCCCGGCCATCCCTACCAGTTCATGTGGTCTTCCGGCGGCGTCTTCATCGAACTGATGATCCACCAGATCGACGAGTGTTTCTGGATCAAGGATTCCTTACCCGTGTCTGCGCATGGCGTCGGCGGGCGCTTTGCTGGCAGCACTGACTGCAGCCAGAACCTCGACAGCTACTCCATCGAGTACACCTTCGCCGACGGCACCAAGGCCCTGGTGACCGGCCGCTACATCCCGAATTGCCGCGACGACTTCGCCACCTACGTTCACGGGACGAAGTGCGCCGCCAAGTTCTCGGGCAATGTCCATGCCCCCACCTCCTGGCTCTACAAGGATCAGCGCACCGAGCCGTCCAACCTCGCCTGGCGGGCACCGAAGGAAACCGTCAACCCCTGGCAGGCCGAGTGGGACGTGCTATTGAGCGCCATCCGGAACAACAAGCCGCACAATGAGACCCGACGCGCCGCCCTGTCGAACCTGGGCGCCATAATGGGCCGGGCCGCGGTCCATTCAGGGAAGATCATCACGTGGGATGAGGCTATGGCGTCCGAGTTCAAATTCTGCCCCAACGTGGATGACCTGACTGCTAACAGCCCCGCGCCCGTGCAGGCCGATGCTCAGGGCCGCTACCCGGCGCCCATCCCGGGGAAGACGGTGGAGATTTAGCAGGAACCATTCAGTTGCTTTTAACGTTCCCCCTCACCTCAGCCCTCTCCGTGGGGGAGAGAATTCCTCGCACGCCGGTGTTCGCGCTTTTAACCCCTGAGCGGAAGGAGGAAAACATCCAACAATCAACATCCAACATCCAACACCCAGTGCATGCGCGCACACCCCGTCACTGGATGTTCGATGTTGGATGTTGGTTGTTGGTTGTTGGATGTTTCGCAGGGCTGGGGTGAGGGTGAACATGGCTCAATTCCGCGACGTCAGCAGCACAATCCCCTGGCCGGGCCGCAGCGAGTAGTGGAAGGGCTCGTGAATGTATTCGAGCGGGTATTCGGGTGACACGTCGCGCAGCGGCGCGCTGGCCTGAACAAAGTGCCGGAAGTGGTCGGTGGCGAAGTCCTGCGGATGCTCCGGGTCCTTGTTCAGAATCAGGAGCGCTTCGTCCTTGTGCTTCACCGAGGCCTTCCACATCAGCAGGATGTTCGAGTTTTGGCACGGGAAGATGCTCGTGGGGCTTTCCTCGTGGAATACCGCGTGGGCCTTCTTGACGGCGTTCACCTTCCCAATATAGGCGCTGAGGTCAACGTCCGTTTTCTCCCAGTCCGCCGGGGTGGTGTGAACGACGTGCAGTGGTTTGCGGAAGCCGAACTCGAATCCCATCGGCATCATGACGCCCGCGGAAAAGAGGGCGGCGAAGAGATAGCGCTGCTTGAGGCCGTGGAGGTTGCCATTGAGCTCCTGGCAAAGCCGGGGCGTATCATGGCTCTCCGGGAAGCTGATCGAGCGGGTGGTTTCACGCACCAGATTGTACTGCTCGATTAGCCACCAATCGTTGAGATTCCACCACTTGGAGCTGTTGAAGACGTAATCGAAGCCGGCACGCGCGGTGTCTCGCGTCTGATCGGCCGAGCAGCCGAGCGTTTCGGCGACGAAACAAGTGTGGGGGTGCCGGGCCTTGATGTCGTGGATAAGCCGATGCCAGAAATTGCACGGGACCTGGTACGCGGCGTCGCAGCGGAAACCCTCGAACCCCAGCGCAAGCAAGTGCTCCACCACGCTTAGACAATAGCGATACAGCCCTTCCGGGTCGCGCGTGTGCTGATGATCGAACTGGGCCAGGTCATGCCAGACAACTTTCTCGCCATTGTGCTGGCAGAAGGAGTTTGCGATCCGGCCATCATGCTCCCGGATAAACCATTCCGGGTGCTCCCGCGTCAGCCCGGAATCGATGGCGGAATGGTTGATGGCCAGGTCGATCATCATCTTCAAGCCAATCGTCTTGGCGGCTGCCGTCATCTGCCGGACCTGATCATCAGGCGATGCGGCGCTCTGCGGGTCGAGCAGGGCCGGGTTGATCCGGAAATAGTCGGCAATCGAATACAGGCTGCGTGAGGCGCCTGACTGTTGGATAGGGTTGACGTACACCCAATCGAAGCCCATCGCCGCCGCTCGGGCAAAATGCCCGCCCCAACGGGAGAACGGCCCGGCAAGGAGGGGGAAAAGGTTATAGAGCGTCACAGGATATGTCCAGGTAGTCGTTTGGGAAGGAGTGTCGGCGCCAGGGCTGCATTAACCGCACCGAACCGCGAGCCGTCCCGGCTAGCAGCGGCGCACAAGGCTCCCGCACGTCCTGATTCTCCAAGCACCGGCGCATGTTTCTTCGCGCTGCGAGCCGGGACGGCTCGTGGTCCGGCCCAGGGTTCGTTGCAGTCCTGCACCGGTGCGGCGGCGGAAGGGCCGCGCCGCCTGCGGGTGCAGGAAGCGGGCTGCGGCCAAATGTCGTCATGGTTCATGGGCAAACAATTATACGACATCGCTTCGCAGCCACAAGAATCGTCGTGCCGGGGGCAGCGCTTGGCGAGCCCCTGGATTTTGCCGGCGGGCAAAGCGGACCGCGGACGTCCGCCCAGGAGCGCAGCCTTCAGGCTGCAGAAGCGTGAAACAAGAGGAGAGCGTTGGGACTGGCTGACGCCGCCGTGTAATCCCGTGTTTCTGCAGCCTCAAGGCTGCGCTCCTGGGTCGTGGCGGCAGTGTCGAGATGCGGTGCGCTGGGTGGGAAACGTCTCGATCGCTGAGCCACCCTTTCGGTTTCCTTGAATACAGCAGGTCATTCGGTAAGAACCCAGTTTGGCGGGCCTGCGGGCTCTGTGGGTGTTTGCCTCTCGCGCATTCTGTGTAACCTCTGCGACCGTTTTGGGGTCTATATATACCAGGGAGTTATTTCGGGGAGCAGCGCAAGGCGCGGCGGGATAGTGCGGGACGGTGATGGGGAGAGAGGGCGGGGAGGACAAAGGAAGAGGCTTCAAATACCCTTACAACAGGCTTGCAACATGCTTGCAACTTCCTTGCAACTACGGCGAGACTCTAGCGCTGCTCTGGTGGTACGAGCGTGTTGCTATAGGGTCTCCGTATCCGGGATTGGCAGGGCAGGCTGCGAAACCTCACTTCGCCGTCAGCACCACGTAGTTGCGTTTGCCTTTGCGCAGGAGCAGGTGTTTGCCGAAGAGCAGGTCTTTCGCGGTGACGGTGCGCTGGAGGCTCGCCTCGCGGATATTATTTAGGTAGGCGCCGCCGCCTTCGATGTCCTTGCGCGCCTGGCCCTTGGAAAGGCAGAGGCCGCCTTGGACCAGCAATTCGACGAGGGGCTTGCCGGTGCCGTCGAGGTCGGCTTTCCCGATCTCTTTGGTGGGCACTTCGCCTACGATATCGTTGAAGGTGGTTTCGGATATGCCGGCCAGGTCGCCGCCGAAGAGAATCTCGCTGGCGCGCATGGCTTCCGTGGTCGCGGCTGGGCCGTGGACGAGGTCGGTCACCGCCTTGGCCAGGGCCTTGTGGGCGACGCGGGCGCCGGCATTCTCGGTGTGCTGCTTTTCCAGCGCGGCGATTTCGTCCTGGGTGAGGAAGGTGAAGAACTTCAGGTAGCGAATCGCGTCGCGGTCGTCGGTCCTGATCCAGTATTGGTAGAACCGGTAAACGCTGGTGCGGGTGGGATCGAGCCAGATGGCGCCGCTGACGGTCTTGCCGAACTTGGTGCCGTCGGCATTGGTGATGAGGGGCAGGGTGAGGCCGTAAACGCTGCGTCCAAGCTTCTTGCGGGTGAGGTCGATGCCCGCGGTGATGTTCCCCCATTGGTCGCTGCCGCCGATCTGGAGCTCGCAGTTGTGGTCGCGGCACAGCAGATAGAAGTCGAACGCCTGCAGGAGCATGTAGCTGAACTCGGTGAAGCTGATGCCGGCCTCGCGATCCTCCATGCGCGCGCGCACACTCTCCTTGGCCATCATCTGGTTGACGGAGAAATGCTTGCCGATGTCGCGCAGGAAATCGAGGAAGCTCACCGGCGCCGTCCAACTCGCGTTATCGAGCAAACGAGCTGGGTTGGTGGGGGTGTCAAAGTCCAGCAGGCGGCGGAGTTGCTGCTTTACCTTGGCGATATTGGCGTCGAGGACTTCCTTGGTGAGCAACTGCCGCTCCTGTGTCCGGCCGCTGGGGTCGCCGATGGACCCGGTGGCCCCGCCCGCCAGCGCGATGGGGTGATGGCCCAGCAATTGAAATCGGCGCAGGGCCAGCAGCGGCACCAGGTTGCCGACGTGCAGGCTGTCGGCGGTCGGGTCAAACCCGCAGTAGAGTGTAATCGGGCCCGGGCTGACGCGTTTCGCCAGCTCTTGCGCATCAGTGCAATCAGCCAGCAAGCCGCGCCATTGGAGCTCTTCCAGAATATTCATCGGGGGCAGGATAGTTTGCCGCCCGCCAATTTCCAATATCGAGTTTCATCCAAACAAAACAGGCGGGCCGTTGCCGGCCCGCCTGCGTGAATCTATCGGAGGTTCGAACTGCGAATCCCGCCGCTTTACGGCTTTACTTCGTCCTGCTTCGCCTCGTCGGCGGCATCGAAGGCGTGCTGGAGGGCGACGAGATCTTCGCCCGGCTTCAACGCGTCGAGCGCGGCTTGCTCGGCTTTGAGCTGGTCGGTCGAGTAGTTGGCGGCCTTGATGGACAGGCCGATACGCCGATCGCTCTTGTCAATCTTGATGACGCGCGCGGTGACTTCCTGGTCAACCTTGAGGACGTTCTTGATCTTGTCGATGCGCTCTTCGCTGATCTGCGAGATGTGCACGAGCCCATCAATTTCGTGCTGCAGGCCGATGAACGCGCCGAAGCTGGCCAGCTTGGTGACCTTGCCGGTGACGAGGTCGCCGACCTTGTACATCTGGTCGATGCCTTCCCACGGATCGGGCAGGAGCTGTTTCATGCCCACGGCAATGCGCTGGTTGGTCTTGTCCACTTCCAGCACGAGGGCCTCCACTTCGTCGCCCTTCTTGAGCACTTCGGACGGGTGATTGATCTTGCGGGTCCAGGACATGTCGGACACGTGGATCATACCATCCAGGCCTTCTTCCAGCTCGATGAAGGCGCCGTAGCTGGTGAGGTTGCGAATCTTGCCCTTGACCTTGGTGCCGGCGGGATACTTGTCCATCGCCTGGTCCCACGGGTTGGCTTCAAGCTGGCGCAAGCCGAGCGAGATCTTCTGCTCTTCGCGGTTGATGCCCAGGACGACCGCCTCGATCTCCTGGTCCGGCTCGAGCATATCCGACGGTTTGGCCACGCGCTTGGTCCAGGAGAGTTCGGTGACGTGGACCAGGCCTTCGACGCCGGGCTCCAGTTCCACAAAGGCGCCGTAGGGCACCAGGTTGACCACGCGGCCTTTGACTTTGGCGCCGACGGGGTACTTCTGTTCGATGCTGTCCCACGGGTTGGCCAGCTTCTGCTTGAGGCCGAGGCTGACGCGTTCTTTCTCCCGGTTGATGTCCAGCACCACGACGTCGATGTCTTGGCCGACCTTGAGGATCTCGGACGGGTGGCCGACGCGGCCCCAGCTCATGTCGGTGATGTGGAGCAAGCCGTCGATGCCATTGAGGTCGATGAAGGCACCGAAATCGGTGATATTCTTGACCGTGCCCTTGCGGATGTCGCCCGGGGTCATTTCCGCGAGGAGCTTCTGACGGCGCTCGGTGCGTTCCTGCTCGATCAATTCGCGGCGGGAAAGGACGATGTTCTGCCGCTCCTGGTTGATCTTAACGACCTTGAACTCGTAAGTGTTGCCCACGTATTGGGCGAGATTCTTGGGGGTGAGGACGTCGATCTGCGAGGCGGGCAGAAAAGCTTCGACGCCGATGTTGACCAGCAGGCCGCCTTTGACGATGGCCTTGACCTTGCCGGAAATGGTGCCGCCTTCGTTGCAAATGGTGAGGATGCGTTCCCAGTTCTGTTTGAACTCCGCTTTCTCCTTCGAGAGGACGACCATGCCCTCCTTGTCTTCGAGCTTCTCGATGAGGACGTCAATCTGGTCGCCGACCTTGACGGTTTTGATGTCCTCAAACTCGCCGCCCGAGATGACGCCCTCGCTCTTGTAACCGATGTCCACGAGGACATCTTTGGAACCGACTTCGATGATGGTGCCTTTGACGATGCTGCCAGCGGCAACGGGCTGTTTGCCCGATTGCTTCATGGCCTCTTCCATTGTGAGCATAATACAATAACTAACTTAACTGATGATGAACCGGGGAGACTTGGTCAGCGCGGGGCCGTCCGAGACTCCATTGCCTAACGGACTAGACGTTGCGGTGGCAACGGAGGTAGAGGGTTAGGTTTTTCGTTAACTTCACTTTCTCAGCCTTAATGAACGTCCGCACACACGGCGCTCAGGCGGGGTAAAACATAGGCAGTTTGGGTGTGGAAGCAAGGGAAATAATCGGAATTCTGTAATGGGGCAGGGGCGACGGAAAGGTGATGGGAATCCTGAGTCACCGCCCCAGTTGCTTTCGCTCCGCCACTCTGTCATTGCGTCATTGGCCCTGAGGCACAGCCTTTCCCAGCATAACCACTTCAGCCGGGCGGAGGGCCACCGGGCCCAGCAGGCCGGAGGGGAGCAGGGAGCTGTCTTTGGTCCAGTGGTGCCAGGTGGTGAACGTGAGGCGGCCAGTCGGACTGGGCTTGCCTTCGAGCAGCCAAGACGGCCAGGCCTTCAACTCGCGGCGCTTCCATTCGCAATCGGGCGGCAGTTGCTCGTCCCCAATCAGGCGGTTGGGCCACAACGGTGAATGAAAGCCAGCTTGGCGCCGCTGGTGGCCGGGTATTCAAAGTCCGGCTTGAGGTCCAGCTCACCGAGTACCTGAGCCAATGGGCGGTTCCAAACGGCCTTCCCTTGGCCGTACGGGTGTTGGGTCACGCGCCGGCCGTCGCAGTCGCCCCAGACGCGGGCGGCCAGTTGTTTCACTTCGGCGTCGCATTGCGGGTAGTCCTGAAGGCTCCCCGGCGTTTTATTAGTGCCAGCGGGGGCTGGGAAGGCCAGCACAGCAATGTCGCGATAAACGTCCAGCTTGGCCGGCGGCGCCGGCAGCACGCCCGAGAAATGCTTCGGCCCGGTGACGCGCCGCTCGCTGGTGGTAAGGTCCTGCATCGCATGCTCCGGCGTGTTCCAGGGGCCGCCGCTGCTGGACCAGCCGGCACAATTATGCATGCATAGCTCCAGGCCCAGGCGCTGCGCTTCTTGCGCCGCGTGCTTGACCAGTTCGAGCCACTCCGGGCTCATGAACTTCACCGGCCCGGCGGGGATGCCGCAGTCCACGTTGAAGATTTGTGCGCCGCCGATGCCAACGCGCTTCATGGCCTCGAGGTCGGCGGTAATGCCTTCCCGGGTGACATTGCCGTTCATCCAATGCCACCAGGTCTGTGGCCGGGCAGAGTCGGGCGGGTATTGGAAACCGGCCTCCAGCGAACCGGCGCGCGCTCTGCCGGTGGATGAAACGAGGCTGATGGCGATGGCAGCACAAACGAGAAGGGAGAACGCCCTGTAGCCGCCGCACCGAGTCGGACGAAGTTGCATGGGCGGATTCTACCGTGCCGCACCCTGGGCTCAATGAAGAACTCGCCCTGGCCGTTCTGACCATTCTCGGATTTCGGGTCTCGGCCATCTTTCGGCCTTCGGGCTTCCGGCTTCGGATTTCTGGACTGCGACCCGACTCGCCAGCCGGAAAACCCTCGAATCGGCTTTACGGCGGAGCCAGTGTTGCGTAAAGATGCTCTCGATGAAGGGAAAGGCTTTATCAGCCGTAGGGATTTATTGGCCTATCATCCCAAAAGGGGGAGATAGATAGGTCTGCCTAATCACTTGTTCGGCGGAACCTCACGGTTGCTCAAAAGGAAACTCAAATGGGAAAATGGGAACGAAGTCTTGCACGTGAGAAGAACGCCGTTCTACGCGGCGCTCTGATCTTGGCTTTCATCATCGTGATAATCCTCGTGCTGTTGGGGGTAATAAGGTGAGCCTGCCACGTTCAATGAGAAATAGACCGAACAAGCCTCTGGACCGAATGACGAGGAGCGCGATCATGCTCCTATTCCAGGTCTGGCATCCTTGGCACGCTCCTCGTCATCGGTCAGCTTTCCGTTCGACAAAATGAACATCCATGAAGCTAATCTGCGGTTGGCGAGGTTAATCGACGTGTGCCGAAAGAAGATTGGTGCCGGCACTGACATTCCATTTTTGGGGTTTGAGTACGACTCCAGTGCTGCGGCACTGATGGAAATCGTTCTCCAGCACGCGGAGGCCCTTCGGGAGTTGGCAAAAGAAGAAGAGCGATTCTTCTTCGCAGCCTCCTCCTGCGCGCGTTCTGCGATGGAAGCCGCTGTCGTCCTGGCGTGGATCCTCGATCCGAAAGACAAGGCACAGAAGGAGGGAAGATGGCTCGGCTATTATGAGACAATGATTAAGTTTCACAGGATCATGTCTAAAGAGTTGGTGGATGTCGATCCGGCGATTGACGAAGATGCTGCGAAGCTGCGTGATGCTCACGAAATTGTCCGGAATCGAAAGATAGATGGAAAGGACATCCCGATCCAAGCAAAGCCATCCATGGAGCAGATGATGGCCAGCACCGGATATGGTCCGCTCTATAGTTCATACCGCGAGCTATGCCAAATCGTCCATGTGGGACCAGAAATGGTGTTTAGGTTTAAGCAAGGCGTGCAGTTCGATAATGGCCTTTCCGGGTATCGCATCACGCGGAGAATGCTGGGGAGCGAATGGACCGTGCCGTTTCTTGCCACCGGCTGCTCGGTAGCCCTGGCCGTCATTGCGACACTGACGGAGCTTGGAGACTCAAGCTCGAATCTGCGAGACATTCACGAAGCTCAGAAGGCTCTGATGGACTATGTCAAAAACGAATGAGCCGAACAACTGGGTGCAGGCGACGCCGGATTGCGTCAGCCTGTTATTCCTGAGTCAGTGGTCCTGCGCGCCTGACCCAGAACGTTAGGCGTAACTATACTTTATGAAATTATCGCGCTATATTATCTGCTTTATCACATTGGGTGCGTCCATATATATCACCGGCTGTGTTTCCGGTGTGCAGCCAGCCGGGCCAGATACCTACTTTGTTTCGTGTGGACCGCTGCCCATCTGGATGTCGGCTGCCAAAGCGAAAGCGGATTGCTATCAGAAGGCCAGCGCATGGTGCACGGCACGCGGCCTCGTCATGGTGCCCATTTCCAGCGATGCGCAAGACCCCATCGCAGCTCGCAAGCCCGGCAGCGCCGAACTTACCTTTCGCGCCCTCAAGCCCGGAGACCCAGACATTAAGCGCGTCAACATTGAGGCACCAGACATTACAAAGCGAATTGAGATACGATGATTTATTATGAGATTGACCGATACGCCTAAGTCGCCGGAGCCAACCGCCGTTGGCGCGGTCAGTTCCGCTGTCGCGGTTCACGTCGCGAGTCAGCGGTGGCTCAGCTTTCTACGTTAGGCCGGAATCCAACGTCCTGATCTCCCAACCAACCATTTCCCACATGAAAACACCGCAATACCTCAAAACACTTAGTCTCGCTGCTCTCATATCGATGGCAGGCTGCGCGCACAACTCTGGTATCGTGTCGATGGGCGGCGACACCTACATGATCACAAGGCAAGCTGCTACGGGTTTTTCCGGGAGCGGCAACCTGAAGGCAAAGGCAATACGAGAGGCATCGGCATACTGTGCGTCCCGGGGTAGGGTCATGAAGATCGTCGCGATTACTGAGGCGAAGCCTCCGTATGTCCTCGCGAACTTCCCGAAGGCGGAAGTCGTGTTCAAGGCGCTTAATGCCGGCAGCTCCGAGCTGAACGAGCCGAGTGAATTTGATGTTACCGGGACGCAGATCAAGGTGGGAGGATTTCCAGCTCAGAAAGAGGACGTCAAAGAGGCCATCACCTCAGAGAAGAAGCTCGATCGTTACTCTGAGCTCGAGCGGTTGGACGACCTGAGGAAAAAGGGCGTGGTCACGGAAGAGGAGTTCCTGGCTGAGAAGAAGAAGATACTCTTCAGGGAGGGGAAGTGAGGCGTAATATGCCGAACAGGCCAGATGCAGCGAACCCGGCGATGACGCTCCGGTTGACGATCGAATATCAGCGGCGCCGGGTCGCTGATCTGGAACGTTGAGTCATGAGCGCGCCAGTGCCCAACACCATCACTGAAGCAGTTGGCCGTCAGTTCCTCCGCAGACACCAGGCCGAGGCTCTGCGGCTGCTTGCAGAATACGAGTGCGGCGACGCGACACTGCGTGAGCGAGTGCTTGCCTGTGCCGTTTCTCTGGCAGGAAGAGACATTGCCCGCCTCACCCACTTCTTAGAGTGCGCACGCGAGGACGGTCGCAATCTGATTCTCTGGCACGAGCACGCTGAGGAATCACGCCGGCGTTTCTTTAGCACATGAAGTTCAGGCCTAACGAGATCGGTAGAGCCGGCGGGAGGCAGCCGTTCAGCTCACTTTCCACTCGGCGCTTAGTGGCGGCCACCTCGCCGCTCACTTCGTCGTAGACCACTACAAGCTATGAGACGCCTCGTCGCGCTGTGGTTCGTTGTCTGCGCCATTCAGCTTCCGCTGCTGGCGCAGAGCGTCTTTCATTTCAGCATTGATTTTCCCGCCACACCGCTTCCACCGGCTATCGGCGTGCCCGGAGGCAATGCAGAGTTGTCCGGCAGCTCCTTCACACCTTGGGTTTTCCTTGGGACATCGGCTGCGGACTACGGGCGCATCTTCGAGATGGCAGACAACAGTTCGTTGACCCCGGTATTTCAATTCACCAGCGTTCTTGTGGACTCGTATCCACCGACGCCGGGTTTTCCTGGGAGTGGAGGGACGTTTTACTCCTATTTCGAGACCTGGGATTTGACAGCACTCCAAGCTCAGAGCCTGTTGGCAGGGCGTTGGTATATGGAGTTGGCCTTTGGGACCCAGACGCATTTTGCCCAGATTACACCAGTGCCAGAGCCGACATCAGCGGCGCTATTTGTATCAGGCGTCGCGCTGGTTGCGGCCTGTTGCCGTCGAAGGTTCCTGGGATTGCCTGAAGGAGGTTTTATCCAATCCGTGCAGCAAATCGACGGCTGGCGCGACCTGCCCCCAAACCATCTCCGCCCGCATCCCACCCAGTAGGCCGAGCGACCGAGCAAAGCAAGAAGCAAGTGTCAGTCCTTACTATTGACACTTCCGGAGCGTGCTGATAAGGAATCCTCATGACGAGCAAGCCCCGCATTGAGCCTCCTGAGGCAATGTGGCACGTGATGAACCGGGGGGACCAGAACGAGCCTCCCCAAACGCATTCGCAAGCTCAGGAGGTTTTGCCCTTGTGTAAATAGTGAGGACTGACACTTGCACGCCTTTACTTATGCAGGAGCGAATCCAGTTTTCCTTGTATAGATTTCTCCCCCGACCGCAGTCCGCCAAATGTTGCCGTAACCTCACTTCAGAAGATTGGTTTGTGATTCCGATATATCGGACACATTTTCCATTCTCCGCCAAACAGTAGATGGAGTACTCGCCCGAATCCTTGGACCACCTTTTCGCCTCGATTTCCTCAAGCGTGAGCCCCGAACGCAGCATCCTATTCAGCCAGGCCAGGCGACGACACCGTGCGGGAGTAGGGAGGAGACCGGTCGGGTCAACCTGATGCATGTTCCACATCATGCGTGACACGCGCAAGAGAGCAAGCCAAAATGCCCAACAAACCAGATGCAGCGAACCCGGCGATGACGCTTCAGTTTCAATCCGAGAGCCATTGGCGCCGGGTCGCTGATCTGGTGCGTTGGGCCGTCTGATGTGAGAACCGTCATCTACTCAGGACTCGCTGCCGTCGCCGGGGCTATTTGTCTCGCGATAGCCATTATCGTGGCACGGGCGGAGGCTGCCGGGACCACGCCACTAGTTTACCACAACCTGGAGATGCTGTGCTGGTTCAGCCTGGGGTTGGGCGTCCTCGGCACACTGGGCGGTATCATTGCCCGGAGGCGCTTGCCTCAGAAGGCTCTCAGCACTTTAGTGATTTCATTCTCCATCGGAGTCGCTCTGCTCGCCCTTTACACGCATGCGACTGGACTTCCACGTTTTGTGGGAGAGCCCATGTTGATCAATGTGAGCGGCACAGGCCCAACCAAAGGATTGAGCCAATGAGGTGGAGCGCGGTCAGGTCGGTCCCGCATTCGGCTGCTCATGGCGCGCTCCCTATCATGGCACATCCTCAGCGTTGGGCGGAACCATGAGAACCCGGGGAAAGCTCATCATCACGGGATTCGGAGCGCTGTTCGCGATCTTTGTGGCACCGATTGCTTGGTCGGCGTTTGGCACGAATGGTTACTTTTATGCCGGCCGCTGCATCTGCGGCCACGACAGTTTCGTCCGCATCCAAGGCGACGGTTACTTCAAATACTCACCAGGTCACGCAGTCGCGGAGGATCGCGCATTCACGATCTGCCGTCGAGGGGACGGGTGGTGCGTGCTCATACCTCCGCATTCGGCGATGTTTTCGTCGCCATTGGACGGGCAGGACAAGGTCATTGCCCGCCTTCGCTTTCGTGATGGTGCGCTATATGAGTCATGGGGCAGTAGCACCAACTGGGAACGCCTGCCCAAGGTTTATAACATTTGGCCTATCTGGGCCGCGAAGCTTCTCAAAGAATGACCTCGCCCAACAACTGCGTGCAGGCTACGCCGGGGTGCGCCTTGCTGTTTATCGTTGCTCAGGTGTCCGGCGCGCCTGACGCAGAGCGTTCGGCCAAAGCTTAACATGACGCCTCGCGTGAAATGGGCCGGTAGCCTTCTGGTGGGGATTGCAACGCTCCTCGCTGTCTTCTATGCAGTCGGGCTGGCAATTCGGTTCGAGCGCTATGTCATGGCCAGCAAGCACGTTGAACTCACCGCCTGGAGCAGCTATTGAGACGGCGGGTCACGAAGCTTCGCATTCAAGTTGCCAGGTTGGCGTTCCATGGTGGTGTTTGTGCCGCACAGAAATGCCGCTTTCGGCGGCAATGCCGATTTCCAGGAGATTTGGCTCGGGCCGAACAAGGCAGCAATGCGCCAAGTATGCCTGAAGCCCGGTTCTGCTTTTGAGGCGCACCTCCTAACCCTTTTGCGGACAGCGACCGTGAAGGAGAACCGGGAAGCGAGCTTAACCAATTGGCCTTGGGCACCCGCGCCCAAGGATTTGCAGTGGCTTGCCGCGAGAATCGAGGATAGAAAGTCGAAATGGTGAACGGGCCGAGAAATGCGGGTGCAGCGAACCCCGCGATGACCTCTCGGTTTCATGCCCTCCGCCAGTGGCGCGGGGTCGCTGACGCGCGACGTTAAGGCACTTACCATGAAGGAGGTTTTGCATATGAAGAAGATAGGAGCAGTGGCCGTGTTCGTATTGCTTGCATTGTGGCTCGGATATTACCTGGGGCATCAGAACGGCGTGCGACAGGAGCGGCGGGCATGGCTCGCCACGGAGCAAACCATTACTCTGCCATCGTCAAACGTGGCTGCCGATGGGAGGGTCCTCCAAAGGCCAAGGATTTCCACAGGGCGGACCTTCTACTCCAATCCCCACTCCGGGCAGACGTTTATCGCTAGTTTTGGACCATCGCCGGTAAATGTGCCGGACCCCCGGGACACTCCCACCAAGTGAGCACGCCGCGCCTTAACAATCGTGCTGGAGTGGATGCCGGGTTTGCGTTCCTCTTCTTGGGTTTTCCTTGGGACATCGGCTGCGGACTACGGGCGCATTTTCGAGAGGCGTCTCGGCGACCCGCCCGAACCCAGTTTGGCACCGCAAACCGTCGAGCTACTGGCCCCCGGTTCCTTTGATCCTGCACGAGACCGTCGCGCGGGCCGCCTCGGAGCCTCCCCGTACTGCCTCTAATCGCCGGTTGAATGGCGCTCAGTTGAGGCGTATATGTCTGTACCATAGCGACTTATCCATCATTGAACGACCAAACCGGGCTACGGCCACCCCGAGGCCACCCCGAGGCCACCCTCAGGCTTACTGGTAGCCAACCGGTAGGCACCCTGANNGAGGCTACCCCGAGGCCACCCCGAGGCTACCCTGAAGTGTCTCCAACATCTGAGAGTAGCGGGGCAGGCGCGCTTAGAGCCGGGGCATTCCATGGAAAAGAGCGGAGAAACCAGCGATGCAGCCTGGCGTTCCGGCGGGTTTGACGGGACCACCCGGCAGGGCCAGGGCAAGACACTCGACTTCCAGGCGGTTTGGCGTGTCTGGTCGCGAAAACGCGCAGATTGGACTTGCTGGCATTTTTAGCGATGGTTACGTTGTCTCGGGTGGAGCGGTCCCGGGCTCCGTCGGTTCCTATGCAAACAAACACGGAAATTGGCTATAACTCGAAGGTCGAGGGCGACGTAGTCGTCACTCGCCGCGACGCTGCGATTAACTGGTTCCGGAAGGGGCTGGACGCGGGGGCCAATTGGGGGCGCAAGAATTCGCTTTGGCCAATGCCGATGGGGCTGGCGTGTTGCGCGATTGAGCTCATGGCCACCGGGGCCAGCCGGTTCGACATCTCGCGCTTTGGCGCCGAGGTGATGCGCTTTTCTCCCCGCCAATCCGACGTGATGATCGTCTCCGGGACCGTGACGTACAAGATGGCGCTGGCCGTGAAACGAATTTATGACCAGATGCCTGAACCAAAATGGGTCATCGCCATGGGAGCCTGCGCCTCGACGGGCGGCATGTATCGCAGCTACGCGGTATTGCAAGGGGTTGACCATATCCTGCCCGTGGATGTTTACATCGCAGGGTGTCCGCCGCGGCCCGAGGCTTTGCTGGACGCCCTGATCAAACTGCAAAACAAAGTGGCCCGGGAACCGGCCATGGCTATGCTGAAGAAAGTGGCCTGAGCATCCTTCAGCGTCTGGCATCCCGGCTAAGCCCGAACAACTCAGTATAACCACAGATGGACACAGATGAACACCGATAAGAAGCACCCGAACCCCGGGTTTCTCGCGCTCGGTGTTCCTTTACCGGAAGGCAAGGCCGAGTCCGTCCGGCAGAATCTGTGTTTATCTGTGTGCATCTGTGGTTTTGGTGTGCCTGGATGCACCCAACCGAAATGACTGCCCTGGAACTAGCGCAACAGCTCAAAGCCAGATTCCCCGGCTTGATCTCCGAGCCGGTCGAGTTCCGGGACGAAATTACGCTGATGGTCTCCGACGCCGAGCGGATGCCGGAGATTTGCGCCGCGGCCAAGCAGGAGCTGGGGTTTGACTACCTCGTGGACATCACGAGTGTGGATAATTACGGGGACGATCCGCGCTTCACGCTTGTGTATCATCTTTACGGCTACAGCCACCTCTGCGCGCTTCGCCTCAAGACCGAGGTGAGCGAGGAGAAGGGCGAGGCGCCAACGGTCACCGGGGTGTGGCGGACGGCTGATTGGCACGAGCGGGAGATTTACGACATGATGGGCATCCGGTTCCGCGGCCACCCCGACCTGCGCCGGATCTTGATGTGGGAAGGCTATCCTCATTACCCGCTGCGGAAGGATTTCCCCCTGGCGGGCAAGCCGACCGACGTGCCCGAGGTCGCTTTCACCAACGCCGCGCCGCTGGCCGGCGGACCGTTCGTCACGGTTGCCGGCGGGAAGGATGCGATGTCGCGTGAGCCGCGGGTACGGCTCCCCGGTACGGATGCGCTGGAGACCAATGCGCGCCTGGAGCGGCGCCAGGACACCAAAGAGGCCCAAGGCCAGTCGCATGGCCCCGGCACCGACGAACCGAAGCACTGACCATGGCTGAGGCGCGCGACATTCAGTTTAAGGACACGGCAGCGCGAAGCGCCGAGTCGGCTGCCGCGTCGGCCAGCCAGGAGCCGGGCGAGCTTCAGGGTGAGAAGATGGTCCTGAACGTGGGGCCGTCCCATCCCGCAACGCATGGTGTGTTGCGCATCGTCCTCGAACTGGACGGCGAGATCATCACCGGCGCCAGGCCGGAGGTCGGGTACCTGCATCGCGGCGACGAGAAGATCGCGGAGAACTTCACCTATACCCAGTTCATTCCCTACACGGACCGGCTGGATTACCTCGCGCCGCTCGCCAACAATGTCGCCTACGCGCTGGCGGTCGAGAAGCTGCTCGGCATTGACCGTCAACTGACGCCGCGCTGCCAGTTCATTCGCGTCATCTGCTGCGAACTGGCGCGCATCTCGTCGCACCTTCTGGGCGTCGGCTGCTATGCGATGGATTTGGGGGCGCTGACCGTGTTCCTGCACACCTTCACCGAGCGCGAGAAGATTTATAACCTCTGCGAGTCGCTCACCGGCGCGCGGTTCACGACGAATTACACACGCATCGGGGGGCTTTCGCGCGACATGCCGCCCGGCTGGGCCGAGCAGTGCCGGAAGTTCCTGAACGAGGTCGTCGTGAATATCGACGAGACCGAGACGTTCCTGACCCGCAACCGCATTTTCGTGGACCGCACCCAGGGAGTCGGCGTGATCCCACGGGACGTGGCGATTGACTACGGCATGAGCGGCCCGAACCTGCGCGGCAGCGGCATCGAGCACGACCTGCGGAAGGCGCATCCGTATCTGGTCTATGATCAGCTCAAGTTTGATGTGCCGGTCGGCACTGCGGGGGATTGCTACGACCGCTACCTCGTGCGCATGGAGGAAATGCGCCAGAGCGTGCGGATTGTGCATCAATGCCTGGACCAGTTGCCCGGCGGCCCCATCAACGTGTCCGACGGGAAGATCGTCCTGCCACCCAAGGACCGCGTCCTGACCCGGATGGAGGAATTGATCCATCATTTCATCAACGTGACGCAGGGCGTGAACGCGCCGCCCGGCGAGATTTACTTCGGCCACGAGAACCCGAAGGGCGAACTGGGCTTCTACATCAACAGCAAAGGCGGGGGCACGCCGCACCGGTTGAAGATCCGCTCGCCATCATTCGTGAACCTGAGCATCCTCTCGTGGCTGCTACCGAAGCACATGCTCAGCGACGTGGTTGCGATCCTGGGCTCGTTTGATTTCGTCATGGGAGAATGTGACCGATGAGCGAGATTCACCCAACTGAGCCGATTTCCAGTCCGCTGGTGAGCCAGCCGGATTTCGCGGTGCCCGCCGAGCTCCAGGCGGAGATTGACGGATTGGTCACGCATTATCCGAACAAGCGCAGCGCGTCGCTGATGCTGCTGCATGCGGTGCAGGGGCATTTTGGCTACATTTCGCGCGAAGCGGTGGAATGGATCGCGGCCAGACTCGAGCTGCAGCCGATCAACGTCTATGAGCTGGTGACCTTCTACCCGATGTTTCATGCGAAACCGGTGGGGAGGTATCATTTGAAGGTGTGCCGCACGCTGAGCTGCGCGCTGGGCGGGTCGTATGAGCTGCACGAGCATTTCTGCCGCAAGCTCGGCCTGGATCCGCAGGCGCACGGCGCGCAAACGACCAAGGATGGGAAGTTCACCGTCGAGTTCGTGGAATGCCTCGCGAGTTGCGGCACGGCGCCGGTCATGATGTGCAACGACGCATTTCATGAAGGCGTTTCTGAGAAGCGGGCGGATGAGATTTTGGGGGAGTGCAAATGAGCGCGCTTCACTCCACAATTAAAAGTTGGCTGCCCGACATGGATTTGAACCATGACAAACAGATCCAGAGTCTGCTGTGCTACCGTTACACCATCGGGCAAGCCGGCGCGGCATCAAACCTAGAGATTTCCTGCCAGGAGTCAAGCTGCTGATATGCCGCAGGAATACCGCCAAGTATTAAGGCACGTTGACCAGCCGGGCTACACGCCCGGCTTGGACAGCTATCTGCGCATTGGCGGGTACGAGGACCTCAAGAAGGCCCTGGGCCTTAAGCCTAACACGCTTCCCAACGGAAAGACGCTTAGCGGCCCGGAGCAGCTTCGGCAGGAAGTCATGGTTTCCGGCCTGCGCGGCCGCGGCGGCGCCGGCTTTTCCTGCGGGCTCAAGTGGTCGTTCGTTGACCGCAAGAGCGGCAAGCCGATCTACCTCATCTGCAACGCAGACGAATCGGAGCCGGGCACGTTCAAAGACCGGCAAATCATCTACAAAGATCCTCACCAGTTGCTCGAGGGCATGATCATCGCCAGCTACGCGAACGACGTGCATCTCGCTTACATCTACATTCGCGGCGAGTTTGCCGAGGGCGCGAAGATCCTGAATCGCGCGCTCACGGAAGCCCGGGCAAAGAACTTCCTGGGCAAGAATATCCTCGGCTCCGGCTACGATCTGGAAGTCCACGTTCACCGCGGCGCCGGCGCTTACATCTGCGGCGAGGAAACCGGCCTCATCGAGTCCCTGGAGGGGAAGCGCGCCTATCCCCGGATCAAGCCCCCCTATTTCCCCGCGGTGCTCGGCCTTTACTTGTGCCCGACGATCGTCAACAACGTCGAGACGCTGTGCGCGGTCAAGCACATCGTCGCGATGGGCGGCGCGCAATACGCGAAGCTCGGCACGCCCAATAACACCGGGACCCGCATTGTGAGCATCAGCGGCCACGTCAGGAAACCCGGCTATTACGAGATAGAGGTCGGCAAGGTCACCCTTGGCGAACTCATCAACGACCCGGCTTTTGGCGGCGGCTTGCGCGAGGGGCGGAAGCTGCAAGCAGTGATCCCGGGCGGCTCGTCAGCCAAAGTCTTCAAGGCAGGTGAGCGGTTCAAGCTCAAGCGCCGGAGCCCCGACGGCAAGGAAACCGAGCAGGAGTTCGACATGCTCGATTTGCCGTATGACTTTGACTCGCTCATTGCCGCGGGCAGCATGTCCGGGTCTGGCGCGATCATTGTGCTGGACGATTCGGCGGACATCGTTAAAGCGCTGGCGAACATTGCGGAATTTTACGCGCATGAAAGCTGCGGGCAATGCACGCCCTGCCGCGAGGGGTCGCTCTGGATGGCCAAAGCGCTGCACCGCCTCGCGCACGGGGAAGGCCGCAAGGACGATGCGGATTACTTAATCAGGATAGCTGACAACATTCCCGGCGGGCGCACGATCTGCGCTTTCGGCGAGGCTTGCGCCTGGCCGGTGCAGAGCTTTGTCGGCAAATTTAAAGATGAGTTCATCGCTCGGGGAGCAGCCGACGAAGAGCGCCGTGCCCGACAAGGCGCGGGTCCCACGGCGGAAATGAAGCTGGCCGCAAGTCCGCAAGCGTGACACGAGAAGATGTCCATAGCCGCAACAACTGAAACCAAGCCGGCAGCACCTGCCACCGACACTATCACGGTGCGGGTGAACGGGAAGCAAGTCGAGGTCCCGAAGACGACGCCGGACCCGGTCTCCGGCAAGCCGGTGCCGACGACGATGATCCAGGCTTGCTTCGCGGCGGGCGCCATGGTGCCGCATTATTGTTATCACCCGAAGTTGCCGGTGGCGGGCAATTGCCGCATGTGCCTCGTCGAGTTTGGCACGCCGGCCTTGGGCCCGGATCGCAAACCGATCTTCAACCCGGATGGCACTCCAAGGATCGCCAAGGCGCCACGCCCGGCGATCGCTTGCGCTACGCCGCTTTCCCCGGGCATGGAAATCTATACGGATACGCCGGCGGTGCAACAGATGCGCCAGGGCGTGCTCGAATTCCTGCTCATCAATCACCCGCTCGACTGCCCCATTTGCGACCAGGCCGGCGAGTGCAAGCTGCAGGAATACTCCGTGGAGTATGGGCAGTCGGAAAGCCGGTTTGCCGAGACGAAGGTCCACAAGCCCAAGCGGGTTGATCTCGGCCCGCGCATTGTGTTGGACGATGAGCGCTGCATCCTGTGCACGCGCTGCATCCGCTTCACGCGAGACATCGTGGGCGATGATGCGCTCGGCATCGTGAATCGCGGCAGCTATAACACGCTCACCGCCTATCCCGGCAAAGTGTTCGACAACAATTATACGCTGAACACGGTGGACATTTGTCCGGTCGGCGCGCTGACGTCGAAGGATTTCCGGTTCCAGATGCGCGTCTGGTTTCTCAAAGAGACCAAGAGCCTGTGCACGAGCTGCGCGACTGGCTGTAGCATCATCATCGGGTCGCGGGAGGAAAAGATCTATCGCTATGAGCCGCGCGAGAACGACGCGGTCAATGCCTGCTGGATGTGTGACTACGGCCGGCTGAATTACAAGTGGATCGGACGCGAAGACCGGCTCGGGAAAGTCCAAAGTCCAAAGTCCAAAGTCCAAAGTCAGCCGGAAGGGTGGGCGGCGGTTCTGAAGGGAATCGCGGAGAAGCTGAAGCAGGCGCCGGCGGGGTCGGTCGCCGTGATTGCTTCGGCCCGGCAGACCAATGAGGAGCTTTACCTGCTGGCGAAGCTGGCGAAGACGCTGGGCACGTTGTCGGATTCGGTGCCCCGCATGGGAGGAAGCGACAAGCTGCTGTTGAATGCGGACCGGAATCCGAACAGCAACGGCGCGCGGCTTACCGGCATCGCCGCCGAACCCATGGGGTCGAACCTGCCGAAAATTGCCGAAGGCATCCGCAGCGGGCGCATTAAGACGCTGATTGTATTTGGCGAAGACGTGACCCGGCACGGTTTAGGCGCGGAACTGCTTGGCAAACTGGAGACGATCATCGTCAGCGATATTTTGCCGAACGAGACGACCCGGCTGGCGCACTACCTTTTACCCGGCTGCGCGCATGCCGAGAAGCGCGGCACGTTCACCAACACCAAGGGGCGCGTGCAGAAGTTCATGAAAGCGGTTGAGCCTCCCGGGGACGCCCGGCCGGAATGGGAGTTTTTGAGGGAACTCGCTTTCAACATAACCGGCCACGACGGTTTCGTAAGCATTGAAGGGTTGTTCAACCAGATGACCGCCGAGATTCCCGCGTTCAATGGGCTAACATGGGCGGGCCTCGGCGATACGGGCATGACGGTCAGGATCTAAGCGATGATTCAGGCGATCATAGATTGGTTTGCGGCCCCGGTGGGGCAGTCCGTGCTGTTCAGCGCGGTGAAGATTCTCGGCGTTTTCTCCGTGCTGATGTTCATTGTCGCTTACGCCGTCTGGGTGGAGCGCAAGGTCTCGGCTGCCATCCAGGACCGCCGTGGCCCTAATCGCGTCGGTCCTTTTGGTCTGCTGCAACCGGCTGCGGATGCCATCAAATCGTTCCTGAAAGAGGATTTTACTCCCGCCCATGTCCGCAAGGCGTATTACTGGCTTGCCCCGGCGATCGTGATGATCCCAAGCCTGCTCACGGTAGCGATCATCCCATTTGGCTCGCTATTTGGGCAGCAGAAGATGGTCATCGCCGACCTGAACGTGGGTGTCCTTTACACCTTTGGCATCGTCTCGCTAGGGGTTTACGGCATTGTCCTCGCGGGCTACGCGGCAAGGTCAAAATACCCATTCATTGGGGGCATCCGGTCGAGCGCGCAGATGATCTCCTACGAGATCGCCATGGGCATGTCGGTTATTCCGCTGTTCCTGATCGTCGGCGGGCTGGATGTCCAACAGTTGAGCGCGACGTGGCAGGAATTGCTCGAAGGGACCAGTGGTCTAAACCTTAACCGCCTCGTCTCCTGGCAGGCCGGGCACGGCTGGTTCATCTTCTACGCGCCGCTCTCGTTCATTATCTTCCTGGCCGCCATGTTTGCCGAGACGAACCGCATGCCCTTCGATTTGCCTGAGTCGGAACAGGAGTTGGCCGGGGGCTACAATGTCGAATACAGCTCGATGAAGTTCGCGCTGTTCTTCATGGGTGAATACGCCAGCATGACCGCGGCTGCCGCCTTGATGGTGACGCTGTTCCTGGGCGGCTGGACGCTGCCGGTGGCCGGATTGGACCAGCCCGCCACGACGATTTGGGCCGCGCTGCTTCATATCGGCATTTTCCTGGCGAAGCTCTGCTTCATCTTGTTCATGGTCATTTGGGTACGCTGGATGTGGCCGCGCTTCCGTTACGATCAGTTGATGGATTTAGGCTGGCGGCGCTTTATTCCGCTGGCGCTGGCAAATATCGTGGTTACGGCTGTGGTCCTTTGGGCGAGGAGCTAGATGATTATTAAGCGCCGAAAACTTAATCTTTGGGAGCGCCTCTACCTGCCGGCGGTCATCGGCGGGTTTACGGTCACCCTGCGTCACTTTTTCAAGAAGAAAGTGACCATGCAGTATCCCGAAGAGAGGTGGGTGGTGCCCGAGGGTTATCGTGGCGCCCCTTATCTGGTGAAGGACCAGGATGGCCGCACCAAGTGTGTCTCCTGCCAGTTGTGCGAATTTGTCTGCCCGCCTAAGGCGATCCGCATCCTGCCGCCCGGCCCGGGGGGCGCGCCTGAAGCTGGCAATGTCGAGAAGGCCCCGAAGGAATTCGAGATCAACATGCTCCGCTGCATCTTCTGTGGCTATTGCCAGGAAGTCTGCCCGGAGGAGGCCATTTTCCTGATGAAAGACTACTCGCTCACCGGCGCCAGCCGCGCCGAGATGCTTTACGACAAGGAAAAATTGCTCGCCCTGGGGGGCGTCCATCAGGACAAGATAGGCAAGTGGAAGAAAAAGGCGCAGGAAGCGCGCGCTCAGGGCCTGGAGCCCTGAGCGCGGACCTTGAACCGTCGCAGGGTGAAGGTCTTAATCGGTTGGACAGGTTAAATGGCTAAATGATCTACAGCACGGCAACATAGCAAATGCAGGACGCTCTATTTTACACTTTTGCGTTTCTGACCCTGGTGTTTGGCTTTCTCGTCATTGCCAACCCGTTCAGCCGCAGTCCGGTTACCAGCGCGATGTTTCTGGTGCTGACCATCGTTTCGCTCGCCGGGCTGTTCGTCCTGCTGCACGCTTTTTTCCTCGCCGCGGTGCAGGTGCTGGTCTATGCGGGCGCGGTGATGGTCCTCTTCCTATTTGTTATCATGATGCTGGACTTGAAAGAGGAGGAGCGACGGAAGATCAAGACGCTTGGCGTCGTGGGGGGGCTGATTTCGACCGGGGCTATCCTGGCCATTTTCCTCAGCAGCCTGCTGAAGGCTCCGCTTGGGGCCTCCCAATCTCCCGCAGCGGAAGGCGGGACGGTTCCGCTCGCTAAATTGCTGTTCACCCAATACCTGCTGCCTTTTGAGATTGTCTCGGTGTTGCTCCTCGTTGCGATTGTCGGCGTGGTGCTCCTCAGCAAGAAGGACCTGAAGTGAATGTGGGATTAGAACATTACTTAGTAGTCAGCGTGCTGCTGTTTTGCCTGGGGCTGCTGGGGGTGATCGTGCGGCGCAATCTGCTGGTGATTTACATGTCGCTTGAGCTGATGCTCAATGCGGCGAACCTCGCGCTGGTCGCATTCTCGCGCTTCAGCGATACCAATAGTCTCGACGGGCAGGTATTCGTCTTCTTCATCATCACAGTCGCGGCCGCGGAGGTATCGGTTGGCCTGGCGTTGATCGTGGCGCTCTACCGCCGGCGGCAGACGGCTCATGTTGAGGACCTTACCACGCTGAAACTCTAGCTGATGAACCTGGATTTGTTACCTTGGACAGTTCTGTTCCTCCCGTTGCTGGCGGCGGCGTTCATCACGCTGTTCACGCAGCACAACCGCAAGCTCAGCGCAGGCCTGTCCATCGGGGCGGTGGTTATGGGCTTCGTTCTGAGCCTCATCTTCGTATCGGTCAACGGCTGGGGTCCGGCGCGTGACGTTTTCGTGTCCTGGCTGACGATCGGCGATCCGCAGGCGGCCTCTGGTCTGTACCTGCAAGTGGACTTCGGTCTGCGCCTGGACCCGCTGAGCCTGCTGATGATGCTCCTCGTGACCGGCGTCGCCAGCGCGATTCACATTTACTCCTGGGGCTACATGAGCGAGGACCGCGGGTTCCCGCGCTATTTCGCCTGCTTAAGCCTGTTCACCTTTTCGATGCTGGGCATCGTGCTCGCCAACAACTTCCTTGAACTATTCATCTTCTGGGAACTGGTCGGCGNNGGCGCGCTTCTTCGCGTTCATGAGCCTGTTCACGTTCTCGATGCTCGGCATTGTGCTGGCGAACAATTTCATCGAACTGTTCATCTTCTGGGAACTGGTCGGCGTGTCCAGCTACCTGCTCATCGGGTTCTGGTTTGAACGGCCGGCGGCGGCGGACGCGGGTAAAAAGGCCTTCATCACAACTCGCCTGGGAGACTTTGGGTTCTTGCTCGGCATCCTGACGGTCTGGGCGACCTTTGGTTCCCTCAAGTTCGAACTGATCGAGAAGGCACTTACTGCCAATCCCCAAGCCCTGGGCGCGCTGGCGACGACCGCCGGCTTGCTGATCTTCTGCGGCGCGATGGGCAAGAGCGCCCAATTCCCGCTGCACGTCTGGCTGCCTGACGCCATGGAGGGCCCCACTCCCGTCAGCGCCTTGATTCACGCCGCCACGATGGTCGCCGCGGGCGTGTACATGCTTTGCCGTGTGTTCTTCCTGCTCGATATTCCCGGCTCCCATGCGCTGGAAGTCGTCGCGTGGATTGGCGGGTTCACCGCCTTGTTATCCGCCGTCATCGCCATCCAGCAGAACGACATCAAGCGCATCCTGGCTTACTCGACGCTCTCACAGCTCGGCTACATGGTGATGGCTGTCGGCCTCCACGGCCCGGCTCCGGCGATGTTCCATTTAACGACCCACGCTTTCTTCAAGGCGCTGTTGTTCCTGGGTGCCGGCTCCGTCATCGTCGCGCTCCATCACGAGCAGGACATCTGGAAGATGGGCGGGCTGCGCCGGAAGATGCCGGTCACCTTCTGGACCTTCATGGCGGGCACGCTGGCGCTCGCGGGCCTGTGGCCTTTCAGCGGGTTTTACAGCAAGGACGGCATCCTCGCGCAAGCTGCTGAACATAGCCTGCCGCTCTACTTACTGGGGACGGCGGTAGCCGCGCTTACGACTTTCTACATGTTCCGCCTGATCTTTGTCGCGTTTCTCGGCGCGCAGAGATCCGATGCTGCCGGCCACGCGCATGAATCGCCGCCGGTAATGGCGTGGCCCCTGCGGCTTCTGGCCGTGTTCAGCGTGATTGGCGGGCTTATCGGCGTTGAGCAACTCTACGGGAAGCAGTTTCCAGCCGAGCACATTGAGCAGGGCGCCTCCTTTATCCGGGAGCTAGTCGCCCCGTTTATCCATGCGCCGGGGGTGGCCACGTTCGGCTTGTTGATGGTGTTCCTGGGATTTGCCGCCGCGTGGGCGCTTTACCGGAACGCAACCAGCGACCCCTTGCCGGAGAAGCTGGGCGCACTGTCACGCGCAATGCGGAACCGCTTCTACTTCGACGAGCTTTACGAGGCGACCGTCATCCGATTGCACGATTTCCTGGCCGCGGTGGCGGACTGGTTTGATCGCTGGATCATCGCCGGTTTCGCTGTGCGCGGGACGCACGGCACCACCGAGCTGGCTGGCCGCGCCTTGCGGCTGCTCCAGACGGGCAATCTGCAGACCTACGCCTTCCTGTTTGCCCTCGGCGTGGCGCTGGTTCTTTACCTCGTGCTGAAATAGCCATGTCGCCCTTAACCTACATAATCGGGTGGCCGTTCTTCGCAGCGATACTGCTGCTGCTGGTGCCGCGCAACTTCCGGCCTGTGCTGCGCGCCGTTGCCATTTTGGCCACGTTCATTTCGGCGGTGCTCGCGCTGAAGATGTTCCTCCAGTTCCATACCGGCGCCCTCGGCTACCAGTTCGAGCAGCAGATTCCCTGGGTGACGCGCCTGGGTATCAGCTACCACGTTGGCGTGGACGGCATTAACGTGGGCCTGATCCTGATGGGCGCGATCGTCGCCTTCGCGTCAGCCTGCGTTTCCTGGGAAATCAAGGAGCGCGATAAAGAGTTTTACATACTACTGCTGGTGATGACGGGCGGCATCCTGGGCGCCTTCGCTTCGCTCGACCTCTTCTTCTTCTACTTCTTCCACGAGCTGGCGCTGGTGCCGACGTTTATCATGATTGGCGTCTGGGGGCGCGGAGAGCAAAAGAACTACGCTACCTTCCAAATTACGCTCTATTTGAGCATCGGGGCCTTGATCGCGCTGATCGGGCTGATTGCCCTTTATCTGCAGGCGGGCGCCAACACGTTCGATATTCCCGAACTCGCAAAGCATATCCGGGAACACCCGCTTGCGACTGGCGCGCAGAACTTCATCTTCCCGTTGCTGTTGTTTGGCTTCGGTATTCTCGTCTCACTCTGGCCGTTCCACACCTGGGCGCCCCTCGGGTATGCCTCCGCTCCCACGGCTACCGCCATGCTCCATGCCGGCGTGCTCAAGAAGTTTGGGCTTTACGGCCTGATTCGCATCGCCCTGCCGCTGCTTCCCCAAGCCGCCCAACACTGGACGCCGATCCTCGCCTGGCTTTGCCTGGGCAACCTCGTCTATTGCGGCTGGGTCGCCATGCGTCAGAAAGATTTCAATCGGCTCATCGGCTATTCCAGCGTCGCCCACATGGGCTTTGTCTTCCTCGGCATCGCCACCTTGAATGTCATTGGGGTGACAGGCGCGGTGCTGGTCATGATCGCGCACGGCTTTCTCGCCGCGCTCACATTCGGCCTGAGCGGTTACCTCTACCAGCAAACCGGCACGCTGCAGATAGACCGGCTCGGCGGCCTGCTCCGACGGTTGCCGTTTATCGGCGGGGCGCTGATGATGGCGGCATTCGCCGGTTGCGGCTTGCCCGGGTTTGCCAACTTCGCGGGCGAAATCACCGTCTTCTTCGGCGCCTGGAAGGTATTTCCGGTTGTGACCGTGCTAGCCTGCTGGGGAGCGTTGATCATCGGCGCGGTTTACATGCTGCGGGCGATTCGCGCACTGCTGCACGGTCCGCTGCCGGATCAATGGGCCGGTGTAGCCGACGCGCATTTCTGGCGTAAAGTGCCGTTCATCCTCTTGCTCGCTTGCCTCCTGCTCTTCGGGTGCTTCCCCCGCCTGCTCACGGACAAGATCGTGCCGAGCGTCAAGGAGAACGCCGTCGTTATTCTGCTTAACCGATGAACCTCTTGCTGCTCAATCACGAACTGCTGGTGCTGGCGCTCGCTCTCGGACTGCTGCTCGTTGATCTGTGGCTTCCGCTTCCGGCCAAGCGCAAGCTCGGCTACGTCGCCGCCATCGGCGTGGGCTTGATCCTGCTTTACAGCTTGTTCTGCGTCAAACTCCCTTCCGGCCAGCCGGTGCAGTACGCCTTCGGTCAAATGTATGCGCTCGACCCCCTGGCGCTGTTCTTCAAACGTTTCTTCCTGCTCGCCGCCCTGATCGTCTTGCTCATGTCGGTCGAGTTTTCCGACCGCATCACGGCCGGAATTTCCGAGTTCTATGCGCTGATCCTGATTGCGCTCTTGGGCATGCTCTTTGCCTCTTCGGCGAATGACTTCGCTTTGCTGTTCGTGTCGATGGAACTCATCACTGTTACCTTCTACGTGCTCACCAGCTTCCAGCGGGCTCGGGTCACCTCGCTTGAGGCCGGCGTGAAGTATTTGATCATCGGCGCCCTCTCCACGGCCTTCACTGTGTTCGGCATCGCGCTGGTTTATGGAATCTCGCATACGCTCAACTTCGGCCAGTTGAGCAGCGTGGCGGCGCAATTCGGCGGCAACCCGATCTTCCTGTTTGGCCTCGTGTTCGTGCTGGTTGGGCTTGGTTTCAAGATCGTCGCCTTTCCGTTCCAGATCTGGGCCCCGGATGTTTATCAGGGAGCGCCCACCCCGGTGACCGCGTTCCTGGCTATTGGTTCCAAAGCGGCGGGCTTTGCCTTGCTGCTCCGCGTGTTGTTCATCGCCGTGCCGAACATCACGGCCCATTGGTCCAACCTCCTCATTATCATTTCCGGCTTCTCCATCCTCTACGGCAACCTCTGCGCCATTCCGCAGCGCAACCTCAAGCGTTTGCTCGGCTACTCCAGCATCGCCCACGCCGGCTATATGCTCCTGGGGGTGGCCGCCCTGAGCGCCGATGGCCGGTCCGCCGTGCTCTACTACCTCAGCGGCTACCTCTTCACCGTGCTCGCTGCCTTTACTGTGATTTGCCTCGTGTTGCGGCAGGCGGACGGCGAAGACCTCAGCGGGCTCGCGGGCCTGCACCGGCGCGCGCCTTTGCTGGCGGCTGCGCTTACGCTGGCCATGGCCTCCCTGGCCGGCATCCCGCCGCTGGCAGGGTTCTTCGGGAAGTTCCTGCTGCTCAAGGCTGTTATCGCGCAAGCCCCCCTGCAGCCGGGATACTATTGCCTGGCCTTTACCGCGTTGGCTGGCGTGGTGATTTCCCTCTACTACTACTTCGGCGTCGTGCGCGCCATCTACTGGGCCGATGACCCGACGGACCTGTCACCCATCCTGATCTCCAAGCCGATCCGAATCTCTATCTATGCCTGCCTCGCCGGGATGCTCTACCTGGGCCTGTTCCCGAGCTGCATGCTGGACCTTGCCACCCAAGCCGTGAAACTGCTCCGCTGAGCGGACAGGATCGTCCGGGCTCCGCTGCCCGCTTCCTGAATTGGCCCCGCGTCCAAACCCAGTCCGGCCTCCCAAGAGCCGAGTCTTGGGCCCCCTTTCCCTCCCCTCCTGCACCGGACCGTCCCGCCGGCCCCACCGGAACTTCACCGGAGCCTCCCCGTAGTACCCTCGATCTGAATCGAGGGTACTACGGGGAGGTCCCCATGAGGCTCCGGCCTGGGTATGGGGTCGCAAAGACTACGAAGTTCTTCGTTTCCTTCGCTAGCGGTTGACATAGGTGAAGAGGGATTTAGGTTTTCCCCATGAAGCCCCTCTATGTAATCGCGCTGTTCATTGCTTTGGCTGGGCCGCTCGCGAAAGGCGAGACGTTCATCGGCGCAACGACATCGACGAATCGATTGCTGGTGCCCACAAACTCCGCCATCATCATTACCGCAACGTTCGGCGATTTCACGAACAGCACGCAGGTGCAACTTGGTGGCGAGACTCCCTTCTTGCAAAGTTATTTCGCGCCCCTTGAGAACGGAACGGTGTACGCCTTGGCCGGACCCGCGGAGCTGAACTTCTCGAATGCCGTGTTGTTTACGTTTTACCGCCTGACTAACGCGGCCATTTACTCCCAAGGAGTCGCCAATGATCCGATTGGCATCCCGATCGCCTCCAACAAAACGATGCGCGTATTTGGAGTGCCAGGCCCACTCAGCGCGAGCTTCACTCGGCCAAACAGTGCGGGTGACAGCACCTTAAACTTTACGCTGGAGCCGAACCGACCGGCTGAGTTCACTGGTCCCGGGGCCCTGTACCTCAACAGCGGCGTGTTTTATCCCTACGCCAAGTTCATTTCCTATTTCATCGCCGAAGACGGATTCACCCTGCCTGATCAGAGGGCGATCGCCGGCCCGAGCGGGAGCTTTGCCATTAGCGTGGAGAAGTCGGTTGATCTCATTTCCTGGTCCCCGGTCTTGCTGCAAAACAGCTCTGATCCAGTAAAGGCCTACTACCGCTTGCGGATTCAATACTGACCGTTTTCGAGCGCTGTTTGGTCGCCGGCGCTACCGCTATTTTCCGTCGCCCGCCACGGTCTTCGCCTGTTCGCGGCGGTAAGCGAAATAGGCGTCAATCGCTTTTAACTTCTCCAGGTTCGGCAGGGGCCGGGCGCCGGGTTCCTTGTCAAAGCACATCGCGGTCATCTGCCCTTCGGCGAACGTCGGCCAGTTGGGCAGGCCGGAGCCGTTCGGGTCGCCGGTCTTGGCGAAGTTGACCCAATATGAACTCATGAGGTTAGATAGCTTGAAATCCACTGAGTTCGTCCCGCTGCCCCAGCCGCCCAGGTTGCCGAAGACATAGCCGATCTCGGCGGCGTGGGAAGCCCCGTCGGTCGAGGTGGGGGCACGGTGATCGAAATAGTAAACGAAGGCTTTATGGTTGCCCTTGCGGGTTTGGAGTTTAGCCCAGGTCCAGGTGGGCCAGGCGAAGAGTCCTTCACGCAGCAGGTCCTTGGTGGCTTTGAAAGCCTCGGCCTCGGTTGCGTGAGGGTAGGCCCTGAGGATGGCCTCGGCCGCGGGACCGGAATCGTGGCGGACCTGTTTTTCGAAAGTCTCTGGCGTTGGCCTGGTCCAGACGAACATGGCTCCCTCGTCCGAGTTTGACCCGAGGAGGACAGGTGTGTCGTTGAACTGGCCGGCTTCATAGAGTTCGGACTCGTCTCCGACGATGGTCTCGCCATCGGCGACGGGCCAGAAGGTGCCCATGCCGGATACGGCTTTCTGGATCACTTTGGCGTCGAGGGCGCGGGCGGCCTTGAGGTCGTTCGCGCCGAGCTTGGCCAGGAATTCGCGGCCCGTCTCCTCCGCCCGTTTTAGGGGCGGCACGCTCAGGCCCGGCGCGTCGGCCTGTTTGAGCGGGGCCATCGAGCCGCCGCTTTCCGAGATCGCGCGCTGGAACAAGCCCTTGGCCGCTGGCACCACGGTGAGCATGCTGACCGAGATGCCGCCGGCGGATTCGCCGAAGATAGTGACCCGCGACGGATCGCCCCCAAACCGGGCGATGTTCTCCTTGACCCAGCGCAAGCCGGCCACCTGGTCCTGGAGGCCGTAGCAACCGGCCCCCTTGCCGCTCTCGCGGCTCAGCTCCGGGTGAGCCAGAAACCCGAAAGCCCCGAGGCGGTAAGCGAGGCTCACCAGCACCACGCCCTTGCGCGCGAGCTTCGCGCCGTCGTACATAGGTGCGCTGGTCATCCCGCCGACGAATGCCCCACCGTAAATCCAGACCATCGCCGGCAACTTCTCGTCCGGGGTCTTCGCGGACGTCCACACGTTGAGATAAAGGCAATCCTCGCTGAAGTTGGCCGCGCCACCCATCAACATCGCCAGCATCGCATCCTGCATCGGCGCCGGGGCGAAGTGGTCCACCGCTTTTACCTCAGTCCACGGCTGCACAGGCTGGGGCGGACGCCAACGCAATTCGCCGATCGGCGGCGCCGCAAAGGGAATTCCTTTGAAGACGGCCACGCCGTCCTTGACCACCCCGCGCAACTCTCCCCCCGTCACCTTCACCCTCTCGATCTGGCCCCGCGCGAAAGGCGCGCCGCAGAGCAGGGCGGCAATTGCGCTCAACAGCAGCGGTTGGATGCGATGCGACATTGATTTCCGGCTTAACGATCCCATGCGATTTGATGGTCTGGAAGCCAAGGCTCTGCGATTCGCGCGTGGGGGTCAAGGTATGATGGTTAAGCAGGATCTTGCAGCAGGGGCCGGAGGCAGAATCAGAGGGCGGCCTCGCGAACTCACCGGCGCCGCGTCAGACCCGCCGCGCCGCCGCCCATGCGGGCCATCATCTTCTGGAACTTGCCCATTTTCTTCATCATCTGTTGCATGCCCGCGAACTTGTTCAGCATCGTATTCAGCTCGGTCACCGAGACGCCGCTGCCCTTGGCAATCCGCAGACGCCGGCGCGCGTTAAGGATGTGGGGATTGCGCCGTTCCTGCCCCGTCATCCCGCAAATCATCGCCTCCATGTGGCTGAACTCCTTCTCCTGCTTGCCCAGGTCGGCCCCTTTGAGCGCTTCCGCGCCGCCGGGTAGCATGCCCACGATCGACTCCAGCGAGCCCAGCTTCTTCATCTGGCGCAATTGCTCCAGGAAATCCTCGAGCGAGAACTGGCCTTTGCGCATCTTCTCTTCCATGCGCTTGGCGTCATCCAGGTCCACCGCCTCGGCCGCCTTCTCGACCAGGCTGACCACGTCGCCCATGCCGGCGAATTTGATCGGCTTGCCGGTCACCGACCTCAGGCTGAGCGCTGCGCCGCCCCGGGCATCGCCGTCCAGCTTCGTTAGAATGGAGCCGGTGATATTCAGCGCCTGGTCGAAGTGCATCGCCACATTGACCGCTTCCTGGCCCGTGGCGGCATCCAGCACCAGCAACGTTTCCTGGGGTTTGATCAGGTCGCGCAGTCGGACCAGCTCCTGCACCAGCGGCTCGTCAATTTGCAGCCGCCCTGCCGTATCGAAGATTAGGGTGTTTCGGTTATTCGCCTTGGCGAAAGCCAGCGCCTCTCGCGCGATCTTGAGCACGTCCGTCTCGCCTTGGTGCACATATACGGGTAGATCCAATTGCTTGCCCAGCGTTTCGAGCTGCTCCATGGCTGCCGGGCGATACACATCCGCCGCCACCAGCAACGGCGTGCGGCCCTGTTTGTGGAGCAGCCGACCCAGCTTGCCGCTCGACGTGGTCTTGCCCGAGCCGTGCAGGCCGACCATTAGCACGCAGCTCGGATTGCCGCTCAACTGCAGGCCGGCGTTGGCCGACCCGAGCAGCTCCACCAGCTCGTCGTGGATGATCTTGATGATCTGCTGTCCCGGCTGAATGCTCTGGACGACCTCCTGGCCGAGCGCTTTGACTTTGACGCGCTCGATGAAATCCCGCGCCACCTTGAAATTGACGTCGGCTTCCAGCAAAGCCAGCCGCACCTCGCGCAGGGCCTCGCTGGCGTTGGACTCGGAGATCTTGCCGAGGCCGCGCAGGTTCCGGAAGGCGTTCTGAAGCTTGCCGCTTAACGAATCAAACATCCCGCCAAACTAGGGCACTGCGGCTGGGTTGACAAGGGCGAGCCCATGTGGCTTAATACGCGACCGCTCAGCGCGGCTGGCTCGTGGTAGGATACTCAAGTGGCCAACGAGGGCAGACTGTAAATCTGCTGGCTTACGCCTACGAAGGTTCGAATCCTTCTCCTACCACCACCGCAGAACCACAGGAAAAACACTACTTTTGACCAATGTTTACAGGCTTAGTATCGCAACCCCCGGTTTTTGATTTCGGCTCTTTCTGGTTTTTGCCGCCTCCCGCCGACTTTTCCAAAACGATGCTCAGAAAGCTACCATAAAGCTACCAGTCAATTACCGGATTCCTTTCCCTTGCCCGCACCCGAAACGTCGCGCAGGAGCCGCGCAGGCGCGAAATTCGGGCATCGTGGCAAGGCAGGACTTCCAGGCGGCCTGTCTCAGGAGTAGAAGTACCCCTTATGCCGAGCTCGGCATAAGGGGTATTTTCTGTAGCGTCGGATAATGCCGTGTAGCGGGGGCGATTCTTGAAAAATCCCAGGATTCGCCCCTTTTTTCGTCTTTCAACTCGGCATTATCCGACCATTGAGCTGGGGCTTAAAGAGCAAGGGGTAGTTCTGATTGGCGAACGAACGAACGCAACAAATCGGGCTTGCCCTGAAGGCGCTTAATCTCCGCTTCAACAGTGCGTCGCAGTTTTGCCACCGTCGGCGGAGTGTAATTGGGCAATCGGCCGTACTTCAGGTAAAACCAGGCTCTGTCCACTGGGTTTAATTCTGGTGCATACGGAGGGAAGGGCTCGGTTATGATGTCGGGAACAGTCCGAAGATATTCAATTACGACGTCGGAAGAATGAATAATGATTTGGTCCCAGACGATAGTCATCGGTCCACAGAGCTGGCTTCGAAGTTGCTTCAAAAAAGCGACCACACTTGGGCCTCGGAAATTCGTGTTGTCGGCCAACATAGAGTAATGCAAGCAAATACGCGTCCGTTTGGGACTGACAGTTATCGCGCCGCTCACGGAAATGCGACCATGGGGATCAAACACCCTGTTCACTGGGGTACTTCCGCGAAGTGCAAAGGTACGCCGTATCGTCGGCATCATCATGAATCCAGCTTCATCGACAAAAATCAGATACGCGTTGCTTTCCCTCGCCTGCCGTTCAATCCTTGGAAACTCTTCTGCTTTCCACCGGGCGATTTCATTATCATCACGCTTTGCTGTCTGCCGTGCCGGTCTGATAGGTGACCAGTGTAGATAATCCTTTAGAACGTGCCATGCGCCCACGCGGGAAAACTCTACGCCGAAGCGCCGTTTGATCACCTCCCGAACACGTCGGGTCGTCCATAAGTTGTTTTGCCAGCCGTGCGCGGCGGGTCCTTTTTTGAGAGCTTCTTCGAGCTCCGTAAGCTGCTGGCTATTCAGACGACGGGGACGACCGTGGCTTGGTTTCGTTTTGAGACTTTCCCCAGCTTCCGCTTTTCGCAGCCACAAATTCAATGAAGTGTTGCTAACGCCCAGTATTCGAGAAATGGTTTTTTTTGACTCGCCCTGTCGCATCAGTTCCACCGCACGACGACGACGAAACTCCATAGCGCTTTCAGAAGCACACATGGTCGTGCCTTTCCTTCCCATTCGACATAGTACTCACGCGAGAACCCTTCTACCAGCGGAGCCGATTTGAGACGAGGTTCAAATTGTGCCGTGTGCTGACAGTAAAAAGGGGGGGGCGATCCCTCGAGATCAGAAAGAGTCGCTCCCGTTTTTGGCCTTTTCACCCGGCCTTATCAAAGGCTCTGCAGAAAAGCCAAGAGCTGGTCGTTGGGCCGATACCGACCCACTCGGACTTGGAACGGCTCTGTTTTCGCCAGTGCCTTTTCTTTGAGTTCGAGATTGGCATGAAGGTAAATTTGCGTGGTGTCCATGGATTCGTGTCCCAGCCACAGCGCGATTACTGAGCGGTCCACACCGCTTTGCAGAAGACTCATGGCGGGGCTGTGGCGTAGCACATGCGGGGAAACACGCTTGGCAGCGAGCGGCAGCAAATAGCGCCTTCCCGCCACTGGCGAAGTTAGCGGCATCCCAGCCAATGCCCTGTGTGATATTCTGGCAGCCCGTCCAGGCGTGGTGTAGGAGCATAACGGCGGCTTTGGGGGTGACGGGGCGGATGATCCCAAGCAGCGTGCGGATGGCTTCTTTCATTTTGCCGGGCTTGGATATGTCACCGGGGGCGAAGTTGGCGAGCGGGTCGGCGACGATAGCGCCGGGCTTTTCGGTTTCAAGGGTGGCGGCAATGCGGGCTTGAGTAACAGGGTCGCCAAGCCACACGTCGCAATCATCCATTTCGACGAGCGCGGGCAGGCGCAAGAATTCGTCAACGCGGGCGCTTTCTTTCGGCGTGAGGGTTGAGAACACGCGGCGTAAATCTTCCTTCAACCGGGCGATGCTATTTTCGTCACCCAGAAATAACCACTTCACAAGGTCGCCGCCGGTTTCGAGTCCGCACCACAGGCGGCCCAGGATTTGACAGATTGCCAGCCAGAGCGCCAGCCGGGTCTTGCCGAGCCCACCTTGACCGATGAGAGTTGTTAGCTCGCCCTTGGTTAAGCGGGCGGGCAAGAGCAAATGACTGCCAGGCGGCTCAACCCATTCGAGGAATTGCGACGGTCGCCATATGTTCAACGGCTTGATCGGTGCGGATTCTTCGCCGTTGGCCGGTGCAGGATTCAAGTAAAGCAGGCGTTGCCGCCCGTCTCTCGTGGCCCCAATGGTGCGAATAACCCTCCGGCAGCCGAGACAAGCGGCTTGGATTTTCGTTTTTACTGTCCCCGCCCCTATGTTTCCAGCTTCATGAATACGCCCTGACCCCGAAACCCCAATAAACTGCCGTTTGACATCCTCCTACCCCTTTGGTACCATACAAGCACGATTAGTGCGAGTGAGACGTGCTTCGCCCGCGCAGCGTGAATTACAAGCGGGCGCGCCCAAAACCAAGTTCTTGTCAGATATTATGAAAAGATCAGGCCTGTCCATGCTATTCGCGCTCTCGATTCTGGGGCCAATGACCCTCTGGGCCGCCCCGAAGGTGCTCTACCCTGTCGTCGTCGATGGTCGCTGGGGATTTGTGTCCAGTTCCGGTGAACTCGTCATCAATCCGCAGTTTGAACGGGCGGAGGTTTTCGCGGAAGGACTGGCCGCCGTGCGTCTCGACAAGTGGGGGTATGTGGATGTTTCGGGGAAGGTGGCGATCAACCCGCAGTTCGACAAGGCCGATGTCTTCAGCGAGGGGCTGGCGGCAGTCAAGATCGGCGGCGGTGTCCCCAACCCCTTCAATGGCTTTACTGGCGGCGGTCGCTATGGCTACATCAAATCGGACGGCAAATATGCTGTGAATCCGCAGTTCGACGACGCCGGAAAGTTTGCCGGCGGACTTGCGGCGGTGAAGTTGGGCGGCCGCTGGGGCTTCAGTGACCAGACGGGGAAGCTTGTCATCAACCCGCAGTTTGACGAAGCCGCCGCCTTTTCCGACGGGCTCGCAGCCATCAAACTGGCCGGCCGTTTTGGTTACACGGACATCACCGGGAAGACAGCCATCAACCCGCAATTTGAAAGAGCCCAGCCGTTTTCCGAAGGGCTCGCGGGAATCAGGACGGGCGGTCGCTGGGGGTTCGTTGACAAGGCTGGGCAGATCACCATTAATCCGCAGTTCGAGGAAGTGGGACGCTTCGTCAAAGGCCTGGCGCCAGCCCGGCAGGGGAAGCGCTGGGGTTACATTGACCCCGCCGGCAAATTTGTCATCGATCCGCAGTTCGACGAAGCTGCGTCGTTTTCGGAGGGCCTGGCGCAGGTCCGCCAGGCGGGGCGCTGGGGATTTGTGGACAAGAACGGCAAGCTGGTGATCAACCCGCAATTCGACGAAGCCATGTCCTTCGCTGACGGTTTGGCCAGAGTCAAGTTAGACGGCCGAACCGGTTACGTTAATGCGACCGGAAAATACGTCTGGAATCCGGCCAAGTAATTCTCACTCCAGCGGCGTCAATCGCGATCTGAAGTCCTCAACGCCCACAGGAGGCCAATGGCCGTCAGGGCTGTCTCCGCTCCCTGCCGTGTTTCATGGGCCAGATTATTGTTTCTCTTTGGCCGCCAGCTTTGCCCTGACCCGGCTGCGGATGTCGTTCACTTTGCCGACGCACGCCCGCATCTGCTCGTGCTCATCGCGGCGTTCGCTCAGCAGTTTTTCCTGCTGTTGAGTCTGCTGGGCTAGTTGGGCCTCGAGCGATTTCCGGGCAGCCGCCAGCGCGGCGGACTTTTGCTCGGCTGCCAGGCGAAGGTTTTTGAGCTCGTCCATCCCGGCGCGAGCCTGAGCGAGCGACTCCGCAATCCTCTCCAACTGCGTATCTCGTGAGGCAACCTCTTTCTCGAGGTTCGCGATCCTGACTTGTTGAACGGTGAGTTCCCCCGTCTGCGACTCGAGCTGGGCTTGAGAGGCCGCCAGCGCCTGCTCGGATGCTTTGAAGCGGACTTCGAGTGCCTGCCTTTCCTTTTCCAACGAGGCACGCGTTTCGCAAACCCCGGCCAGCTTCTTTTCCACGCTGGAGCGATTCGACGCCTCGCGAGCAAGGTCCGCCCTGGCTTGTGCCAGGGATTCGTCGAGCCCCTTCAACTTCTCTTCCAGTGAGGAGCAGCGGTTGACCAAACTGCTCTCGCGAACAAGCAGTTCCTCAACTTCTTTTTCCAGCAAGGCGGTTGCCTGCGCGAATTCGCCTTTGGGCTCAGTCCCGCCGGTCTCGGGCGCGCGGCCAGGACGCTCCTCCCGCGGCGATTCAGTGGAGAGAGGTGGAAGCACCTCGGCATCAGTCACCAGCTCCGCCTCTTCACCCTCAACAATACCATTGATTCCCCCACCGCCTCCGGGGCTGCCATCCGCGTCATCTACGCTTACCACGGTCTCAAGGTCATGGCGGACCTTTGAGGCTCTAAGCATATCTCGTTCATCAATAAAAACTTCATGCCGCGTAATGCCCAGAACGTTCGCCAGCGGGTTGCCTCGGATCTCGGACCGGATGCCCGCCTTGAAGAGCTTGCGTTTGAGCGTTTCGACTTCCTGCCGGTCATTTGAGCTCGTCAGCCTGATCATATGCCTTGTCCTAATACTACAGTGGTTGCCGGGGATGTGCCACTCGGAAAACCGTGAAATCTGCCCCGTGATTCCCCTGGGGACCCGCCGGGGCCCTCGGTGTGACCGCTCCATCTGGGGCTTTTCTCAGGAAGTGGCCGCAAATGTTGGTCGGTGGGAGCCGGAAACCAGAATCCATTCCCTGCTGTAACGTGACGCGCTATTTCGT
>PLZQ01000338.1 GCA_003152225.1 Limisphaerales bacterium | reverse complement strand
AGCGCTGGATTCCCTCTCGTGGTGGTTCATCCCATGTGGTTGTTTCCTTTCGTTTGTTGGTTGTTGTTGATGGTTGAAAGCTGGGCCGGTGAGGTGCTTGTTCCCTTTCACTCAGCGGTTGACACAAGCGGTCGTTTCTTTACAGCTTACGCCGGTGCAGACCATTATCAGGCTGGCGATTCTCCTCGGTTGTTGGCTGGGCTCGATGATGCAGGTTCCAGCTGCAGAATCTCCCGACTCCTTCAGCCTGTGGCAACACGGCGCTCTTCGAGGTGCGAACGTGATGCCAGCCCAATGCACCGTCGAGGACTTGCGTGTGCTGCGGAGTTGGGGTGCGAATCTGGCTGAGATTCCTGTCCTGAATGTGTACGCGCCGACACCGCCCTATGCTTTCCAACCGGAGAACCTGGCCAAGCTGGACCGGGCTTTGAAGGCCGCTGAACAGGCGCACCTCTACGTGGCCCTAACGTGCCGCGAGGGACCAGGCCGACCGGATTTCGACCGGAGCCATGAAATCTGGCGAGACGCGGCAGCTCAGGAAGCCTACACGAAAATGTGGCGTGAAATCGCTCAGCATTATCGTGGTCGGAGTTCTATCGTGGGGTATGACTTAATGTGCGAGCCTCACCCGGACCAAGAAGCCAAGCAGCCTTTGGGGAACTGGAATGTCCTGGCCAAGAAAATCACCTCCGCGATTCGTGAAGTTGATCGTGATACCCCCATCCTAGTCAACTCGATTGGCTGGGCCTATCCGCAACAATTCAATGTTCTGGAACCAACCGGTGATCCCCGCACGGTTTACACGGTGCACTTCTACGACCCCCACTATTACACGCACCAGAAGCCGGCGGAGAAGATCACCTATCCTGGATTCCGTGTTCCGGGTAAACGGGAGGTCGCGTGGAGCAAGACCTCCCTGGAAGCCACACTGGCTCCGGTTCTTTCTTTCCAGAATCAGTACCACGTGCCGATTTTCGTGGGCGAGTTTGGATGCGCCCGTTATGCCCCAGGAGCGGAGGACTGGCTACGTGACCAGATGGACCTCTATGAGCAATACGGGTGGTCCTGGGCTTATTGGGCATTCCGGGAATGGGACGTAATGAATATCGAGAGGACGGCCGATGCTGACGACAAAGTAAACCGAGCCGACACACCCCTGCTTCGCCTGTTCAAAACCTACTTCGCAAAGGACAAGCAGTTTCTGATCGGCGAATAGATGGTTTGCTCATCCCGTTTGCAGGTTCCGTTGCTCCCGCTCCAGACAGGTTAATCTGGATTTGGAAATGAATCTGCTTTTGCCTCTGCGGTCCTTCACTTCCCATTTTTGAGTGGCGTTGTTGAATTCGATGTGGCTGGCTCAAGTGATTTCAAGCCGGCCGAGTTCATGTAACGGGAGGGCTTCGGTCCAGAGGCAGTGAGCGGTTCCGTCGGTGTTGAATGAGATGGTGTGGTTGTTCATGTGATGTTTGATTGATTGCGGGCTGGGGATGAAATGGTTACTGAGGTGCACGCTGGGTGAATTGCGCTCGACCTTGGTTGTCCAGCTCTGCCACGCTATGAGCATGTTACGCAAGTCACAGGCGCTGGTTTTGGGCCGGATGCACAACTTCGCTACCTCTCGAACCCTCCAGATCCTCGCCTGCGCCATCGGCGTGCAGTGCACTTGGGCAGCCGGCGAACCGCAGCTTGTTGCTTCCATTCCACCGCCTCCTGAAAGCCGTGCCTTGCTGCCGACGCCACTCTCGAACGTCGTCATGGTGAAGGTGGTGGATGGCCGGTTGAACGTTCCCGTTGGCGGATGGGGCGGCCAACGTTTGATCCAGGCCAAGACCGATGCGGAAAAGTTCCGGGGTTACTTGCGGGCGGTTAAACAGCGCGGTCTCAACTGCGTTCGCCCACTGTTTCATCCGCCCAATGCTGCCAAACCAAACGATGCGGAGTGGGCGCGCTTTGATTGGGAGGCCATGGACCAGGCCGTGGCCATGACGCAGGAGGAGGGGCTGTATTTTCTGGTGGATTATCACAATTGGCTCGTAAACGACACGATTCATGTTCACGAGCAGGAGTGGCTGCAAGTCTGGGGATGGCTGGCAAACCGCTACAAAAATTACGGCCACCTGATCTTCGAGGGCTTCAACGAACCGCAGAACCAGTGCGCATGCATGTCCGAGCACTACCAGAAGTGGGTAAACCTGATGCGTTCCCGGGGTGCCCAACAGCTTTGCGTCGTTTCTCCCTTTTGGGGTCAGTATTTCAGTATTAAAGACCCGGCTGCCAATTGGGCCCAGTGCCGGCACCACTACTTCTCTCCTCAGAACAGCCCGTCAGCCGAGAAGGGCCGTGGCGAGGCGGACTGGCAGCTGGCAAACACATCGAACAAGAACTCGGCGGCGGCGGTGGTGCAGCAGTTCGGGTGTGGTTTCTTCATGACCGAAGGCGGCATCGAGGGCAAGCCCAAGAACGAAACCGAAAGAGTCGCAGAAATGGCCGCTGTTCAACGTGCCATCCAGATCTGCGAGCAGCATGGCTATGGCTGGTGTCTTTGGACGCACGGTGACTGGGCCGACGGTTTCGACACGTATGGCGTCCAGATTAAGATCAGCATGAGCTATCCGCTTATAACGGGCAATGCCGCACGTTAAGACGACTGGGCGCGGAGTGGCGTTGCCTGTTCTGGCTCGCAGAACTCCGCCAACCCACCTGAGCACCGAACGTCACCAAAGCAGAAATGTGTGCGCGCCTTGGAAAACATGGTGTTTGGTTGGAGAAACTGCAATTTAGGTTCCTGAAGCGGGACTGGGCGGCTTGCACCTCAAGGATTCTTGATCTCGCCGACGCTTCCTGACAGGGTGACTGGCATGGTCCGATTTCGTATGCTGATGCTCCGGCAAATGCTGCTGAACGCGGTGGTCCTGTTGACCGGCGTCACGGGAGTCCTCGCCGGGCAGAGCGACTATGTCCGACTCCTGCCCAATGATGGCAACAATGTCTATCCTGCCACCGGCCTCTTTCGACAGTGGCCCAGCAATGGACCGAATGAGCTGTGGCGCGCTACAATTGGCAGTGGCAAGACCGGGGTCATAGTGGCCGGCAATCGAGCCTTCACCGCCACGCAGACGGAAGGCAAGCAGTGGGCGCTTTCCCTTGACCCCGCGACTGGCAAAACACTCTGGAAGACTCTGCTTTACGACAAGGAGAACCATCACCAGGTCGTCGGCCCGGTTTCCTCCCCCGTCATCAATGGTGACCGTGTCTATTTTATCCCCTACAAGAACAATCACGGTGATATCTTCGACATGCGCTGTCCGGTATTCTGCCTCCGGGTGGGCGATGGCAGCACGGTCTGGAGCGAAGACGAGAAGTTCGTCTCGACCGAAGGCTCCACACCCCTGATCGTGGGCAATACGCTCTACATATCCTCCAACGGCCGTGAGAGCATCCTTGTGGCCGTGGATAAGATGACCGGCAAGCTGCTTTGGAAGACTCCTGAACCCAACGACACGGGCACTCCCCAGGTCTATGGCGCTGGTTCTTCACTTACATATCAGGTGGTGAAGGGCATTCCCCAGATCATCGTCAGTGTTTATCGCAATGACAACATGGGAGTAAACGCCCTGACTGGTGAGATTCTCTGGCATTGGAAGCTTCCGAGCCCAGTTGCCTCGGGTCTGGTCAGCACGCCGGTGGCCATCGGTTCGCATGTGTTCTTCTCGGGCTTCCAGGGGGACAGTTCGCAGGGCGTTTGGGTGGACATGAGAGTGAAAGACGGCAAGATTGAGCCGGCAATCAGCTTCCAGAGCACCCGGCTGCAATGCAACGCCTATCACACCGTTTCGGTTGTGGACGGTGCCGTTTATGGCTTTGGCATGGGCACGGAACATGAAGCCCTGCAATGCACGGATCTCGAAACCGGTAAGCTGCTTTGGGAGCAGGCTGGCCCGGACTGGAGCCGCCGTGGAAACCTGACCGTCGCTGATGGTCTGATCTTCGCCCTGACAAAGAAGGACGAGTTGGTGCTGGCGGAAGCAAACAAGACGGCTTACAAGGAATTGGGCCGCGTCAATCCGGGCATCAAACTGGGCATCCAGCAACAGCCGACCATCTTCAACGGCCGTCTTTACTTGAGAGGCAACGACACAGCGGTCTGCTACCAAGTCGGCATTCTCAAGGACTGAAGCAATGTAGCCCCAACCAACCATGAATTGCTGGCGTTGATACAGGGTTTCAACTCCTCAGCCCCCAAACCTCTGCTGACCGACCCTGGTGCTGCGCTGGTGGTATTCGGGTTTTTTGATCTTCTGCCCGCCATTCGTGGTAATAGATTCGATGAGGCGCGTCCGGGATTCCCCGACCCCAGATTGCTCTTCTGGCATATTATAGTGAATATGCATGTGAGCGCCACCAGCATCAACACCAGCATCAACAACGATCGGCGCTTCCGATTATCCGCTATCTTCGCCCCGACGGACAGAAAGTAGCTGAGCCGTTGGACGGGAGGGGGCGTTGGCGGGCGAAGGCGAGCGCCGTGCAGAGTATGCCGGACATCGGAATTGAGATTGTCAACGGGATCGGGCTGGCTGTTTTCTGCGCAGTTCAACTAGGTGAAGCCGAAGCGGATTTGGCCCAAGGGCTTCAAGTCTGGTGGCAGGCGGCAGGCGCGCAGGCCCTCCCAGACGGCACGGGCCAGGCCTTGCTCGGTGGCCCGCCGCGCCCAGTCGTAGAGTCGTTGCAGACAGCCGCGGCAGGTTAGAATCCAGAGGATTTGAGCGACTTGCATCATGGTGTAGTAGTTTTTGGAGGCGGTAGCATTGGCGCAGAAAACATGTTCCAACCCGATCCCGTTGTTTTTCTGGGTATTGAACGTGTCCTCGATCAGATGCCTTTCCCGCCCACCGCAGTTGACCAGCGTGGCCACGCGTGCGGGCGAAAGATTTGAGAAGTTGGTGATGTAAGCGTAGAGGGTGGCGGTCTCGACGGTGACTTCGCCCAACAGAATAACGTTGGTCTGGTGCTCGCCCAGCATGACGTTTCCGACCCAGCGGAAGTCCTGCAGTCCCGCCTGCCCGCCTGCTCCGAGCAGATGGCGAAGCCGGTTGGTCCGGTTGAAGGGGAGCAGTTTGAGGGTTTCGTCCCAAGTGGTGGGCTGGCGGCCTTCCTTGAGGGTCAGGACGTATTTCCAGTCGAACTGCTGGCAAATCACCACGATGGCTTGGCAAGCGTAAAGGGCGTCGGCCACTAGGCAGACAGGCAGTTTGGGGAACTCCTTTTTGAGCCGTTGACTCAGGCGCTGGAAGCTTTTGAGTTCACAGTCTTCCTTCTCGGTCTGCGGGTTGCGCACGTCCATCTCCTCATGCACGAGTGGGAAGAGCGTGCCTTCGGGGCCGATGACGGAGCACTGGAGGACATAGCGGTAACGAAGAACACCGCCCGGGGAGGACTTGCCGCCTTCGTGAAAGCCCTGGCGGCATTTTTCCTTAACGCTGCCATCGACCACCAGGACATACCAGCGGTCAAAGAGCCGGACGCTATCAAAGCTGCGGCGCTCCAGCAGGTCCCGGAACATCAGCACCGGAATTTGGGCGACCCGTTCCGGGTCCACGCGGCTGGCGTGACGAGCGGCATTATCGGAGCAGGTGACGGCGGGTTCTCCCTCAAAGCGGGGGTCCTCGGGAACCTGGCCGCACAGGGCGCCCATATTCCAAGCGGCCTGCCCCGATTGTCGCTGCTCGTCGAAGCCGTTGCGCGAGCCCTTGCGGCAGAGAAAGGTGGCCAGGATCTGCCACCAGAGGTGGGCGGCCGCATAGAGGCACAACTCTTGGACGCGGGGGGCGGGCAGGCCGTTGAGCCAGTCGTTGAGGCGGGGGAAAACGCTCCGCACGACCCGCACCAGGGCTTGCGCGCTTAACGGCGCGTCAATGCCCGGCTTCGGCTTGCGGCCCGCTGGTTTGCGACGTGGCTGTGAATAATGGCCAACGAGTGCCGAGAGACCTCCCGGATGAGTTTTTTGAGTTGTTTGTGGGTTCGGTTCCATTGTTTGACCTCGGGGACCAGGTCCAGGGGCACATAGACAGTGCGGGTCTTGGCCCTCTGTTTGAAGGTCAGATGCCAGCCTGGGGTGGCGCAGCCGGGCCGCTGGAAGGAGCACAGCGAGCCTTCCAGGAAAGGGCCGATCTGGCCGAGGCGGCGCAGGGCGGCTTGGCGACGGGCGGTGTGCCGGTTGGTGGTCACGGACTTGTTTTTCATATAGGAAGTATAATAGCTTATTGAATAACGCAAGCACACAATGCAGGCCGAAGAATAAACATTCAAGGCGGAGCGGGGAAATCCCCTGGAAACTCAGAAAACCACGGCAGCCGGGCAAAACCTGTCAGGTCTCTCAACTCGAAGAATCAGTAATTCGGAACCGCCGAACAACGATTAAGAACCACCAACAAGCTATAGGGAACCGGCGCTGATACGGCTTGATCCGAAGATCCTCACCGTCCCATTCCAGTAGATCGAAGGCAGTGCGTTTGGTTCTGGCGCCCTCCGTGCTCGTATCGGCCACCACCTGGAATCAAGCACTGAACCGCACTGACACATCGACTATTTGCCTCAAGTGTCGGCGACCAATGAAGCGCGGGTGGTAGAGGGTGGTTTTGGAGCCTGATTTTAACTATTTGTCAGCAGTTTTATTCTCCTTGCCCTCCAGGGTCCATGTCTTGTAGTGATGTGGTATGCGGGTCCTACGACCCTGACATAGAATAGAGGAACTGGAGAAGATTATGGCATTCACAAAATCGCAAATTATCGACGCCATCGCTGAGAAAACCAGCGTTGACAAGAAAGTCGCCGAGGCAATGCTGGACTGCCTCGCTCAATTGGCATACGAACACGCAAAGGATGAGTTCACCTTGCCAGGCATCGGGAAGTTGGTTGTGATAGACAGAAAGGCGAGGATTGGGCGGAATCCTGGCACCGGAGCCGAGATTCAGATCCCGGCCAAACGAGCCCTGAAATTTCGGGTAGCTAAGGCAGCCAAAGACGCCATTCTTATGGCCGCGCCGCCACCAAGCGCCAGTGCCACGACTACCCCAACTCCGGCGTCCTGACGATCAATAATTGTCAATTTCTCTAATCTGAAACGTTTAGAAACCAAACCAGCCTATGAACATCTCTTCATTGTCACCGCACCAACTCCGTAAAGCAGCCGACATCCAGGAAAAGATCCAGTCGTTGCAAGAAGAACTCGGTCAACTCCTGGGCCGCGAGACGTCCACTCCTGCTGAACCAACTGAAGAACCCAAGAAGCGCAAGGTCAATGCAGCCGGTAGGGCCAGAATGCGAGCGGCTCAACTCGCAAGATGGGCAAAGATCAAAGGGACAGCGGCATCAACCACACCTGCAGCAGCACCCAAGAAGCGGAAGATGAGCGCAGAGGGACTTGCCAACATCCGAGCCGGGGTGGCAAAGAGAATGGCTGCACAAGGCAAACCGGTTCAAAAGCCCAAGAGGAAGTTCAGTGCTGCCGGAAGAGCTGCGCTTTCTGCTGCTGCCAAAGCGAGATGGGCTAAAGCGAAGAAGGCGGGGAAGAGCAGGTTGTAGTTTCGGGGAATATGGTCGGCCCTGAAGTTGTGCTATCTTGCCGGTAACGCACGGTGAAATGTTGGCCGCAATCTCAATCGGGCAGATCTTGGCCGTTCTGGTGACACTCAACCTCATCGTGCTCTCCTTCGCCGCCTACAGAATCATGCGCCGGAAGTGAGCCATCTTGATCTCAGGCCGGTACTCTGAAGTGGTCAGGGGATGGCAGAATGCGCTCCAGGTAATAGTATTGTGACTGTCACAGCTCGAACACCATCCCTTCAGCAGCAGCAACACATTTAAGCGTGGCGCCGGCACTTTGGATGCGTTGGAGGCAGTATTCAAGTTGGCGGTCCAGGTCATCATCCGTCCGATCAGGGTCGTGATGGAAAAGAACCAGGCTCTTGACACCTGTACATGGCGAATTCGTAAATGCGGGACCCCGGCAGCGGCGATCCGGCTCCCTTGCCCTTTAAGCCAATGCCGCTCAAGCTGCTTGCCCATGAAAAATGCGATCATATTGCTGGTGCAATTGCTGGCCGGACTGGCCGCTCTTCTGGGATCTGGCGGAATCCGGGCCGTTCTCGCTGAGAATCTGCTCTTGAAACAGCAACTCCTGGTCCTGCAGCGATCCCGTCGCCGTGCTCCCAATCTTGGCACCGCCGACCGTTTGCTCTTCGGGTTGTGTTCCCGGTTCCTGAGCCCTCGTCGGTTGATCCGCTCAGCCATAATCCTCAGGCCCGCCACCCTGCTGCGCCTGCATCGTGCGTTCAAGCAATTCAAATATCGACTGCTCTACTCCTCGAGTCCAAAGAAGAAGCCCGGTCCAAGAGGGCCCTCCGGGGAACTGATCCGAGCAATCTGTGAACTCAAGCGGCGCAATCCCCGATTCGGCTGCCCGAAGATCGCACAGCACCTGACCAAGACCTTTGGCATCGAGATCGACAAAGATGTGGTCCGCCGAGTTCTGGCCGCCCACTACCGCCCCGAACGCCGTGACAACGGACCTTCGTGGCTTAC
>PLZQ01000103.1 GCA_003152225.1 Limisphaerales bacterium | reverse complement strand
ATGCCGCCGAGGATTCCGGGAAATATCGCAGAAGCCCAGTGTTTTCGCCGCAGATGAGATTTTTGCCAGTGACAGGTCACCCAAGCCAGCATCTTTTTCCACGGCATGCCGAGAGGCTATTCGTGTAAGTGGTTCAAAACCAAGTTGAAAAATGGCCACCGAACTCCACAGACGAATTATTTGACCTTACGTGGAAGTTGGAACACTTCGCCGCGCAAGCGGGCTGACTTCCAGCGGTGGCAGAAAGGTGGGCAGCCTGCCGAACCCCGCCAAGGATAACCCAAACTCACCTTGTCCGCCTCCCCGTACCGGCATAGATTTATGCAAGATGAATTTGACGCAGAATCAATTCTCTGGCGACGGCGCTGCGGCTGCCGCGAGAGACGGCAAGGAGGTTGGACGCGATCGCCCAATGTTTGCGGATGAGTTGCTGTCAAGCTGTGGGACTAACACTTGCTCATCCAGTTTTCCCCGGCCTTAAGCCAACCATAATCGCAAGCTCCATGCGCATCCTCGTTATCGAAGACGAGCTTCAACTCGCCCGACACGTAGCCCGCGCGCTGAGTCGCCACGGGCATGATCCGATCCAGCAGCATGATGGCGCCGCCGGGTTGAAGGCGGCGCTGGATCAATCCCCCGACCTGATTGTCCTCGACCTCAATCTTCCCAGCCTGGATGGCTTCTCGGTGCTGGTTAAGCTCAAGCAGGCCCAGTGTCCCGCGCGCGTCCTTATCCTCACCGCCCGCGGCGAGGTGGAGTATCGCGTGAAGGGCTTGAAGGCCGGGGCGGATGACTACCTGGCGAAACCTTTCTCCATGGAGGAATTGATCGCGCGCGTTGAGGCGCTGGGTCGCAGAGGGGCTACGCCGACGGCGGCGGACTTGCTCGAAGTCGCCGATTTGCACCTGGACGTGCAGCACCGCCGCGTCACCCGCGCGGGCCAGTTGATTGCATTATCCCCGCGCGAGTTCGATGTGCTGCAAGTGCTCATGCAAGAGCCGCGCCGCATTTTTTCCCGCACCGAGTTGTGTGAGCGGGTCTGGCAGCGGGACCACGAATACGATACGCGCACGGTGGAAATCTTCATCACCCGCCTTCGCAAGAAGGTGGACGCAGGCTTCAAGGAGGCGCTCATTCATACGATTCGCAGCGTGGGCTACACCATCCAGCCACCGGAGGGAACTGGCTCTACGCCGCGCTGACTCAATGAAAATCAAACTTCGTTTGCCGATGAAATTCCCATCTCCATTGGCGCTCGTCCTCCTCGCGGCATTACTGCCGAATAACGCGCGGGCACAGGCGGTGATTGAAGGGCGCGTCGAATTGCCGAAGACGCACTTCGCTCCCGTGATGAACCAGCGTTACGAGATCGTCACGAAAGCCGGCGTGCTTGCCCCGAACCCTCCCGTCGCCGTGGTTTACCTGGAAGGTTCGTTCTCTCAATCGGCTTCGCCGCCGGTCCAGCAGATCGTCCAGACCAATTTTGCTTTTGTGCCGGCGCTGCTGCCGGTGCAGGTGGGAACGAAAGTGGAGTTCCCGAATCGCGACAACACGTTTCACAATATTTTTTCCTTCTCGCCGCCGAAGCGGTTCGATCTGGGCCGCTACCGGTCGGACGAAAAGCCGGTTCCCTCGCAGGTGTTTGACAAGCCAGGGCTGGTGACGCTGCGTTGCGACATTCACGAACACATGCGCGGGTTGATTCTCGTACTGGAAACTCCGCATTTCGTGACCAGCGATACCGCGGGCCGATTCCAGCTGACCAACCTGCCGCCGGGACGGTACACTTTGAAAGCGTGGTTGAGCAGCAAGACCACCCTCGAAGTCCCGGTGGAGTTGAAGACCAACGCGACCTTGCACGTGAGTTTTCCGTGATCTCCCTCCCCGCCACGATCCCAACCGGTTTTAGGAGATTTCGCCTGCGGCTCCTGGTGGCGATGATGCTCCTGGTGTCCGCCATTACGGGCGTGGGGCTTTATTTCGCGGAGCGCAATTTGGAATCCACCGTGAAGAATGATCTGCAAAGCGAATTCCAAAGCAGATTGGAGGCGTTGCACGGCGTGCAGGAGCTGCGTCACGCTGCACTCGCGGAACTCTGTCGCGCGCTCGTGCGCAAACCCCGCATTCACGCGGCGCTGGAGGATAATGCGCTGGATCTGCTTTATCCGACCGCCAAAGACGAACTGCGCGACGTGATGAATCCCGGAGACCGGCAGTCCCCGCAGCCAGCGCTGAACGGGGTGTTCTACCGTTTTCTCAACCAGGAAGGCGTTGTGATCCCGCCGCTGGTTGGGCCGGACATGGGCGAATTGCGAACGGAAGAAGAAGCCCAACTCGTCTTGCATGCACTGCCCCGCGAACCGCAACTCGGCTATCTTGTGAGAAAAACAAGCGAGGCCCGCGAGGAGATAACCGAGGTCATCGCCATGACGATTATTTCCACCGACACGGATGAACCAATCGCGGCGCTGGCGATCGGGTTCAAGCCCGCCGAACCTGGTGGCCAGCGCGCCGGGAAAGGGATCAGGAGCGGTATCTGGCTGAATGGCCGGCTGCATTTCCCGTCGCTCGCACAGCCCGCACAGGTGACGCTCGGCAACGAGGTGACCCGGTCGCTCGCCGCCCCGAATCGCGCGGACAGCAGCATCGTTGTCGAGGTGGAGGGCGCGCCACATCTGCTTATTTTTGAACAACTCAATCCCGGCTCGCTTTATCCGTCCGCCTACGAGGTTAGCATTTTTCCCCTAACCGACTTGCTAGTGCGGCAGCGCCAACTGCGCTGGCGCATCTTCGGGGCGGGCGCCCTCATGCTGCTCGGCGGGCTTGCCGGGAGCCAGTTCTTCTCCCGACGGCTTTCTATGCCGGTCGAAAAGCTCGTCGTGGACTCGGAGGAGAACCGTATCCAGCGTGCGCGTGCCGAAGCCGCGCTCGACCTGACCAACGAAGGATTGCGGCGAGCCATCCGGTTTTCCGCGGACGCCTCGCACCAACTCAAGACGCCAGTGACCGTTATCCGGGCCGGACTGGAGGAACTGCTCGCGCGGAAACATCTCGCGCCTGAGGTGCGCGACGAAATCTCCGATCTGGTCCACCAGACTTACCGGCTCGCGAGTATAGTTGATGACCTGCTGTTACTCGCGCGCGCGGACGCCGGACGGCTGCAAATCGACTTTACGCCCGTGGACCTCACGCAGCTCATCGAAGCCGGGCTCGACGATCTCGGCGCGACGCCCGATGCCCTCGATCTCGCCGTCGAGACGGACTTCCCCGCCGCGCTCCACATTGCCGGCGAAAAGCGCTACAGCACAATCATCGTGCAAAACCTCTTGGAAAACGCTCGAAAGTATAATCGCCCCAGAGGCCTCATCCGCGTCACAGCTCGCGAGGAAGGTGGTTCGGTGCTCCTCACGGTGGGCAACACAGGCCGCCCCATCCCGGCGGCAGCACAAGAGCACATCTTCGAGCGCTTTCATCGCGGTTCGGTGGGAGAAAATGTTCCCGGCCATGGCTTGGGTTTGAATCTCGCGCGAGAACTGGCCCGCCTGCACGGAGGCGATTTGCGGCTGGCGCGCTCGGATGAAGCGTGGACCGAGTTCGAGGCTCGCTTTCGCACGGCCAGCCCGATGCCCTTCCCCGCCCCGGATCTCGCATGAAGACGCTCCGCATCCTCAGCTTCTGTTTCGTGGCGCTGGTGGCTGCCAGCCTTGAAGCGGAGGACTTGCTTGATCGCGTTGATGAGGCGCTGACGTTTTCCGCGTTCCACGACCAGGTCCGCGCGCGACTCAGCGGATTGATGGACCTGGAAGGCTACTTTTTCCAGCGGCCCGCGCCCGGCCTCATCGAAACGACGAGTGACAGCCTCTTCAATCCGCGCCTCACCCTCTTCCTCGACGCGCAAGTCGGCTCGCCCGTTTACGTCTTCGTCCAATCGCGCCTGGATCGCGGTTTCGATCCGAGCGATGGCGGGGCGCAGGTGCGCCTTGACGAATATGCGCTCCGCGTCACGCCATGGGACAATGGCCGGTTCAATCTGCAGGCCGGAAAATTCGCAACCGTCGTGGGCAATTGGAAGGAACGGCATCTAACGTGGGAGAACCCCTTCGTCACCGCCCCACTGCCCTACGAAAATATCACAGCCATTTACGACTCCGAGGCGCCTTCGTCGCCGGGCGAATTTCTCGGCCCAGCCTCCGATCCGAAATACGCGTATACCCCGATCATCTGGGGACCAAGCTATGCGACCGGCGCATCTGTGGCCGGCCGGATCGGCAAGTTCGACTACGCCGCCGAGACAAAGAACGCCTCGTTGTCCTCGCGTCCGGAATCCTGGGACGCCACCCAAATCGGCTTCGAGCATCCAACCTTTTCGGGCCGCATCGGTTTTCGCCCGAACCCAATGTGGAATCTCGGTTTCTCCGCTAGCACCGGCCCGTATTTCCGTCCGGAAGCCAGGCCGACCCTGCCCAGCGGCCAGGGGATTGGCGACTATCGCGAAAGCGTCCTCGGCCAGGACCTCCGGTTCGCGTGGCACCACTGGCAGTTGTGGGCCGAGGTTTACGAAGCCCGCTTCGAAGTTCCGCGCGTGGGGAATGCCGACACCATCGCCTACTATCTCGAAGCGAAATACAAATTTACACCGCAATTCTTCGGCGCGCTGCGCTGGAACCAGCAGCTCTTTGCCACCGTCTCCGACGGCTTGGGCGGGCGCGCTCCCTGGGGCCATGATCTTTGGCGGATTGACACCGCGCTCGGCTACCGCTTCACGGCGCACACGCAGCTCAAGCTTCAATACAGCCTCCAGCACGAAGCCTCCGTTCCGCGCGGTGTCAGCAACCTGTTTGCCGCGCAGTTCACCCTGCGTTTCTAAATCGCTGCGTCCGGTCTTCCGACCGAAAAACTTCCAGGCGTTTTCGTTTTCCCGGACCGCGCTCGCGCGCCGTCCGAAAGGTAACAAGCCCGTTACGGTAAACATTTTGCGGTTCGTCCGCGGACGGCTGAGTTTATCCACATTCAATAGCGAACAATGAATCACATGAAACAGATAACAAATTATCAAAAAGAAAAAATGAAACTATGAAACATATGAAGAACATAAATCAAATCGGACGATGCTTGCGCTTGAAGCGTGCGATGCTGCTCACGTCTTTCGGTTGCGCTTCGATCATCACCTCCGCGCTCGCTCAACCGCTCTACAGCGTCACCGACCTCGGCACGCTGCCGGGCACGGTCGCGAGTTCCGCCACAAGTCTGAACGACCACGGCGACATCGTCGGCTCCTGCTCCTCCGGCGGAAGTTTCAATGGAGTCGGATTCGTCTGGCGCAACGGCGTCATGATCAGCACGGGCAAATTACCGAAGGGCAATTACAGCGGCGCCACGGCTATCAATCTCTCGGGCGTGGTCGTCGGTGACGGCGACATCGGCGATTTCCGTCCGCAGGCCTGGGTCAAGACCAGCAGCGGTCTCATCGAGTTGTCTCCCAATAGCGGCAACTCGCACGCAATTTCCATCAACAACAACGGCGCGATTGGCGGGGACTACTCGAAGGGACTCAGCGGTTCCATGTCGTCGTGGAAAGCCGCGATCTGGACTCCCGATCCAAAAGACCCGCGCAAATATCGCGCGACCGACCTGCCGATAATCGTCGGCCCGGACCCGACGTTTACAGGCACGGGCGTATTTCTGACGGCGTTCAATCAATCCGGTCAGGCCGCCGGTTACGCCGACAACGAAGTCATCGGCCAGCACGCGTGTTTCTGGAATAACGATGCCACACATTCCATTGTTGACCTTGGCCCATTTCCCGGCGACTGGAGCAGCATCGGTTGGGGTATGAACGATCTCGGCCAGGTGGCCGGAGAAAGTCATCCGTCGTTCAGCAGCCGTCCCGTGGTCTGGAATAACGACGCCTCACACACGGCCATCGAACTTCCGTTGCTCCCCGGCGACAACTATGGAATGGCCAGCAGGATAAATAGTCTCGGCCAGATTCTTGGATCGAGCGCCGCTAGCGAACCGGGCACCTGGAACGTCGGCCCCGCTCGCCTGGTGTTGTGGCGCGATGGAGGAGTTTTCGAATTGCAGACCGTGGTCGACCCAGTCACGGGTGCGGGTTGGACGATCACATCATTCTCCGCGATTAACAACCTTGGCCAGATCGTCGGCGCAGGCGTTCACAACGGCCAGTCCCGCGCCTTTCTGATGACGCCACTGCCATAGGCGAAGAATTTGGGTCGGCCGAATCGCACACGTGTGCGGCTGAAGCCGGCGCAACAAAAAACAACAAACAAAAAGCAAAGCTATGAAAACACAAAAAACAGGTGGTGTGTCTCTTTGGACCGCCGTGATGACGCTCTTAATAGCGTTCAGCGTTAGTATGATGCCGAGTCTGACGTTCGCCTCCGGCCCGGGTGGCGGTGGTGGCGGCGGCGCCGGTGGTGGTGGTGGCAGCGGCAGCGGCAGCGGCGGTGGGGGTGGTATCAGCACGTCAACTTTGTCTGGCAACTGGATTGGCTCGGCGCTGGTAACTTCCTCGACCGGCTCGCTCGGCACAACCGCTTTTTCGCTGAACCTCTCGGCGTCCGGCAGCAACATCTCCGGCAGCGCACATTTTGGCCTGCCGATTTTTGATTCCACGCTGAAACTCACCGCCACCACGCCCGACGGCGTCGGTTTCGGCGGTTTTGTCTTCAATGGCGAAGGCAGCCTGCCCATCTCCGGCGTGATGAGTGTCGATGGAAAAACCATCACCGGCACCGTCATTGATGGTGGTCTGCTCCTCACCTACACCGTGACTCGCAATTGAAATATTCCCGCGTCGGGAAACGGGTTCCGGTGCTGAAAGCAGTGTCTCAACGCCGGAACCCGAAAAGAAAAACCATTTCCCTTGCCGCGTAGCAGTGACAATTGCATATTCCGATGAAAGGTATAAATCGCACTATGAAATCCATTGTTCGCACTGGCGTTTTACGTTCAAGTCAACGCTTTTCCCGCGCCGGGATCCTCTGGGTGTGGATTGCCACAGCAGTTCTTTGCGGGTTGAACGCGGCCCGCGCGACGTTTCACGTATGGGCGGTTACTGAGCTCTACTCGAGCGCAGATGGATCAGTGCAGTTCATCAAGCTCACGAACAATTCCATTTTCACCACGGAATATTTTCTGGGCGGCCACGTCATCACCTGCACCGGCCCGCCGGGCATAACCAACAACTTCACGTTTCCCACCAACCTCCCTGCCGTATCCACACTCAACAAAACTTTCCTTATCGGGACGAGCAACCTGGCCAACGTGCCAGGCGGCCTGACTCCGGATTACGTTTTTACCAACAAAGGCCCCTTTCTTTTCCTGAACTCGGGCGTGGCTAACACGGTCGGTATAGTCGGTTCCGTCGAGACCCCTGCCGTTTATACCAATCTGCCAGCCGATGGTGTGTCCTCTTTAGTGGGTTTGGGCAGCAGCCTGGTCCTGGCCACCAATTCTCCAAATAACTTCAGCGGTCAGGCAAACAGCATTGTCCCGGTCAGGTTCGACTCCCCCAAGTTGGCCGGCTCCAACTTCGTCATAACTTTCCGTACCGCGACCGGTGTGAACAGCACTGCCGGCCCGACCTACACCATCGAATACAAAGATTCCCTCACCAACGTGAACTGGACTCCATTGACCACTGTCCCGGGCGATGGCGCGACGCATTCCGTTTCCAACGCTACTGCCTCGGCTGCTCAACGACTCTTCCGTCTAAACGTTCCGTAACCTGTCCCTGGGCCAGACCCGCGCCCATTGCGGGCCTTGAGCCAACGAGACGGTGCCGACGTGGTTCGTCCAACGCTTTCCCTCCTTTTGTGAGGAGGGACGAGGACCTTGGCGGAACAACACCGTGTGTGCGCCAGGGTCCTGCATTTTCTGTCTCAGTGCTTCACTACCCGCACAACCACTCACATCGTCAACTGCTTGGAATCGATCTCGATCAACTCCCATTTCTGGTCGGCCCCCTCGCGCCATGCACGAGCAACGATCTTCACTCCGGATCCGGCCTCCTCCTTCACCGCCGTCAACGCCTTCCCAGACTTGGTATCAGTGATTCTATAGGTGCCATCCCGCACTGTCCGAAAACTCACGTTTCCGTTTGGAACTGACGCGGATCCGACTATCCATAGAAGGTTTATGCCCCGCCACAGCAGAATTTCTGGCCAAATTGCCGCCCAACTCCGACCCTGCCCGGGTGAACCATCTTCAGTTCTTCGTCTTTTTTTTTGCCTGGCCGGTTGGATAAACCGCAACCAACAGAACGTCATTGAATACCTCCAAGAGGAGGTCAAGGTCCTCAAGGAGCAACTGACCAAGACGCCCCGGTTCAACGACGAGCAGCGCCGAAGACTGGCCACCAAGGCCAAGAAAATCGGTCTGCAACGGCTCAAAGAGATCGCCGCCATCGTTACTCCGCGCACGCTGTTGGGATGGCATCAGCGGCTGATTGCCAGCAAATACGATGGCAGCGCCAAGCGGTCGCCGGGCCGACCGTCCACGCCGGGAGAAGTGCGCGAGCTGATCCTGAGAATGGCAGCGGAGAACCGCACTTGGGGCTATACTCGCATTCAAGGCGCACTTCAGAACCTGGGCCATGAGATTGGCCGCGGTACGATCGCCAAAGTGCTGAAGGAGGCGGGCGTGGAGCCCGCACCCGACCGTCAGAAAAGGACGACCTGGAAGGAGTTCCTGCGAACGCATTGGGACGTGTACATGGCGAATTCGTAGTTGCAGTGCCCCGACTACCACCCCGAACGCAGTGACAACGGACCTTCGTGGCTTACGCTCCTGGGTCATACCAAAGACAGTCTCTGGAGCGTGGACCTGTTCCGGACCGAATCGATCCTGCTGCGGAGTCACTGGGTCTTGGTCGTCATGGATCAGTTTACCCGCCGGATC
>PLZQ01000228.1:4672-29521 GCA_003152225.1 Limisphaerales bacterium | reverse complement strand
GTGCGCGCCGGCATGGAATGCGGCATTCGCATCGAGGGCTTCACCGAGTTCCAGGTGGGTGACAGCATTGAGTGCTACACCATGGAAAAGATTGCGCAGAAGCTCTGACCGTTGAAGTCCCATGCCTTCCCTTCGACTCCAACGCGTGCGCGAATTGCTGAAGCGCGAGATCGGTGAAGCCATTCGCCGCGAATTCGAAGTCAGCGAGGCGGGCCTGATCACGGTGAACGACGTGGAGGTATCCGGGGATTTGCAATCCGCTGCGGTTTTCATCAGCATTCTGGGCAGCGCGGAGCAGCAAAAGCGGGGGGTGGCTCTCCTGATGCGGCATCGCAAGCGCATCCAGGGCTTGGTGGGCGGGGCAATCGTCTTGAAATACACGCCGCGGCTTCGATTCCTGTTGGATGATTCCATTGCACGCGGCAATCGAGTGCTCAGCATCCTCAACGAGCTGGAGCAGACCTTGCCAGCGGACTCGGAGGCTCAAATGCCTGAGGCAGAACCTATTATGCCGCGTGCGCCACGCCGCACTGCCCCGGAGTGAGATACTCCTTGTTGCATGCTGCCCTACCCCAAAATCATTGATCGCATCATTGAAGCCTTCCGGCAGAGCCAGACGATCTGCGTCGCCGGCCATATGCGCCCGGATGGAGATTGCGTTGGCTCGCAACTGGCCCTCACGCTAGCGCTCCGCAATGAAGGCAAAAAGGTGACCTGCTGGAACGAAGATCACATTCCGCAGAAATACGAATTCCTCGACCGGGACGGCATCATCCAGAAACCCAGGAAGGGTAAGAAGTTCGATTGCGTAGTAGCCGCCGACGCGGCCACCTTCGAACGCCTCGGCTCGGTCGGACGGCGCGTTGCCGACCGCAAGCTCCTCATCAACATAGACCACCACGAAAGCAACACACGCTTCGGCGACCTGAACTGGGTTTCCGCCCGCGAACCGTCAACGGGGGAACTCATCTTCCGGCTGCTAAAAGTGGCCAAGTGGCCCATCACGAAGCGCATTGCCGACTGCTTGTTCACTGCGGTTTCGACCGACACCGGCTCCTTTCAATATCCGAGCACGCGTCCCGGAACTTATCACGTCGCCGGCGAACTGGTGCGCCGTGGCGCCGACCTCGCCAAGATCTGCGACGAGGTGTACCAGTCTTACCCACTCTCCCGCGCCCGGCTGCTGCGCCACGTTTACAGCCACTTCCATCTGACCCACCAGGACCAAATCGCCTACTTCTGGCTTAAGAAGGCCGACTTTGCCCGCACCGGCGCCAACAGCAGCGATTCCGAAGGCCTGATTGACCACATCCGCGCCATAGCCCCCGTGGTCGTCGCGTGCGTGTTCGAGGAATTGGAGCCTGAGCTAACCCGCATCAGCCTGCGCTCGAAAAGCGAGAAGGTGAACGTTAATGCCATCGCCGCGCAATTCGGCGGGGGCGGCCACCCGGCAGCGGCGGGGGCGCGCATTGCCGGCAAACCCCTTTCGGTGCAGCGCCGGGTCATCGCCGCAGTCAAAAAGGCGATCAACGCGGCTGGCTGAAGCGGAACCGGGAAACGCCAGCTAGGCTCGCGGCGCGATGACCAGGGTCTTCTCCGCCATGGTGGCGGCGGGAAGAGCCTCCAGAGCAGCCACGTTGGCATGCCACCACTGCTCGGCGTCTAACGGAGTCCAGGTCCCCGCCGAGACGCACCCCGCCAGCGCTTGATCCAGCGCCTCGGCACTGGGCAGTCGCTGCTCAGGCTGCTTGGCGAGGCAGCGCATGATGAGGCCGGCGAGGTCGGGGGACACCGGTTTACCCAGTCGCGCGGAAGGGGTTGGTGGCAAGTCCTTGACTTGGCGAGCGAGCAGGTCTTCGACGGTGTAATCATCGAAAAGCGTCTTGCCGGTGAGCAGCCAATAGCCTACGGCCCCGAGCGAATATAGATCACTGCGGGCGTCAACTGTCTCCGGTTTTTCGACTGCCTCCGGCGACATGAAGTGCGGCGTCCCGACAACCGCATTCGCCTTCATGCCGGCCGCCGGCGCCAGGTGCACCGCCTTCACCAGTCCGAAATCGAGGACTTTAACCACGTCGCACACCCCGCCCCGGCGGGTGAGGCAAATATTGGCTGGTTTAACGTCACGGTGGATCAAGCCAATGCGATGCGCTTCGGAGAGCGAGCCGCAGACCTGGCGGAGGATGTGGATGACCCGCCCTTCAGGCTGGGCGCCAAACTGGCGCACCAGTTGGTCGAGGTCAATGCCGCCAAGGTATTCCATGGCGAAGTAGAATAATCCTTCCGGGGTGCGACCGTAATCGTAGATGGCGACGGTGTTGGGGTGGGTGAGCTGGCTGGTCATCTGGACCTCGTTTTCGAAGCGGGCGGCGTTGGCCTCGGTGGTCATGTCCGGGCCGAGCAGTTTGATAGCGACCGGACGGCGCAGTAAGGCATGCCGGGCGCGGTATACCATGCCGTTGGCCCCGCGCCCGATTTCCTGCACCAGCACGTATTGGCCAAGCCGCCGCGCAGCGAGCGCGCTTTTCCTAACGGAAGTCTGCAGCCGCTCGACCAGGACCGTGAAGCCGAAGATCGCGCCGCCGCTTGCAACGAGCAACACGAACAGCACCGTGAAGGCGCGCCGCAAGACATAGAGGGTCTGGAATGCTTCATCGACCGATTGCTCGGTGGCGACGCCCATCCCGTAATCGTGCAGCCAGGCCCAGGCGCCGACGACCTTCATGCCCCGATAATTACGATACCCGTGCATGTCGAAGTCATTGTTGCCCGTCGTTGCCGAAGCGGCCATGCGGGTCAGGTTAAGCTGGTGGCGCGGTTTGGCCGGCGGCTCGCCGGGCCGTAGCTCTTCCTCCGGATCAAGCAGCCTCAGGTTCAGGATCGCGGTGTTTTCCCGCCCGGGGGGGATCAGGCCCAGCGTCTTGAGTTCCGGATCAAACCGTGTCGCCGTGAGCATAAGGCCGGTACGATCGAACGCGTAGGATTCGCCGGTGTCACCAACACGAGCAACTGAAAAGATGCCGGTGAACTCCTTCTCCGGCCTCATGCGGAGGCTCAGGACGGCGATCACGACATCATTGGTGGACTTGACCGGCGCAGCGACAAACATTGTCGGGCCTTCAGCTCGCTGGTTGGAGTTCAACTGGCGGGCAAAGGGCCGGGAGGCGGCCAGTTGACCGTCCAAGGCTTTGTTGAGGAACAAATCGTAGGAACGCGGCGCCCGATCGCCCACCACCTCCGGGTCGGTCGAGGCCAAGATCCGTTTGTCCGGTGACACGATGACGTAAGCGAGATAATCCTGGGCTTCCACGAGCGACTGGAGGTGGGCATGCAAGGTGCGGGCGGCGGTGGAATTGGCCAGGGTCAGAGAGGTCTGGTTCGTGTCTTTGGCCAACGCCGTGAGCTCTGCAATGGCGGCCTGGATGCGCATATCCGAGGCGAACGACTTGGCGTCATACTCCCGCTCGGTGAACCAGAGGCGCAGGGCATTGATGTCGGCGTGCAGGACCGTCTGCAGGCGGGCGGCCAGTTCGCCGCGGGTGGTTTCCTCCACCCGGCTGCGCACCCAGAGGCCGACGAGGCTGAAGACCACCGCACCCAGCAACGGCGCCGCCCACAAGCGCTTCGAAAGCACCCGCGGCACCCTGGTCAAGAGCCGGGCGAGGGTGGCCGTGCGGGAACCTGTTCTGTCAGTGGTCACCGCTCAAGACTGGTTTCCTCCGCGACGCTTGTCAACGGAGACCATTTGGCCATTTAGCCGCCGGTTGCTTTCCCTCTTTACACCGGGCGGCATTTGGATTTCGATCAAGGCAGTGAGACCCAAATGAAATACTTTACCCTGCTGCTCCTGAGTATCCTTTGCGCCGCGCACGTGCGCGCGGCGGAGAGCAAGATCATCGCCCCGGACGCAACGCTGCAAAAGCTGGCCAGCGATTTCGCCTTTACCGAGGGGCCGGCCTGCGACGGCGAAGGCAACGTGTTCTTCACCGACCAGCCCAACGACCGCATTCTCAAATGGAGCATTGCGGGCAAGCTCTCGACGTTCAGGCAGCCTTGCGGACGCGCCAACGGCCTTTCCTTCGATCGCGAGGGCAATCTCTGGGCGTGCGCGGATGAGAAGAATGAACTCTGGCGCATCGATCCCACCGGCAAAACCACCGTGGTGGTGAAGGATTACAAAGGGAAGCTGCTCAACGGCCCCAACGATGTATGGATTCGGCCCGGTGGCGGATTGTATTTCACCGACCCTTACTACCAGCGCCCGTACTGGAAGCGCGGCCCAAAGGAGCTGGGGGAATGCGTCTATTATTTGGCGCCGGATGACAAGTCCTTAACCCGCGTCATCGATGACATGAAGCAGCCGAACGGCATCATTGGCACACCGGATGGCAAGTTGCTCTATGTGGCCGACATTGGCGGCAACAAAACCTACCGCTACCGCATCCAGCCCGATGGCTCGCTCCAGGAGAAGCACCTGCTTTGCGAAATGGGCTCGGATGGCATGACCATTGACAGCCAGGGCAACATCTACCTCACCGGCAAAGGGGTGACGGTCTTCGATCCAGCGGGGAAGCAGATCGAGCACATCGAGGTGCTAGAGAACTGGACCGCAAACGTATGTTTTGGAGGCAAAGACCGACACACGCTCTTCATCACTGCGAGCAAAGGTCTTTACAGCCTGCGCATGACGGTCAGCGGGGTTGATAGCCAATAGGGAGGCAGAGCCTGAGCGATAGGCGAGGGACAAACTGAGACGGGTTCCTCACCGCTCACGGTGGTCTTAAGCCGACGAACTCGGCCACCGAAGGCTCCGAGCTTCAGCGGGTAACAAGGCGCCAGACACGCACGCAGTATAAGCATTCGCAATACTGAGAAACACGGCTCGTCCTTCCTTCCGCCTGGCACTGCCCTGGTACCACCCTGGACCTACCCTGGTACCATAGACGGGTTTTCCTGATGTCCCAAAACTGGACACTGGCCACTGCGGAGGTCCCGTCTTCCCCTTGCAGAATGAACATCGCTAATGAGTTTCTGCCTTCGGGCTTGAACAAAGGATGAGAAGCGGCCAGAATATTGCGAATAGAATCCACTCGTGCCTATGTCGAAACCCACAATGAAAGCCCGAACGGGGGCCTTGGCGTTCACCCTTATTGAGTTGCTCGTGGTGATCGCCATCATCGCCATCCTAGCTGCACTGTTGTTGCCCGCCTTGGCGAAGGCCAGACAGAAGGCTTATCAGGCAGCTTGCGTCAGCAACCTTAAGCAGGTGTCTTACGCAATCGCGATGTACGCCCAAGACAGCAGCGACTACCTGCCTGGCCCCTGCTGGCTGGGCATGTTCTTCACCTACAATTCGAGCGGCACTGCCAGCGATCCGTATAATGGCTCCCTGGCCGGCTTCCTCACCCCTTACCTGGCGTACCCGGCGCCGGTATCTATGCTGCAAACAGCCAAGGTAGCCATGTGCCTGGCTTCGATGAAGATGCTCCCCAACAAAACGCCCAGCCCGCCGCTGAATGTTCCCGTCAGCTATCTGTCACAGGAATGGGTCACCAACGACCCAGGCATCGGCCACGACCTGATCCACTACCCGTTTGGCCGGCCACCCTCCGGAGGCGCGGCCATTGCAGCCAAGCTTACAGCGATTAAGAAGCCATCCGACACATGGGCGATGACGGACTGCGACCAGCAACTGATGGATTGGCTGCAATACACGTCCACCTACCACGACTACGTGCCAGTCCTTCCCGTGCATGGCAGCAAGAAACCCGCCTTGCGCAATTGCCTGTATTTCGACTTCCACATCGGCACCCGGAAGACCCTTTTCTGACGGCGGCTTTGCCCCGCATCCCCGGCGAGAATCTTCTCGTGACCAGGCATGACCCCGGCTATGATTACGGCGATGTCCGTGGCATACGATCAATTGCTCGATGGGACGATTCAGCACCTGCAAGAGCTTAAGGAGCATGGTGTCCGCTTTGTGTCACTTTCGCCAGAAACCCTGGCGGGGCTGAACCAACCACCCGTCGCCGCGCGCGCCCGCAGTCAATCCGTGTCACCCGCGCCGCCCGCGCCCGCCCCGCGCCCGGCTGCAAGGCCGCCTGCGTCCCCAACGCCAATCCTCCCGAAACCGGTAGAACAAAAGCCGCCGTCACCACAAGCCCTCGCCTTGCCGTTACCGACCGAGTCAACGGCCCCTGCCCCTGCGCCAGCCCTCAGTCCGGAAGCCCGGGCAGCCGCGTTTGCTGACCTGCGGCGCCGGGCACTGGCTTGCGTGCGCTGCCCCAATCTTGCGGCAGCCCGCAAGAACGTAGTCTTCGGCGTGGGCGACATCAACGCGCAGCTCATGTTCATTGGCGAAGCGCCCGGGGCCGACGAAGACACCCAAGGCGAGCCATTCGTGGGCAAGGCCGGCCAGTTGCTGACCAAGATCATCCAGACCATGGGCCTTACGCGTGACACGGTTTATATTGGGAATATCCTGAAATGCCGACCTGACACGCCCGGCCAGGCGTCGGGCAACCGCAAGCCCACGCCCGAGGAAATGCAAACCTGCATCCCCTACCTCCACGAGCAGATCGACCTGATCCGCCCCCGGGTCATTGTCGCGCTGGGCGCGACCGCGGTCGAAGGGTTGCTGGGCAAGACCATCGGCATCACCAAGCTGCGCGGCCAATGGCGCACCTATCGCGGCATCCCGCTCATGCCCACCTATCACCCGGCGTACCTGCTGCGCAACCAGTCGCTCAGCGAAAAGCGGCGGATCTGGGAGGACATGCTGCAGGTGATGGAAAAACTCGGCCTGCCGATCAGCCAGAAGCAGCGCGATTACTTCCTCAAGGCGGCGGGCTAGAATGCGGAAGTGGGTGGCTTTAGGGTGGCTTTAGGGTGGCTTTGGGGTGCCTATCAGTTGGCTATCAACACGCTTTGTGGTGGCTTTGATGTCGCATTGATGTGGCTTTGGGTGGCTTTGCTCAGTCGGAGTGGCCGGCGGACATGGTCATCTACCGCTCCCGCCTAAATGCCAAGATCAACCGGAATCTCGAGGTCTTCACCGCGACCGACTTCCTGGCCGCCATCACCCAGCATATCCCGGACAAGGGCGCGCAGATGGTCCGCTACTACGGCTGGTACAGCAACAAGATGCGCGGCGCACGCCAGCGGTGGCTGCTCCCGGAGGTGGTTCCGCACCGGCCGGGCGTTTCACCCCCACCGCCGCTCAAACTCCCCTCCAAGCGATGGCGGGACCTGATCCTCCGCGTTTGGCATCGTGACCCCCTGCGCTGTCCCATCTGCCAAAGCCCGTTGCGCGCCATCGCCGTGATTGACGCCCCCCGCGTGACCGAGAAGATCCTTCGCCACCTCGGTGCCTGGCACGACCTGCCAGCCTGCCTAAGGTTTTGGCGATGGGGCAAAACCGCCAGAAGACCGGTAAAACTTGCCTGTTGCCGCCCTCCATCAGCTCTGGCAGGATGGGGCCGGAATGAATGAGAGCGAATAGCAATTCTCCTTCACCCCCGCAGCGTCAAGTAAAAGCGGGTGCGCGAAAAACCAAATTCCTATCAGTCTCAGTCGTTTAAACCTCCATGGAGCCAGCATCCGGATACGGTGCATCGTATCGCCGAAGGAGGTCTTCGCGGAATCTTACCGAATCCTCCAGGCGAGCCTCCAAGTCGGCTCGCGTCGGCTCCCCGGTCTGCGAAGGTTTCCCCAGGCGATCGCGGAGCAGTTGGCTTGCCGCGCCGCCGGCAAGCTCCTCAACGGGCAGTGCGCACAAGGACCTCAAAACTAGCCGCGCTTTCAAAGAACTATGCTGGCCTTAACTGGTTTTGTGCGCTACCACTCAGCGCGGCAGGGCGACAAATGTAATCTTCCCTCAAGGCAGGGACCACGTTTCGCAAGAAGTTGTGCCTCGACGTCCCGATAGAATTCGAGGTTTCGGACGACAGGCTGGCCATCACCTTTCCACAGTAACCTGACCGGCTCGGGCAGTTGCGCGAGGTAGTTTCTCGAAGATTGGGGGTCCTCTTCATACTTTAACTCTAACGCTGCTCGCGCCGTTGATCAGGGTTTGGGTGTCAGGACCGATTGCCGGGTCGCTAAACGTCTCGCGGCTGCGGGCGAGGCCCTACGCTTGGCAGCGGAATTCGCTGTTTTGCCGCTCTGCCCGTTTTTGGCCTCCAGAAGCTGCTGCTCGGCCTTGATCCAGTGTTCCTGGGCTCGACCGTGTTGACAGCCTTCCTGCTGCCAGATGAGCCATGCCGCTTTGGCGACTTCATGGTGATTTAACGTCTGCTGTTGTTCCATTGTTGTCTGCATCTTGTTCCTGCTCTCTTCTGCTTGGTTGTCTTGTTATTATGTTCGCCCCGTTTCTATCTGCACCCCTCCCGCTCCGCCCGGCAATCCGTGTGCCCCACCCCCTTGCGCAAAATGACGAATTGCCGGGCGGTGGCGCTAGCTCCCGTGCCAGCGCTGCCTCCCAACCCATGTCGTCTCCATTGGCAAAAAAGTCCACCCCATCCGTTTCCGCCAGAGATTTGAGCTCTGCAAGCACACCTCGCGAGGCGCCGTTCTTTTTTTCGGCTGGCTCAAGCAAAGCCACCAGCGCCCTGGGGCGATGGTGATATTCTCCAGTCGCCAACCACAGGTTGATCCAGTTTTTGACCGACTCCGGCAATCCCGGCCCTTCCCGGGTGGCAATGATAACGATATCGGCCGCCGCTGCTTCACTGGCGGCTAACTGCCGCAACGACGCTGAAGCCAGGACACCGAAAGTCCACCAGCTATAGATCAACCGACCCTCCACAGCGGCATCACGCCCGACACGTGAGAGTAACGCGCAAGCGCGCGGTGCGGTCGCAGGCTCTTCACACACCACGATTGCCACCACGTCCTTCATTCCCTGGACCGGTCCATCGTTGGGATGTCTTAGCACTAATTCCACGGGGGGCATTCTAGCGCCGCATCCCGTCGCAAACAATCAGCCGAAGGCCAATCGCGCTTGGGAAGATGGTTTACCCGGCCTAAAGGATTTGCCTAGGCCGGCCGGGGGATACGCCTGACGTTGAGCTTCAATCCCGCGCCCGATTCCTCGGGTCCTCGTGTTGGACAGCGAACCGAATCAACTGGGCGGTGGTCTTGAGGTTGAGCTTGTGGCGGATGTTGGCGGCATGCACGGCGATGGTCTTGGGGCTCAGGTGGAGTTGGCGGGCAATTTCCCTGGGCGCCTTACCCTCGCCGATAAGCCGCATGATTTCAAATTCACGGTCCGTGAGAAGCTTCGTCGGCGACACATCCCCTCGCGGCTGCCAGGAGAACCGCCGGAGGAGGCTCTCCGACACTTCCTTGCTCACGTAAACGCGTTTGTCGAGCACCTGGCGGATGGCCTTGAGTAATTCTTCGGGCGGCTGCTGTTTGGCAATGTAGCCGCTGGCGCCGGCACGCAGCATTCGTTCGGCGTAGAGCGATTCGTCGTGCATGGAGATAGCCAGGATCACCAGTTGGGGAAGCATTACCTTGAGGTCTTTGACCAATTCCAGCCCGCTTTTTCCAGGCAGCGTGATGTCCACCAGAGCCAGATCTGGCGCGAACTGTTGAACAGCGCTCATGGCCTGCGCGGCATTCTCCGCCTCGCCGCAGACCCTCATGTCCGGCTGGCGGTTGATCATGCTGCGCAGCCCTTCCCGCATCATGGGATGGTCATCCACGATGAGGATTTTTGTCTGCGTTGCCGCTTTGGGCGTGCTTGGTTTTCGTGGAGCCATATCAATCCTTTTTCTCGGTTGCCCGCTCGGGGGTGTTGAGGAGGCCATCGGCGGAAGTATGCACCGAACAGACGACGCTGGTGCCGCCGCCGGTTTCTCTCTGAATGTCCAGGGACCCGCCAATCGTTCCGGCACGGTATTGCATAATGCGCAATCCCATGCCTCGGTGCTTCCGGGGGCTTGTCGGCAGGCCCACGCCATTGTCTCTCACCGCGAGAACAATCCGGGCGGCCGTCTGCGTCAGGCTGATCTGGATGATGCCGGATTTGCCATGTTTGATGGCGTTGGTGACGGCCTCCTGGGCAATCCGATACAGGTGAGTCGCAGTCGTGACGTCCTCGATGAAGACCGGTTGCCGGCAGGTGAAACGGCACCTGACGTTGAACAGGGTTTTTGTTTGCGAAGCCAACTCCTGGAGCGCCGACATCAAGCCGTTGGGTTCGGGTTTCACCGGGTGCAAGCCGCGGGCCAGATTGCGCGTCTGCCCGATGGCCTTGTCCAGCACCTGCAGGAGCCGGTCCAATTGCCGGACTTCCGGGAGGGACCTGGCGGCGAGCTCTTGTCGCAACGTGTTGCCCAGGTAAGCCGAGCCCACCAAGAGCTGGCCCAGCCCATCATGCAGGTCCTGCGCAATGCGCTGGTGTTCCCGCTCGCTGATTTCCAGAATCTCCCGTTCCAGATTGAAGCGCTCGGTAACGTCGCGCGAGAAGACGCTCGAATACAGGAACTGGCCCACATTCCAGAGCGGCCGGGCGTCCACCAATACAAACCGGATCACCCCATCCTTCCGCCGCCGTGGCATCGGCAGATTGTGTACCGTCTCGTTGGCCGCCAGCCGCTCCAACAAGTCGCGCGCGTTAGCCGGGTCGGAGCAGAACTCGCCGATGAAGTGGCCCAGATACTCCTCGGGGCGGTAGCCCAGCAGCTCCAGTTGCGCCCGGTTCGCGCGCAGGATGCTGCCGCTGGCCGACAGCCATTCCAGGCCGATGGGCGCATGGTCGAAGAAGTTGGTCAGGTTCTGCTCGCTGCGGCGGAGCGCCTCCTCCGCCTGCTTGCGCGCGGTGATGTCGCGGACGATGCCGATGACGCCAGTGATTTTGCCTTTGGCGTTGCGGAGGGGAGCGTTGATGTCTGAAGCCCAGCCGGAGCGTCCGGTTTGGGGCACAAGATAAGGGAAATCCATGGAGCTGCCGGTTGCTCCCTCAAGGGCCTGCCTAAGCTGCTGAATCAGGGAGGTATCGCGCAGGAAGGGGAAAACCTCAAGGGGATGCTTGCCGATAACTTCAGCGGCGGGCACCCCTGACAACTCCTCCATGAACGGATTCCACACCAGATACTTCAACTCGCGACTATACACGATGATGCCGTCTTTGGCGCTAGCGATGATCTGCTGGTTGAACTGGTTTGACTCGAGCAAGGCTTCCTCCGCCTGATTGCGCGCGGTCATGTCGGCAATCGCCGTCAGAGCAAAGGAAATGTCGTTGCTCACCTGGGTCAGCAGCCTCAATTCGTTTTCATCAAAGAACCCGGCGCGCGGCGCGTAGACTTGAAAAGAACCCGTCACTCTGTCCGAGATCCGGATGGGAAATGCGGCTACATAATGCAACCCGAACCTCAGCGCCCGGTCGTGCCACGGGGCCATGCGTGCGTCCTGGTCAATATCCTCGATCACGACGGGCCGGTTTTCCCGGATGGCTGTGCCCACCGGCCCACGGCCTTCCGGCACATCGTGCGTAGCGACGTGGATGCCTTTGAGGTATCCGGTTGCGCCGGCTTGCGCGACCGGTTGCACCGATTTGTCCGGCGCAACCATTCCAATCCAGGCGAGTTTGAAACCGCCTTCTTCCACGCTGACTCGGCAAACTTCGTCCAGTAGCTTCTGCCGGTCGGGCACGTGCACAATCGCGCGATCAATGCCGGCAAGCACTGCCTGCACGCGGCTGAGCTGGGCGATTCGTTCCTCCGCTCGTTTGCGCTCGGTGATGTCGCGCACGGTCGCCTGGAGAAACGTGCGCCCCTCCAGTCCAACGCGCGTCAGCAGCACCGATGCGGGAAACTCCTCACCGTCGAGACGCTTGTGCCGCCATTCGAAGAAATGGCTGCCCTGCCGCGTTGCCACTTCAATTATTGCCTTCGCTGCCTCGATGGAAGGCCGGCCATCCGGCTGAAACTCGGGTGAAAGTTCCCAAGGCGCGGTCCTGACAAACCGGTTTACATCTCCGGTGCGGAACATTTCCACGGTGGCCGGATTGCCGGAAGTGAACCTCCACGATGGCGGTTCCAGAATCATAATGGCGTCTCGCGAACTTGCGAACAGCAGCCGGTAGCGCTCCTCACTCCTGCGCAACGCCTCCTCCGCCCGCTGGCGCTCGGTAATGTCGGTAAGGCTGACGCGGAATTGCTTCCGGGGACTCTCCGGACCACGCACCGCATCCAACAGGACGACCAACCGTTTGGACTTTGCGTCCACCACGTCCAACTCCACGCTCTGCCGGGCGTCCGAGCTGAGGGCTTGGCGGCGAAGCAGGTAGAAAGCGTCCTGTGCTTCCGCCGGGACGAAGCGCGTGAACTTTTGGTGGATCAGCCGGCCCCGCTCCAGGCCGAGTAATTTGCCCGCGTTGAGATTGGCTTCCAGAATCTCGCCATCCGCGCTCAAGGTCAGGTAGGCGGTCGGGGCAAAATTGTAGAGGTCGGCATAGCGGTCCAGCACTTGCTCTAATTCCAGTTCCGTCCGGCGCAGTTCATTATTCTGCATCGCTAGTTCGATCTGGTGAACTTGCAGCTCATGCACCAGCTTCTGCACGTCGTCCACCGGCATCTGCGCGACTTCGCGCCGCGTCCTGCGCAGCAGTCGCTCAGCCCTCGTCCGCAGGTGTTTTGCCGGTGCGGAAGGATGGTAGGAGTGTGCCTTCTTGTTCCTTGCAGATGCCGCTTTCGTTTTGGTCATAGACGCCGCTTCCGTTCAGGAAACCCTGTCTGAACCGTGCTAAGCATACCGAACCCGACCGAACCGCGCCAGCAAATAGTAACGCGAAAGTCGGCGGCGCAGGGCCGCTCTAAGGTCAGCCGTAGATTGGAATTCGAGCTGGNNTTTCGCTCCGCAGCCGGGCAGCGCTTGCCAGCTTGCCAGGGCCCCTGCGCCGGCGAGTGGCCAACTCGGACTCCTGCCAGCCCCGCCGCAGCGGCTTGAGCGCTTCCTCGTCGATGGCCTCCAGCCGCCGCCTTTCCATCTGCCGCTCGAACTCCTGAGGCCCCGCTGCGGATTCTTGAGATTGAAGTTATCCGCGCAGATGGTCAAACCGATGCGACCGTACTCGGTATCCACCGTCTTAATGTCCTCGGCGTTGCCACGGTCGTAGAGGTGTTTGGTCAAATCCGGCAGGCGCTGATCTTCCGGTGCTTGAGCACGATCTGGCCGGTGCTGTCAATAATGACGGCTGAGTTATAGGCCCTGTCACCGTCCTTCTACAGGCAACCGGCAGAGACCCACATCTTGTGCCGCTTGGCCAGCGCGGCAAGGCAGTCGGTGTATTTCCCCGGGAGGGGCTGGGCATCCCGACGGGCCTGTTGGTACAGCCAACCCCAATCGGCAGCTTCAGGCAGGTTGAGGAAATCGGCCTTTTGCTCAGCCGCCTGCCAGGCTGCTGCCTCAGCCAGGCGCATGTTCTGCTCCAGCTTGCCATCCTCGATCGGGAGCTGAGCTAAGGCCACACGCAGCCCAGCGTGCGGACGCCCCAGCGGTTCCTGGATGGTCTTTGCCTGGGCGGCCATGAAGTGCTCGATCCCCTCGGCATCATCGTCCGGCTCGGAGTAGACTGCCCGGACGATCTTGGCTGGCAACGGGGGCACATTGGTGATGCGGGCAGGCCCCAATTGCCTCAGGAGCAGAGGCAGGCCGAGCTTGGAGTTTTGAAGAATAATGTCCACCATCGAGAGCCCGGTTTTACCCGCTGCATCGCGTAGTTCCTCGCAATAGTCCTTTGGCAGCGATAGCAGGTAGGTCACGTGCTTCACGGAAGAACCATGCGTTGCCGAGCCGTCTGCGCAAGCCGTTTCAGCGGGTGGCAGGGAACGCTGTTCCCCCTCACCCCGGCTCTAACCCTCACTGTGCAGGCTTGTTCTCCAACAGGAGGTTGTCCAGGTAGAAAATGGTCTTGCGATCGGCATTGCTAACAAAACCGAGCCAGTCGAGCTTCTTCCAATTCGGGTCGCACGGCAGCGCCGCAAACGACTGGGGCGGCTTGCCAGGAACAGTGATCGTTAGATCCCAGGTGCCAGTGGATTGGTCGCCCAGCCCAGCCCGGGTCTCGATGTGGACCCACTGATCGGTGGGCACCTCGGCCAAGGCCTTCCCGCCGACGCTCAGTTTGCCACCGGCGATCCAGAGGTTGGGCCCGACCCGGTAAGGACTCGAATCGTCTCGCCATTCATGGTAGAACTCCGCTCCCTCCTCCACCCGGAGGTCGAAGGCGCACCGGGTCACCCCTTGTCTGTGCCCGGGGGAAAAGTAGAAATGCGGATCAAAGCGATTCTTTAGTCCGGGCGCATCGGTGATCTTCAGACTCCGCTTTCCTGAAGCCGCGATCTCTTCGGTCACACCGATGGAATCGCCTTTGTGTTCGACGCTCAGTTGCGCATCCGTGAGACCCGAGCCCGGCGCTGATATCTCAAAATCCTGCCGAAACTCCAGCGGTGGGGGTGGCGGCGGCTCGGGCGCAAACTCTACCTCGGCATAACTGCGCGCGCTGGCCAATTCCTGCCATTGGGCGCCGCCACAAACTCCCGCCTGGGTGTAATCGAACGGCTTGAAGCCGATTTGCGTCGCGGGTGTTCCGGGCTTCAGGTGGAAATCGCCCCGGGCCGGGTCGGCGAATAGCGGATCGGCCACGCAGGAGCCGTCGTCTTTGCCTAGCTTTTGCCACTCCGCCAGCGACAGCCCATCGAAGGTAACGGGCTGCGCGGGATCAGTGCACCAATAAAGGTTATGCGAGAGCACGACGTTTGGGTCCTTCCAACTGCCATCGAACAAGGGGCCGTGCTCCCAATAGACGATGTTATTGGAAAAGAAGAAGGAGATGTGCGGTTCGACCCGGCTGCGCTGCAGTTGATGGTCCATGCTCAAGCCGAGGATGTTGTTCCGCACCACGTTTTCTTTGCCGTAATGCTGATGGTAGGCGCCGGTCTTCACCTTGTACACCAGGTTGTCCTCGAGCATGATACCGGTGCTTCCCTCATCGTTATAAAGCCCCCATCCCCCACGCCCGTAATGGTCGTACGAATAGACGTCATGAATACGATTGTGGCTGACCGTGGTCCCTTCGCTGGGGCCGAGAGTATATACGCCGCCCATATCGCTCAGCACGCCCCAGCCAATATGATGAATGTGGTTGAAGTCAATGTGGTTCCGCTTGGCCTCGCTGGCGGCATAACCCCAACGCCACCCGACCGAAACGCCCGTGTAATAGAAGTCGCCAATGTCGTTATGGGTCACTCGGTTATCCCCGCTCTCGCCGATCCACACGCCGATGGCCCCCATGAAAATACGACCGCCAGCCTGGATGATGTTATTGTCCACGGTGCAAAGCCCGGTGTGTTCCTGGGGTTTGGCGTTGTCTCCGGCGGAGCCTTCGCCAATCCGTACTCCGCCAGCACCGAGATCATGCAGGTAGCTGCGAACTATGCGGCAGTCCCGGCAGGAGTGCCGGAACCAGACCCCATAGGTGCCGATATGGCCAATCTCACAATCTTCCAGGGCAATCTGGCGCGCGTTATCGGCCATGATTACCGCGGGAATACTGAAGGCGGCCTGGCCATCGCCCTGTCCTTCCGGAGGCAAAACATACTGCGCGTACTCGAACCGTAGGCCGCGCAGCGTGAGGTACTGCACCGGCCCATTCGTGTCGCCCTTGAAGTGAACGAAGTCTTCGACCACCGGCGCCACAACCTGGGCCTGGGTCATGTCTTCGCCCGCCCGCGGGATGTACGACAGGGTGCCGTCGCGGTCGAGAAACCACTCGCCCGGGGCATCGAGGGCTTCCCGAAAGTTTTCGAGGTGATAGCGCGTTGGCCCGCCCCACTGAAGAAACGCCCACGGGACTCCGTGACTGGTGATCAGTGTTCCCGCCTGCTGGTCCATGCCGGCGATTCGATGCCGGGAAACCTCCCATGAATGATAAACCACCGCGGTCACGTCACTCAACCGGTTGCTGGCAACCTGGAAAACGGGGGCCAGATCCTGGGGACGACCTGCGATCGCCCGGCTGCTGAGGTCCGCTTGCTTGCCGGTAAGCGGGTCGATGCCCTGGCCCACTTTCCTCGTCATATAATAATAGAATCGGTTGGGCGTGCGCGCGCGAGTGGCCCGCTCGCCGTTCACCCACAATTGCTCGAAATACCATCCCTCCTTCACGCCCGGCACCGAGGCGGTCCAGACCCCATTCGGCGCGGGCTTCCAACCGGTAATGGCACGACCGCCGGTGAACAGTGGTTTTGCGCGTGGCGCAGCCTCATAGATGATCGGGCTGGCCTCGGTGCCACCATCCTGCGAAAGGAATTCAACCGCGGTGCTCAGCGTGTAGGTGCCCGTGACAAATTGCACTCGGATCGGAGCGTCGTGGAGGCCGTGCTCCTTTAGCCTGCGAACGGTATCCCGGGCTCCCGTTAACGAGGCGAGCGGGCCATCAGTCTGAGACGGGTTGGACCGCGCCAACGTCCCCGACCACGCGTCGTTGCCGTCCGGCGCTACGTGCAGTATGACCGGCGCCGCGGCTTCTACTGGCGTCGGAATCAGACCGCCAAGCATGCAGGCTATGAAAAAAGCAAGTGGAGAACGGAAATTGCTCATAGTTTCAAGGCGACGGCTGGCTTCCATATTCCCTCATCGTTCGCAACATGGCCAGCACGTTGTTCAAGATACGTCGCCGTGCCGGCCATTTCGAAGGCGTCCTCCGCCTCAAAACAAGCCTCGGCAGGTATCCTACTTCAGTGCCGTCCCGAAGCTCCTTGTGGCGACGTGTCTAAACAGGAGGGACACACGGTTTCCTCCGGTTCGGACTCAGACCAGAGGTGCTTGCTTTATGAAGACAGGATACTTGATCGACATGAAAGTGACAGGGTCCCGGAAAGCGTCAAACAAGGCTGGCAGGGCGGTGAGTTGGGAGCAGGGGCGGCGGCGAGAACACGGCGAGGAAGGCACAGGCGTTAGCCCACCCGCTCAAAGCAATCGAATGAAGTCCTCCACCCCGATGTCCGTCTGCCGCAGAATGGCCCGCAAGGTGCCCCGGTCCAGTTCTCGATGCGCGCGGGGACAACGGTCTGCGCAAATGGATTGTCCCGCCTCATAATGATATGGCTGCCGTGCTGGCGGCGCACTCGGAAGCCCAATCTCTCCAGCGCAGCCACCACTTGCTGTCCGGAGACCCGTGGAAAGGGGTCCACCCGTAGATTGGAATTCGAGCTGGGCNNCGTTTCGCTCCGCAGCCGGGCAGCGATGGCCGGTGAAGGATGAGTGAAGAATGAAGAAGCACGTGGGCACCACGCTCGCCCGCTCCTCGCCCTCCCCGGTGCACCCCATCAATCCACCTTCTGGACTCGGACAAACCACTAACAACCTGAAAAAAGGTCCTGCTGATTTGCAGGCACTTACAACAATTCAGCAAAATAATTTCACCTCCCAACTGCCCCTTGCGAGCGGTCCAATAACGTTAACGGTATGCGTANNCACTTCCCGCCAACACTATTTTCACCGAGCGGCTCCCCCATATATGGAGAGGCGCATTTATTTTCGCAGCCCGCTTCGAGGTTGGTAACTGGCAACCCCTCCTTGCATGGGCAATTCGTTCACCGGACAGTGACCCAAGGTAAGGCGCGGCAAGACTCGAGTCCAGGCCTCTGAATCTGTGTTTATCTGGGTCCAGGGCATATTCATGAAGGGGCGCTGATCTGTGTCCATCTGTGGTTCTCTTCTGCATACACGCGGCTAAGCTCAGCAGGCGGAAAGGTCAAAGGACGCGGGCACTCTGCCGTGGAGGCTCCACCGGTCTGTGCTTTCGATCGGGCGCTGGCCCGGCGGCGGCTAAATCTTATCGAACTGGCTCAGGATGTAATCGCGCGCGCGGGGCACATCGTCCAGGGTGAGGTGTTCGATGATCAGGTCAATCTCGCGGTTGAGGCCCGCGAGCAACTGCAGGAAGAGCGGGTAATCGAGCACGCCGCGGCCCGAGACGGGCAGGTCCGTGCCGTCGGCCGATGCCGTCACGTCTTTCGCGTGCGCCAACACGATCTTCTTGCCCAGCCGGCGGAACATCTCCTTGAGCATTGGGTCCATGCGGGACAGGTCGTCCTTGCGGTAGTAGTTGCAGGGGTCCATCACCAGCTTGAGTCCCGGCACCTCCCGCACGATCCGGTCGGTGCGGTCGATCGAATCAATCACGTTCCGCCAGTAAGGCTCGATGGAGATGATGGCCCCGTGCTTCTTCGCCGCCTGCGTCAGCTTCTCCAACGCGGCGCGACAGGCCTGGTAGCCTTGCTCGGATGCATTCTCCGGCGACTCCAGCCACTCGGACTTCGCGTTGAGCGTGCCGGTCTCCGTCGAGAGGACCGGGGAGCCGAGCTGCTTCCAGTTCTCCATCAGCACCTGCATCCGCTTTTCTCCCCGCTGCCGCCGTGCGGCATCCGGGTCCACGATATTATAGTAGGCAAACAGCCCGGCGATTTTGATGTTATTATTCGCCAGCGTGCGGACGATCTGGCGGGCCTTGTCCCAGTCCGGGGCCCAAGGGTCGAAGTGGACATCGGCAAAGCCAGACTCAAGCACGACGCTGTGGAACCCATCGGCGGCGATCCGCCGCGCGGCTTCTTCGAGCGGCAGGCTGGCATAGACACCGGTGAAGATGCCCAGCTTGACGTTCTTCCTGGCTTTGGCGCGCAGGTCCGGCGCGGCGTGGCTGATGAAGGGCAGGCCGATGGCGGCGACACCCGTGAGCTTGAGCCATTGACGGCGATTCAAGGGATTCATGTTTGGTTGAGGGTTGAGGGTTGAGAGTTGAGGGTTAAGAAAGGACGCATCACTAGCGGTTTTGGGCCAGGAGCCGCGCGAGCAGCAAGGCCATCTCCATGGCCTGCTCGTAGTTGAGCCGCGGGTCCAGGGTTGACCGGTAGTCGCGGGATAGATCGGCTTCGGTCACCCCGCTGGCGCCGCCGATGCACTCCGTCACGTTGTCCCCGGTCAGCTCGAAATGCACGCCGCCCAAGTGGGTGCCGCATGCTTTGAGAACGCGACAGGACGTTTCCAGCTCGCCGAGGATCTTCTCAAAGCGGCGGGTCTTGATACCGCTTTTCGTCGTCTCGGTGTTGCCATGCATGGGGTCGCAACACCAGAGCACCTGTTGGCCGGAGCGGCGGATGGCCTCGGCCAGCGGCGGCAGGCACTTCTCGACGCGGTCCGCCCCGAAGCGGTGGATGAAGGTAAGCCGGCCCGGCTCGTTCTGCGGGTTGAGCCGCTCCGCCAACGCCACCAGCGCGTCGGGTGTGATTGACGGGCCGACCTTAACGCCAATGGGGTTGGAGATGCCGCGAAAGTATTCGATGTGCGCGCCGTCGAGCGCGCGGGTGCGGTCGCCAACCCAGGGGAAGTGGGTGGAGAGGTTATACCAGCCGGGCCGGCGCGGCACCTGCCGGGTCTGGACCTGCTCGTAATAGAGGTGCAGCCCTTCGTGGCTGGTGTAGAAATCAACCCGGTTGATGTCGGCCATTACGCTGCCTGTGAGCGTCTCCATGAACCGCAGCGACTCGCCAATGCTTTCGACCATGCGCGTGTATTCGACCGCGTGCGGCGAATTGGCCACGAATCCCAGCCCCCAGTATTCCGGATGGTGCAGGTCCGCGAAGCCGCCTTCGATCAGGGAGCGAATGAAGTTAATCGTTAGGCCGGAGCGCTCGTATGCGCGCAGCAGCAGGTCGGGGTTCGCCACCCGATCTTCCGGGGTGAACCCGGCACAGTTGATCATATCCCCGCGGTAGCTGGGCAGCGTGACGCCGTTCTGCGTCTCGGTGTCTGTCGAGCGGGGTTTGGCGTATTGGCCGGCGAAGCGGCCGATACGGGTGACGCGCCGCTTGCCGCCCTGCACCAGCACCAGGCTCATCTGCAGCAGGATCTTGAGCTTGCTGGCGATGGCGGCGGATTCGCAGTCGTCGAAACTCTCCGAACAGTCGCCCCCTTGCAACAGGAACCGCTCGCCGCGCGTGGCTTCCGCCAACTGGAGCTTGAGGTTCTCGATTTCCCAACTGGTGACCAGCGGCGGCAGCCGGGCCAACTGGCCCAGCACGCGGTGCAGCGCCTCCGGGTCCGGATAAACCGGTTGCTGGGCGGCAGGCCTGGCCTGCCATGAGGTCGGCGTCCAATCCCCAGGCGCGGGGCTCTTATCGGGTGCAGTCGGCATATTTATCTCGGCCTCCAGAGTCGGGGATTCCGAAGGAAATGTAAAGGCAGGTGAGCGCCCCGTTTGACAGCAATGCGGACGTGTGGCTTATGTTGCGCGACCCCACAGAACGGTACGGAAGCATTCTGTGAATCGATTGGCTAAGTGATGATTGGAAGTCTATCTGCGCCGATTCCTCCTGCTGAGGGTTGCTGGTGGTGAAAACGCGAAGCTTGGTTTCGTGCCCCGGCGCCGAGGCCGCGAGCGTGTGTTCCTCATACCAGGTGCGCAGTTCTCCGGCTTGATGTCGCGGTGGACGATACCCTGCTGGTGCGCATTAATGTATGTGGGATGGGTGAGTAAGGCGTGTACAACCGGCGTACAACCGAAATACAACGGAAGTACAACCGATATACAACGGAACAACAACGGAGCAGTGCCAGTGTGCCTGGCTAGTCGGTGGCTTGCTCCGCGTTCGGGAGTGGCTTCAACTTCGCCCGCACTGAGCTATCCTCGCGCCGCAGCGCGGCGACTCACGGATTGGCCGGGGCGGCGCCGGCGGCTGGACTGTCCGGCGTGAACATCTTCCGCATCATGGTCATGCCCATCCGCATCATCTGCATTCGGTTGGTCTGGTACCTGCCTAAGGTGTCCAGTTGATCGGGCGAGAGGATGGTCCGGGCGCGGTCATACACCCGTTGGCCAACAGTTTCCTGTGCCTGAATGAGTTCATCCACCTTGCCATCGGAAAACATGGCTTGAAGCTTGGCCGGGTCCTTATCGGTTTGGCCCACCGGAAGGCCCGTGCTGGCGGCGACGCTCTTCTGTTCCTCTTTCATGAAGGTCAGCAACGCCTCGCTCTGCTGGTCATTCAGGTTGTAGTCGCTCCCGGCTTGCTGTTTGAACTGGTTGAGCAACGTGCGCTCGGCCACGGTCTCCTGGTAATCCTTGTACTGCGCGTAACGGTCGTCACCCAGCAGGCCCTTGACCTGGTCGTCAAAGGTCTTCTGTTCGGCAGTTATGGCCTTCAATGCGTCGGCGCTATTGGTGGAGCCAAGGCCACCGAACATGGAGGTAGCCTTTTCCGCCGCTTTCATCGCATTGTCGGCGAGCAGATCTTTGAATTGCGTCGCTTCGTCCGGCGTGAGGCCCATCTTCTTAACCAGCGGGGCATACATCTGGTCCATCATCATGCGCTGCTGGTCGCGGATCATCTTCCGGGTATCCGGGTCCTCCATCATCTTGGCCAACATCTTGCCAAAGCCGCCTTTTCCGTCGTCGGGCTTTGCGCTTTCGGAGACCGGGGGTGGCGGGACTGGGGCCACTGCGATAACATTNNCGTGGCGTTGCTGATCGGACCGTTTTTGGGCGGCCTGCAACGCCTCAACTTGCTGTGCTTTCTCGTCCACCTCCGTCTTGAGGGACGTGAGCTGAGTTTGCTGGCCGGAGAACTTTTGGGTTTGCACCACGCAAACCGCCGCCAAGGTCAGCGAAGTGGCGGCCAGGAACCAGATCAAGATGGTTTTCATAGATCAAATTGCGGTTGTAGTTTGTTGTATTAGAAGAGACAAAGTCAACGCGGCACGGGCCACGTACCGGCGAGGCGGTCTTGCAGGCCGCGCACCGGCAAGGCGAGCGACACTGCGGCCAGCAGGCCGAGCAGCGCCAGCGCCAGCCATGGTTGCCAGGTCCAATGCTTGGCCATCGCAACAATGGACACCATAAACATCGGGACCACGGGACTCCATGTCACTAGCGACCGCCAGAACAGGCGCAACCGCGAGGCGCGCATGCCATCCTTCCGCACATACGTTACCCCGGCGATCAGCAACACCACCCCGCTGCGGAATAGCAGCGCCGCGATCAGGGCCGGCAGGCCAACATAAAACAATAGCGACGCAGCCAGCACCATAACCGGCATCGAGGGAGGCAGTTTCTCGGCGAAGAACTCCCGCTTGGGCACGTGTTTGCCCACCGTGGCTTCGGCGTCGGCGATCTCGGCTTCGCTGGGTGCGGCGTATTCGATCACGCTCTGTTCCGCAAACTTCCTCCCGTCTCCTTTGATCAAGGCGAGCACCATCGGACTCGACCACGAGGCAGAGTTGGTGATCAGGCCGCGATAATGCTGGGCGATATAGATGCCGATCTGGCGGTCATCAGGCAACTGGGCGTTCTTACCTCCCCAAAACCGTCCCGATGTTCGCATTTGCAGCAGGCTGTTCAGTTCCATCAAGCCCGGAGTCTTGCGGGTAAGATCCTGCAGAAAGCTCATGGCGAAATAACCGCCCGCGCACGCCATCAGCGGAAAGACTATGCAGCCGCCAACCAGGGCAGCCCGCCGCAGGCGTGAAACCGCCGCCACGCGGTTCAAGAGCGGCTTGAGCGCCGCCACCACGGCATCCGCGCCGGCCATTTGCGACAGGCTCTTCAGGAAAGCGCGCGCGTGCAGCGGCAGTGGCACCGCCACATCACCCACGGCCTTTGCGCTCGCTCCCCCAGTCCCTCCCAATGCCGCCGCGGCTACTTCGGCCAGGAAGCCTTGAGCGGTTTGAGTTGGCGGAAGTAGATTCGATTCGGCCTTCGGATTTCGGGATTCGGATTTCCCGTCAGGCCCCGGTGCGGAGAAGTCGAGCAGCTTGGCCCGGCCTTCGCCGGTGATCCACACGCGGTCAAAGGCAAGTTCCGGCAGCGTGCCATCCTTCTCCGCGGCGCTGATTTCCGTGGCCAGATCATGCAGCCAGTAACGCACCACGCGCCACGGTTGCGGCTTGCCGATCAGTTCCAGAAAGGGCTGCCCATTCAGCGCCTCGAAGGCGTCCCAGTTTTCCTCGGCCGACCGCTTTCCGGTGAGCCAGCGCAGCCGGCCAACCCGGCCCAGACTGCGCCACGAAACCGGAACTGGCGGGGTGCCCGAGGGCACGACTCGAATCCAGACTTTGCGCAGGAGCCTCAAGTCGTAGGCCAGAAACCACTTCGCGCCCGCAGATTCGCTGAGCGCCTGCAGCACGTGATATGGGCCGATGGTGATGGCCGACTCGACGGCTGGCGGCGGAGCATCGCTCGCTGACAGCACAGGCCGCGAACTGCCGGCAGCCCGGGAGATCACCCGGGTCTTGGTAAGCAGGTCCTGCACGGCAGCGAAGCCGTTGCGCCGGCGCGCGGTGACGAACAGCAGCGCCATGATTACATAGATGGAAAGCCCCAGGAGCGTCTGGGTCAGTTGCGAGGAACTCAAGTATGCTTTTGGGCTCGTGCCAAAGAACATCCAGTAAGGCAGGAGCGGCGGCACAATGTAGGTCACTGCCCGAAACCAGGCGCGCGCGAAGCCGGGCGGATTACGGTCCGGCCCCACCACACGCAATCGGCAGAGGGCTTTGCCGCCCGCGGCGCCCCACAGGCCCTCGAACAAAGCATAGTACCCCGTCGCCAAACAGAACCACCCGAGCACACAGGCCAGCAGCATTGGCGAGCGCTCCATAGCCTGGCTCAGAAAGGCCATCGGTGACCCGAACACCGAGAGGTTGATCACCATCGCCAGCGACCCCATGATCGTCGTGTCCAACACACCGGCCAGGAACCGCAGGCTCAAGGTCGCCGGCGTCGGCGCAGCCGAGCTGTAAGGAGCCAGCGCCTGGGCCAGGTCGGCGTAATTCTTGAACCGTTCCCCCGGCTGCTTCTCCAGGCAGCGCAGCACCACCTTGCCCAGCCCTTTGGGAATCTCGGGACGGAACTTTCTGGGCGACGGTGCGCGCTGTTCGAGCACGGTGGCCAGCAACTGCACCATGTTCGGCGCGTCAAAAGGCGTGCGCCCGGTGAGCAGGTAGAAAATGGTGGCGCCGACCGAATACATGTCCGAGCGAGCGTTGAGTTCCTCGCCGCGCAGTTGTTCCGGCGAGCAAAAGGCGGGCGTGCCGAGAAAGGCGCCGGTGGCAGTGAGCGCGGGCTCGGTGCGGACGGCAGTGGAAATCGAGAGGCCGAAGTCGCCGATCTTCACCGCGCCGGCTTCGCCCATGTAACAGTTGGAAGGCTTAACATCCCGGTGCAGGATACCGATGCGCTGGGCGGCCTCCAACCCCTCGATGACCTGCAAGACACAGTCCACCGCCTCGCCGACCGGCAACGGTCCCCGGGCGCGCACGCGCTCCTGCAAGGTGCCGCCGGAGACCAGTTCCATCGAGATGACCGGCGTGCCGCCAATCTCCTCGGTGCCGAAGATATAGACGCTGTTNNCGGTGACTCAAGACCTTGAGCGCCACGCGCCGCCCGCTCTCCAGGTCCTCGGCTTCATAGACCGCGCCCATCCCGCCCGCGCCGAGGGCACGGACGATCGCGTAATGGCCAAATTGCTCACCCGGCTGCGGCAAGCCGCGGGATTTCACCCCGGTCCCGGAGAGCACGACTGTGCTCCCGGAACCGGGTCCCGGCTGGGTTTCCATAGCGAGCTTGAGGAGGCATTTCGGGCATAGGTCGGGCGGTGTAGTGCCAGGCAATTCGGCGCCGCACCCAACGCATTTGCGCTTCGCGGAAGCTGTATTTTCAAGGTTAGCCATATCGTTCCGCCCTATGCTTAAGCAGGAACCGCAAAAGGTAACGGTGCCCGGGGATGATTGTCCCCCAAAGCCTGCGCCTCCCGACAGACGCCGAGGGCCATCAACAAGAACGCTGAA
>PLZQ01000228.1:0-4656 GCA_003152225.1 Limisphaerales bacterium | reverse complement strand
GCCGGAACTTAATCTCGCGCAGCGCCGACGCCGTCTGCCACGCCGCCACGCCAATCGGTTGGGAAAGCTCGATGTCCCCCGGGCGAACGGAGATTCGCTTGTCGGTGGTATCGATATCCACCAGCTTCTCCTTATCGATCCAAGCCTGAATGCGTTTCTCAGTCACCCGTAGCCGGATGCGATACCAGCGCCCCGTCTCATAGCTAACGAACTTGGTCGTTTCGTTCTCCGACGCGTCCATGCCATTCAGGCTGGAAATACCGATCAGCGATCCCCCCCAGCCGCCGACAATCAGGCTGCAGCAGTTGGTCCCCACGGGCACCGTCAGCCCGCAGAAGAAGTCCGAGCCCATCACCCGCATGGCATCCAGCGCCACCTCGTAGTTCATCTTGGGGAATTCGTTAGTCCAATTGAGCCCGGTGAACGGGTCCCCCATGCTCAGCACGATCACGCCGTCCTGGCAATGCACTTCCCCGTGGCCCGCGAACGCGGTCTCGCGCCAGCCGGCCAGGGTCTGACCATCGAAGATCGCTTGCCAACCCTCGCCTTCAAAGGACAACGGCGGCAGGGCCGCGCCGGTCGGCAGGGTAATTCTCGCCTCAGCATTCGTGACGGGCGACAGCGCCGTCGCCTCCTTATGCTGAGCAGTCGGCTGCGGCGCCGGTTTGGCCGGCTCTGACGCGCAACCAGCCACCCACACCAGTCCCAAGGCCAGCGCCAGGGACCATCCAAATTCAATGCGTTTCATAAAGTGCCGCTCAGTCCACATACCTTCCCACCCACACAATGCCAGCCACCAGCGCTACGCCCACCAGCGACATCAGGAGCGCCGAACTGATCAAATAGGAAATCGCAATCAGCAGGATGCCGCCCACCAAAGGCACCACCGCTCTCTGCTTCTTGCCGTAAATCGCGAAGCCCACCCCAATGGAGCCCCAGATCAATGAAGCAAAGAGAAAGCTTGCGTTAAACATCGTCTTCCTGAACTTATACCCTAGCTTTCCGGGCCGCACTCGGCCAGAATTCATTTTCAACCGATGAACTTGCCAGCCTTTCTCCGCGTCCAGGCCGACGGCGTCCTCCTGTCGGTCAAGCTCCAGCCGCGCGCGTCTGCCAACGAGATCGGGGAGGCGCTCGGCAACGAACTCCGCATCAAAGTCACCGCCCCCCCCGTTGATGCCGCCGCCAATGAAGCCCTGATCAAGGTGCTGGCGCAACAACTGAACTGCCCGCGCAACCGCGTGGACCTCGTCCGCGGCCACACCTCGCGCCACAAAACCGTCAAGCTCTATGGCCTCACGCCGGAAGACGTGGCTGCGAAGTTAGGCAACGCCTGAAATCAAAACCCGCTTGGCGCGGCCCCGGTCCCTTGCCAGACTGCGCCCGTTGAATTCGTTTCTGATATGGATGGAGAGCACCGGCGCTTGGGCGCCGTGGTGCTTCCTGGGCCTGTTCATTGCCGCCTCATTCCTCATGATCTGGCGGCTCGAAGCCATGACCGAGAGCGGCGTCGAGGGCACGGTCCTCGGCACCCTCGTCATGCCCTATTGCTCGGGGATGGGGAACTTGATCTTCGCCTTTGTGCTCGGCGCCAAGGGCGGTCCGGGCGAGGAGGTGGTGACCAACTCGCTCGTCAACAACGTCACCAACATGACCCTGCTCATCGGCCTGCCGACCATCTTCTGGGGCATGAACGTCCTCCCCGCCGCCAAAGCGAAGAAGGCCAAGCCCGGCAAGAAGCCCAATGACAAGGAACACCGAATCAACCGGCTTTCCCTCCTGCTGACCCTCACCGCCGTGCTGTTCTTCACCGGCGCCGTCTGGGCCCTGGCGCGCAAAGGCCGGCTCGACTTCGGCGACGGCCTGGTCCTCATCGGCCTGTTCCTCTTCTGGCAATGCTTCCACTTGTTCGACGTGCTCAAGAGCAACGTGCGGCAGAACAAGTCTTTTAGCTGGATGCTGCCCCTCGACCTGGCCATCCTGGCCATCGGCGCTTACGCCATTTACCTGAGCACCGACTGGCTCGTGGACTGGCTGTCACACATCCACAATGGCTTCATCAGCGCCAAGCACCTCGGCTGGCTGAGCGGCTGGCTCATGGTCCTGCCCAACGGCCTGCTCGCCCTCTACTACGGCTGGCGCGGGAATCCCGAAGTCGTCTATACCTCCCAGGTCGGCGACGGGCATATCAGCATCCCCCTCTGCATTGGGATCTACGCCCTCTACCGGCCCGTTCAACTGCCCGCGTTCTTCCAGACCGGCATGTGCATCCTCCTCGGAGCGGCGGTGCTGCATTTCCTCTTTGTCGCAGTCTTAGGGCGCCTGCCCAGGTTCATGGGCTGGGTAATGATCGCCGCCTACGTGGTCTTCCTTTGCGAAGGGCTGGTAAAGTAAGCTCCCGACTACACCGCGAGCGCCAGTGGATTGGCGCGGAACCGGTCACTCAACTCCACAAACGGCACTTGCGCTCCCAACCAGCGCGAGTCCTGCGTGATGCTGTCCATTGATTGGACGGTGTTGTTGCAAATCAGGTATATTCCCTGCCCCACCACCATGAACGATTCGAAGGCCGACCCGATCCCTTGCCGCGCGAACTCAAAGTCCCCCACGCTGTATTTAGGGTTCAGCAACCCCTCCCGCAGCGCCGCCACATCGGTGAGAAAGTTCTTCTGGAAGCCCTCCCGCCGCGGGCCAATGTAGGCCAGAACACGGCCCCTCCGGCCAGCCAGGGAGATGACAGCCCACTCGTCGAAGACGGCGCGCTTATACCACGCATCCATCTGTTCGGCGCAAGATTTGATTAACTTCGTTGCCTGGTCCAATGTCATAGAGTTACGCTTTGATTAACGCGTCAACACAGAGCAAATCCAGGGCCATGCCACAAACCAATCCACGCACGGCCATGCAGCCGGTCGGGCTGCATCACGCCGCAGCTCGAAGGCTCCGCCGAACGGGGCGCGGACAGTTGTCCCCGCCCCTTTCATGAATTGGCCCCGCCGGCACCCTCTCCGGTCAGGAGCGCCGTGGTCGGGCGGCGCTTCAGAATTGCGAACCAGCGCATCTGCCGATGCACTGGTGTAACTATGCTGTACGGACCGCGCGAGGGGGAGCATTCGTTGGAAATCCGGACAAAGGACAAATTAAAGTTCGCGATTGGCAAAATTAACCTTGCCCTAAGTCCTTGAGCCAGGCAACCATGCCGCCGCAGGGTAAGAATATAAAACGACTGCCCTCAATCCGAATCAACAGGCACTGGGCGAAGGTGCGATTCACCTCCGCGACCGCTCGCAATGAGATACGCAACAATACCATGAAGACTAACACCAGAATCCAATCCACACCCCGGTGGCTCCGTGCCCCGGCAATCGCGTCGCATGAACCTAGCATGACCAAACCGAAACCAAACCGCGCCGGTTTCCCTGCGCGAATCGTGTGCGCCCTTCTAGGGGCCATCGCATTGCTACTGGCAGCGGTCCCCGGGAGGTCCGCCACCCTGACGTATGATTTCAACAACGCGACGCTTCAAGGCTGGCACAACCGGGTTTGGGATCCTGCCTTGAATACCGGCGCCGGAGCCTGGTTCGACCTCGCACCCAACGTCACCGATCCTTATCCGACAACCCTCCAGCCCCCTTCGGTCGATGACAATGTGTTCGGCAACAACGGCACCCAAGTGGACCCGATTGGCGGCCAAAACGATAATCACTTGAATACGCTATGGCTCCGCTCGCCGCAGTTTACCCTGGACGGCTCGGGTGATTTGACAGCGCAGATGGCGCGGGGCATGGCCCACGGACCTGCGCCCGCCAATGACACATCGGTATCGTATATCGCCGATAGCTCCACCGGCTGGAGGGGCGTGTCCCTACGCCGCGTCAGCGACGGCGTCTTCTTGCTGTCCAAACCCAGGACCAGCGAAGGCGACACCATGGTCACCGTCACGTTCACCGCAGCCGAACTGGCTCCCTACGTGGGCGTCAACTGCACCCTGGATCTCATTAATGCCGGGCGCGGCGGCTGGGGCTGGCTCAGCATGGACAATGTCTCCATTCCGGGCACCCTGGTGCCGGCGACCAAGCTGGCGGTGGCCAGTCCATCCCTCGTGAACGGCAGCAGCTCAACCGTGACCGTCAGCATTCCCAACAACTTTAACGCGACCGTCGCGGTCACCGTCTATGTGACCAACAGCAACCCGAGCGTCCTCACGATCAACGGCAGCACAGCCCCCGTGACCACGCTGACCTTTGCGGCTGCCGCGGCGTCCAGCCAGAATCTGACCGTGGCCGGCACCGGCCTGGGCTTCGCCCGCTTGACGACCGGTTGTGCCAGCTTGCTCAGTGACACCACCGGCCTCACGGTGCTGCCGGTTTCCGGCTTGATTGGCCGCTGGCTTAGCGGTTCGGAAGACCTGGCGGACAAGTCAGGCTACACGCCGGCCGGCACGCACGATGGCGTGCTGAGCGACGGTCTGACGGTCAGCTTCTCGACCGACGTGCCTCCCGGGGCCGTTGGCTCGTCGCTGGACCTCGCCACCTCGGGCGGGGCGGTGCTCATTAGCAACAGCGTCAGCTCGGACCCAGGCTATCGCGCGACCTTCGATGACGGCACGGCCCAGCAACTGAGTGTGGTTCTTTGGGCCAAGGGCCTGCCGGACAC
>PLZQ01000236.1 GCA_003152225.1 Limisphaerales bacterium | reverse complement strand
CGGATGGATTTCCACACCGTACAGGCTCCGGCGACCTGGCGACCAGGGGATTCAGCCACCAGGCAATCCGTCGATTCCGCGACCCAGTGCTTCAAGCCAACCAGCCAATGAGCCAGTGCTGCTGCCGAATGCCTAAACGATGGTCTCTAATCCGCCCTCGCCCTTTTCTGAGCGAACTTCCCGTTTTGCCGCTCCTGACTCGTTGCACCCCTCTTCGCGGCGCCGGCCGGCAAATTCGTTTGATCCAGATACATCGCCGTCAACCGTGGCCGGTCAGCACCCCCGTGCTTCGGCGCAAACAACCTTTGAATCCGGGCGATGAGGGTATGCAGGCGGCGAATCATTCGTAGCGGATTAGACCACGATTGCCTGACTCCGACCATTCAAATGTGGTCTGGAACATTTTTGCAGGAAACCTAACCATCATCTTCTTCAGCCGGCGCAGCCTCGATCACCGCGCCCAACGACGGCAAGCCCAATTTCCGCCCAGATCAGATTCGCTTTGCAGACCGCCTCGACAGGTCTGCCAGAATAACCGGAACAGAATCAGACCTTCGCTTCTCCAGCTAAGGCCCATTCCCTGCCGGCTCATTATTGGCGATGACCGCTTGATCACCGATTTCATTCAGGATCTCCGCCCCGCGCACGCCGTTGTTCTCGGTAACAATGGCATGCCGCAAGCCCTTGCGCAGGGCGATGCTCGGCTCGTCGGTGCCGAAGCTGCACCCGCGCACTTGCAGCTTACCACCGTCAGCCTCGACCAACGAGACGCCCGAGTTCTTCTCCCGCCCGGTGCTGCTGAGATAGCAATCATTGAGCGAGACAAAGCTGCGGCCGTGCGACACAACGCATTGACGGGCTGGCCCCCAGAAGGCGCAGTTCACTAAGCGCACGGAGCCATTACAGGTCTTTTCGATCAATACCTCAACACGCTGGTCCCCGTGCATGCAGACAAACTGCCCATTGGAAATGAGCAAACCCATCGGCTGGATTTCCTCCACTTTCACGCACACCTGGGCCTCATCGGCGCCGATCCCGGAGAACTGGCCGTTGGCCGCTCCCGCCTTGGTTTGGATGAAGCGGTAGCCGACGTTGACCGGGAAGACGAACGTGTTGTTGACGTATTCCCAGTCGGTGCGCCCGAAAATGAACGCCTCGCAATTCTTCCACATAAACTCGTGGACGGGCTTCCATTCCCCGCCCACCTCCGGCGCCGACCACCAATGACAGTGGAACTGCACATTCTCAATGCGGCCGATGTCGCTGCAACCATCCACGAGAAGGCCCCGGCGTAAGACGCAACCATAAACGCTTCGGATTCGGTGCCGGACATTGCCCTCCGGACCGATGCGGATGCCGTTATACGAATTGATGAGCGTGACGTTCTCAACGGTGTTGTCGTTGCCCTGCAAATGGAAGGTCCAGGAGTATGGGACGATGTTGGTGGTCTGCTGCTCAGGATACCATACCGTCAGGCCGCGCACGGCGGAAGAATGGCCCATCTCAAAGAGCGCCGGCCCGTCCTCCTGGTTCCGCCCACCCGTGACCAGGAGGATTGAGCCTTTGAGCGGCTCACTCCAGACGGGTGATTCTATGGCACCCTGGAGCGTGACCCCAGGTGGAATATGCAGGCTGCCTTTGACAAGATAACGCCCGGGCGGCAAATGGACGGAGCCGCCTGCTTTAGCGGCTTCGTCGAGGGACTTTTGAATCGCGACGGTGCTGTCGCTGGTTCCATCGGTTTTGGCGCCAGCGACGACTGGCGACCCACCGTCCGGTTCCCCGGCCGCTTGACTGAGCGGGTTGGAGATGGCCAAGAGGACGCCTGTAGCCAGGCTGCCCACAAATGGGGCGATTGAATTGATCGCCCGGGGCGACCCGGGCTGATCTTTCGATTTGTGGTTGAGGCTCTTCATCAGTTTCTTTTCCTTCAAGCCAATCTCTTGCCCGTTTTCGTTGCGCCGCGCCAGCCTCAAACAGACTAACGGCAGACTTTGGCGCACCAAGAGGGCCGCAGACTGTGCCCAGGAACCCACGGCCGCATCAATCGGAAAAGACCTCGCACAGCCTCGGTTCCCGCTGGGGAGCAAGGATTGACGGTCGGTCGAGGTGTAATGGTTGTCGCTTTTGTAAATGGCCGCGCGGCGCTGGTCAAGAGCATCAACGACGATGGGAGGTGGACGGCATAATCAGCCGCCATTCCGGCGACCTGGTGACATGAATGACCACAGTGGCACAATGGGTCGGGGGTCAAAAAAAGTTACGGTCCGTTCATTGTGTCCGTTTTTTGTTAAGATAAAGCTGGCCTTGCCATGTTTCTAAATAGAATGCTATGAAGTCAGCAGGCCCATCCGACCGCCTGGCGCTGCCGGGCGTTGGGGGGCTCACGACCTTCAGAATGTCTCTATGAAGGGCCACTGCCCCTCACAGCACGCGTGAAGTGATCGAAACTATGAAACCAAAACCGAGCAAGCCGGGCGCGAAGAAAAAGATTCTCCTCGTGGACGACGACCCCCAGATCCTCGAAGTGTTTGCCGCCCTGCTGGAAGAGGCTGGTTACGAGGTCGAACAGGCCGAGCACGCCCTGGCGGCAGTGGCTGCCATCGTGCGTGCCCCGCCCGACCTCATCCTGGCGGACATTCGCATGCCGATCGTCGATGGGTTGGGCCTCGTGCGCGAACTCAAGGCCCACGCTGACTCCCGGCAGATCCCGGTCATCGCCGTCACTGGCTACGACAACCCCGAGACACGGGAAGCTGCGCTCAAAGCCGGCTACGATGATTATATCACTAAGCCCATTGATCCCCGCCGGTTCCCCCGGCAAATCGCAAGGATTCTCCGCCGACCGAAATCAAAGCAAATTAAGACCCGCGTTCTTTAGTGCTTCGTCGCTCGGTCAGCCGCCATTCCGGCCTCCTGGCGGCACGTCATTCCGGCGAAACGACGTGACGGCGGTTCGCAGTTTCGTCGCGCTGTTCGCAGCCCCTAGTGGAGCGGAGGTGTGCCACGGGTGACGGATTCGCCACGCCGGCATATCATTAGCTGCGAGCGCTGCAGCACCCTCCAAGCCTTATGGATACGGATTCGATGCCACGGTAATTCTCCTGACAGGAATGGGAACATTGCAGACGTCAATCCGGCCCGCAGGCCGATGGAACCAGGATTCCCGGCGGTTGCGCCGTGACTCGATCAGCTTGCCAAAGAGCGGAGTGTCCGTACGCAGCACTTCCAAGTGCGTGCGTTCCGCCAGAGGAACGTCCGCCGCAACCCGAATGCGGAGAATAGGCGTCCGTTGCGCCGTGTACATGGCGAATTGCCATTTAAGCAGCGATGGGCAGTTCAAACAATCCGT
>PLZQ01000456.1 GCA_003152225.1 Limisphaerales bacterium | reverse complement strand
GCGTTCATGCCGCCCGGGACGGTGCCGCCGTTCGTGATGCGGTTTGACGCCGGGAGCGTGCCGGTGGGCGACCTCGTATTTTCGAGCGAGACGCGGACGGTGGGTGAGATGCAGGACCTGGCGCTAAACCGCGTGCGGCCGCTGTTTGCGACGCTGCCGGGCGTGTCGGCGCCGCCGCCGTTCGGCGGGAGCGCCCGGAGCATTTTGATCAACGTGAAGCCCGAGCGACTGCGCGCCTTGAACATGGCGCCGGATGAGATCGTTTCGGCCATTACGGCGGCGAACCTTATCAGCCCGTCCGGCAATATGCCCATCGGCGGCAAGTATCCCATGGTGCCGTTGAATTCGGTGGTCAAGAACATCCAGGACCTGGCGAGCGTGCCGATCCGCACAGGCGTCTATCCGACGGTGTTCGTGCGCGACATCGGGACGGTAGTGGACGGCTCGGACATCCTGACCAGCTACGCGCTCGTGAATGGCCGGCGCACGGTCTATATCCCGGTGACCAAGCGCTCGGATGCCTCGACGATGTCGGTGGTCAACCTGGTGAAGCAGAACCTGGGGAAGTTCCAGAGCGTGCTGCCGGCGGATGTGAAGGTGAGCTACGAATTTGACCAGTCGCCCTACGTGACGCGAGCGATCGGGGGGTTGACTCTGGAGGGCGCCCTGGGGGCTATGCTGACCGGGTTGATGATTCTGCTCTTTCTGCGGGATTGGCGCAGCGCATTCATCGTGGTGATCAACATTCCCCTCTCGTTGATGAGCGCGGTGCTGGCGCTATGGATCACTAAACAGACCGTCAATATTATGACCTTGGGCGGTCTGGCCCTGGCGGTGGGCATCCTGGTGGACGAGGCCACGGTCTCGATTGAGAACATCCATGTCCATCTCGCGCGTGGCAAGTCGCTAGGACGCGCCGCGTTGGACGCGACCACTGAAACCGCCGGGCCCCGTTTGTTGGCGATGCTCTGCATCCTGGCGATGTTCACGCCCGCGTTGTTCATGGTGGGTGCGGCCAAGGCCATGTTCCTTCCGCTCTCGCTGGCCGTCGGCTTCTCCATGGTCGCCTCTTATCTGCTGTCGAGTACCCTGGTGCCGATCCTGTCGGTCTGGGTGCTGCGCGGCCACGAGCAGGCGGTGGAAGGCCGAGACGCCAGCAAAGGTGGGTTCGCGCGATTTCAGCGCGGTTATGCCGGACTAATGCGTCGCGTGGTGGGGTGGCGTTTGCTGGTGGCGGCAGCGTATCTCGTGATCACAGGGGTCATCATTGCGTTCATCGGGCGCGGGCTTGGGACCGAGATATTCCCGCGGGTGGAGGCAGGGCAGCTCCAAGTGCGGCTGCGCGCGCCGGCGGGCACGCAGATCGATGGCACGGAGGCCGTCGCACTGCGGGCGCTGGAATTGATTAAACAGGAAGCCGGCCCGCAGAACGTGGAGATAACACTCGGTTTTGTGGGAGTGCATGGGGCAAATTACCCGATCAACCTGATCTATTTGTGGAACGGCGGACCGGAGGAGGGCGTGTTGCAGGTGCAGTTGAAGAAGGGCGCACCCATTCGGATCGAGGCGTTGAAGGAGCGCCTGCGCCGGAAGTTCACGGCGCAGATGCCGGAGGTGAGCTTCTCCTTTGAGCCGAGCGATATCGTGAGCCGCGTGATGAGCCTCGGGTCGCCGACGCCGATCGAGGTGGCGGTGAGCGGCCCGAACTTGGCGTCCAACCGTGCGTTCGCGCAAACCATCAAAGACCGGTTGCAACGGCTTCCGCACCTGCGGGACGTGCAATTCGGCCAGTCGCTCGATTATCCGACCGTGGACGTGACTGTGGACCGCCAGAAGGCCGGGTTGCTGGGGGTGAAGATGTCTGACGTCTCACGGTCGTTGGTGACGGCGACCTGGTCGAGCCGATTTGTAGTCCCCAACTATTGGGCTGACCCTAACAGCGGCGTTTCCTACCAAATCCAGGTGCAGATTCCGCAGGCGCAGATGGATTCGCTGGAGCAGGCACGAAACGTGCCGGTCATGAATCACGACGGCCAGGGAACGTTGCTGCGCAATGTGGCCAAGGTCACCGAAGGCACGGCCGTCGGCCAGTATCAACGCTACAACATGCAGCGCATGATTACCGTGACGGCCAACATCGCCGGGGCAGATCTCGGCACCGTAGCACGGCAGGTGATCGCTGGAGTGAAGGAACTCGGGACGCCACCGGCGGGCGTGAACGTCGCCGTGCGCGGGCAGATCGTGCCATTGGAACAGATGCTGGGCGGCTTGCGCGCCGGGTTGCTGCTGGCTGTAGTGGTGATCTTTCTTCTGTTGGCGGCTAACTTCCAGTCTCTGAAACTATCATTCCTGGTGGTGGTGACGACGCCGGCGGTGATTGCGGGGGTGGTCGTTATGCTGTGGGCGACCGGAACGACGCTTAACATCCAATCGTTCATGGGGGCCATCATGGCGATTGGGGTGGCAGTGGCGAACGCTATCCTGCTGGTGACCTTTGCCGAGCGCGCCAGATTAGGGCAGGCGTCTCGCCTGCCCGTGTCTGGGGAGGCAGGCGAGACCCCTACCCCACTCTCGGCGGCGGAGGCCGCGGTGGAGGGGGCACGTAGCCGGTTGCGGCCGATTCTCATGACGAGCCTGGCCATGATCGCGGGCATGGTGCCGCTGGCGCTGGGCTTGGGTGAGGGTGGGGAGCAGACAGCCCCGCTTGGCCAAGCCGTAATCGGCGGATTGGCATTTGCTACCATGGCGACACTGCTGGTCTTGCCGGCAGCGTTCGCGCTCATCCAAGGGCCGGCGCACCGACGATCGGCGTCCCTGCACCCGGATGACGCCCAAGGCTCGGCTGCGGGCGCGGCGTGAGGAGAATTGACTATGCGAGCGAACAATTTGAACTCCAGGCAACTTACGGAGGGAAGGCCGAAAGAAGGCCGAAACCCGAAGTCCGAAATGCAGGCATGGAAGGGTTGGCCGTTCTGCTTCTTTGCCACCCTCCTCGGTCTTGCATCGCTTTTCGGCTGTGGACGTTCCCCGGCTGAGGCCCCACAAAAGGCGGTTACTCCCGTCGCCGTGCAGACCGTACTGCCCAGACGCGGCGAGATCGCCCGCACCATCACCCTGCCCTCCTTCCGTATCCTGGCTTATCAGGAAGCTACGCTTTACGCCAAGGTATCAGGCTATCTCAAGACGCTTACTGTCGATAAGGGCGACGCGGTCAAGCAAGGGCAACTGCTGGCCGAGGTTGAAGTGCCCGAGTTGCTGGCCGACGAAACGCAATACAGGGCCGAGACGGCGGTGAGCCGCACCAACTACGAGCGGATGGCCGAGGCACGCACAAGAGCGCCGGACCTGGTCATCCCGCAGACGGTGGACGACCTGCGAGGCCAATGGGAAATCGCGCAGGCCAAACTTCAGCGGACGCAGACGCTGCTGCAGTATGCGCGGATCATTGCGCCTTTCGAGGGCGTGATCACAGCACGTTTTGTTGATCCCGGCGCGTTTATCCCTGCCGCCACGGCCGGCAACGCGCCACAACGCGCTGCGCTGGTCACGGTCATGGACTACCGCCGCGTGCGCGTCCAGGTATTCGTGCCCGAAACCGAAGTGCCGTTCATCAAGAACGGTGTGCCGGCGCAGGTAACGGTGGAAGAACTGCCCAATCGGCCTTTCCCTGGCGCCGTCACGCGTTTCGCCCACGCGCTGGACGAGGCCACCAAGAGTATGCTGGCGGAGATCGAAATCCCCAACCCGACCGGCGACTTGCGACCTGGCGCTTACGCCAGTGTACGATTGGAGGTCGAGCGCAAGCCGGATACGCTGCTCGTGCCGGTACAAGCGCTGGTTGTCGAGAAGTCGGGCGCGTCCGTGTTTACGGTGGCCGATGGCAAGGCAAAGAAGACCCCGGTCCAGACCGGCTTCAACGACGGCTTAAACGTTGAGATACTCAACGCGAAGCTCGACCAACCGGTGATTCTCGTTGGCAAACAGACTCTAACGGATGGGCAGCCGATCACCGCTGTGGAGGCCAAATGAGAAGTGAGATTTGCGATTTACGATTTACGATTTACGCGGCGGGTGTGCTGGTGGCCAGCCTGGGATGGGTCTCTGCGCAGCCGACCAACGAGACGTCGTATCCGATTGACTTACCGACCGCTCTACGGCTGGCGGGGGCGCGAAATCTCGACATTCAACTGGCGCGCGAGCGGCTTAACGAATTGCAGGCCAACCGCCGAAGCGCGCAGGAGCAGTTCTTCCCATGGATTACCGCGGGCGCCGCGTATCACCGCCGCGATGGAGTAGCCCAGGCCGTCCCGGCTGGAACCATCTCGGATGCCCACTTTCAGTCCTATAACCCCGGCGGCGCGGTCACGGCGCAGATGGACCTCGGCGATGCCATCTACAAGTCGCTCGCAGCGAAGCAACTTGTCAAAGCATCAGACCAGGCGTTGGAGGCGCAACGCCAGGACTCCACGTTAAGCGCGGCGCAGGGATACTTTGATCTGGCCAAGGCCGGCGCCCTGGTTGAGGTAGCCAGGGAAGCGCTGAAGACATCCGGTGATTATCAACAACAACTGCACGCAGCGGTGTCGTCCGGCATTGTCTTCAAAGGAGACGAGTTGCGCGTCCAAACCCAAACGGAACGCTACGAGATTACCCTCCGCCAGGCACTGGAACGGCAGCGTGTGGCCGCGGCGGAGCTGGCGCTGATTCTGCATTTGGATTCAACGGTGGAATTGGTCCCGCAGGACACCTTGCTAGCACCCATCACGCTCTTCGAGACCAATGCTTCGATGCATGGGCTGGTGGAGCAGGCGCTGCGGACGCGACCCGAACTGAAACAAAGCCAAGCGTTCGTCTCGGCGGCGCGGGCGGCCAGGAATGGGGCGGTCTATGGTCCGCTTATTCCCTCGGTAGGGGCTCAGGCGTTTGGGGGCGGGCTGGGGGGCGGACCGGACGGCGGCTCCGGCAACTTCGGCGCCGAAGGGGATTACCTCTTGGGCGTGAGTTGGCGGATTGGACCCGGCGGGCTGTTTGACTCCGGGCGCGTCAATGCGGGCAAAGCCCGGCTGGCATCGGCCCGACTGGGCGAGGCGAAGCTCAAGGATACCATTATCTTACAAGTCGTCGTCAACTTGACCCGGATGCAATCCTTGTGGGCGCAAATTGCCATCGCCCAGCGGAACCTGGCGACAGCCAACGAAACCTTGCGGATGACGCGCGAGCGCAAACAGTACGGCGTGGGCGTCGTGCTGGAAGATATCCAGGCCCAGCAAGAACTGACGCAAGCGCGTTCTGACTATCTAACGGCGCTGGCCGAATACAATAAAGCGCAGTATGGCCTCAACAAAGCCGTCGGCGGCCTACCCGGGCCACCGACCGCCCATCAAACAATACCGTCCTCTGGGCAGCACCCCTGAAGACAGTTAAAGCTCCATCTCAATGACGCATTCGGACTCGCCGACGGGGGTACGGACTTTGAAGCCTACCTTCTTGCACATCTGCTGCATGTCCTTGTTCTCGCGCAGAGTGTAGGCGACCAGGCGGGCCATCTTCTCGTCCTTCGCGATTTGAACCAAGCGTTTGGTCAACTCCGTGCCCAGCCCTTTGCGCTGCCATTGGTCGGTCACCACCACGGCGAACTCGCCGGCGTTGGAGCCGTGCAGCTTGCTGAGGCGGGCGACGCCGATGATCTGAGACTTTCCCTTGCCGTCCTTGCGCTCGGCGACGAGCGCGATCTCGCGGTCGTAGTCGTTGAAGCAGATGCGGATGAGGCGGGTGTGGGCGACGCGTTCCGAGAGCTTGAGCGGGCTAAAGTAACGCAGATAGACGCTCCGCTCGGAGAGGCCTTCATGGAAGTTCACCATGACCGGCTCGTCCTCGGGACGGATCGGGCGAATGGTGACCTTCGTGGCGTCTTTCATCTTCCAGTCGCCGACGTATTGGGTCGGATACGGGCAGATGGACAGCTTGGGCAACTGCTCCTCGGCGGTTTTGGGGTCATGCAGGATGACGCGAGCGTCGAGGGCGACCAGGTCATCGCCGGAGGCAAAGAGCGGGTTGATGTCGATTTCCTTAATCCAACGCTGTTCGGCGACAAGCTGGCTGAAGCCGACCATGAGCTTCTCGAGGGCGGCGAGGTCCACCGGCTTCCGGCCGCGCACGCCTTTGAGGGCGTGGTAGATCTTGGTGCGCTCCATCATGCGCCGGGCCAGGGTGGTGTTGAGGGGCGGGAGCGCCAGGGACTTGTCCTTGAATATCTCGACGAGCTGGCCGCCCATGCCGAAGAGCAGCACGGGGCCAAACTGCGGGTCAATGCTGCTGCCCAGAATGAGTTCGTAGCCGTCGCCGAGCTTGATCATCTTCTGCACCGTGACGCCCTGGAAATGCTGGGCGCCCTTCTTCTCCGTGACGGCCTGCTTGATGTCGTTGAAGGCTCGGCGGACATCGGCTTCGTCCTTGAGGTTCAACTGGACGCCGCCCACGTCAGTCTTGTGGGTGATGGTCTCGGAATAAAGCTTGAGCACGATGGGAAAGCCAATCTCCTTCGCGACTTTGGCTGCGGCGGCTTCGGTCTTGGCGATCTTTGTGATCACCGTGGGGATGCCGTAACAGCCGAGCAGGTCCTTGGATTCGGCCTCGGTGAGGATCGTGCGGCCGGTCTTCTTGACCGAGGCGATCAAGGTGTTGGCCTTGGCGCGACCGGATTCGAGGTCGGCGGGGTCGGCGGAAGGCACGGGCGTCTCGTAAAGGGCGCGCAGGTTTTCCGAATACTGATACATGAAGGTGAAGGCCCGGGCGGCGGTATCCGGATAAGCAAACGTGGGGATGTTGGCCTTGTTGAGCAGCACTTCGCCCTCGGCCACGATGTTGCCCCCCATCCAGCTTGCCAGCACAGGTTTGCCTTCGATATGCCCGAAGGCTTTGAGTTTCTCCGCCGTGCCGGTGCAGTTGGTCATGGCCTGGGGCGTCAGAATGACCAGCAAGCCGTCGTTGTTCTTGTCGCGTCCGGCGATTTCGAGCGCTTTGGCGTAGAGTTCGGGGCTGGCGTCGCCAATGACGTCAATCGGGTTGTTATGGCTCCAGACGGACGGGAGGTTCTTGTTGAGTTCTTCCATGGTCTCTTTGGAGATCTCAGCCAGGGTACCGCCCGTGGTCAGCAGCGCGTCGGTGGCCAGGACGCCGGGGCCCCCCGCGTTGGTGATAATGGTGAGGCGGTTGCCCTGGGGACGAGGTTGCTTGCCCAGCACTTCGGACATATCGAAAACCTCGGAGATGTCGTTGACCCGCAGCACGCCGCAGCGCTTGAACGCGGCGTCCAGAACATCATCCGACCCGGTAAGGGAGCCGGTATGGGAGGCAGCCGCCTTGGCCGCCCCGGCGGTGCGGCCGGGTTTGATGATAATGATGGGCTTGGTCAGGGCGACCTCGCGGGCGGCGGACAGGAAGGATCGGGCATCGCCGATGGATTCCATGTAGATGACGATGCTCTTGGTGTTCGGGTCGTCGCCGAAATAGCTGATCAGGTCGCCCCAGCCGACGTCGAGCATGGAACCGATGGAAACGAAGGAGCTGAAGCCAACGCCCTCGCGCAGGGACCAATCGAGCACCGCACAGCCGAGGGCGCCGGATTGGCTCAGGAAAGCGACCGAGCCTTTGCTGACCATGGAGGGGGCAAAGCTTGGATTGCTGCCATGAAGCGGACTCAGCACCCCCAGGCAATTGGGGCCGATGAGGCGCATGTTGCCGCGCCGGACCTGGGCCAGAACCTGGCGTTCGAGTTCGGCGCCTGCGGGGCCGACTTCCTTGAAGCCGGCAGAGATTATAATGGCGCCAGGGATGCCCAAGTCCGCAGCTTCGCTCATCAGGCCGGGAATGATCGCGGCAGGCGTGGTGACGACAATGAGGTCGGGCCTTTCCGGCAGGTCGGCGAGCTTGGGATACGCCTTGATGCCGAGCACGCTAGACCGGGTGGGGTTGACCGGATAAACCGGGCCGCCGAACGGGGTGTTCATCAGGTTCCAGAGGACGGTGCGGCCGACACTGTTGGGCTTTTCCGTGGCGCCCACCACGGCGACCGATCTGGGCAAGAAGATGGCATCCAAAGGGTGGCGGCCAATTTGACGGTCCGCGGCGCTGAAAGGTTTTTGAATAGTAGAAGGCATAGGAGTGTTTATTTGGGAGTCAGAGGATCGAGGTTGGTTCCGGGCATAGTCCTCGCCGCGCGGGCTTTGGTGTCCGCGAGTATCTCGGGCCATGATTTGCGTGTCCTCATTCGGGAAACGAATTGAACGGTGCCAATGTGCCGGGAGACCTTATGCCAGACTTCACCGGCTTTGGCAATAGTTCACCATATTTTGCACGACAACCGCGCAGCGGCGTGGGAAGGAATCTGCTTAGCTATTGCCCAACAACTGCGACCGATACTCGGTGGGCGATTGTCCCAGAATCTTCTTAAACACACGGTTGAAATGCGTCAACGATTGGAACCCGACCTCGAAGGCAATCTCGCTTACCCGCAAGTTTGGATTGAGCAGCAGGTTTTTGGATTTCTCGATGCGCACGCGCGAAAGGTAATCCGTGAAGTTAATCCCGGTCACTTTCTTGAACATCTTGCAGAAATAGAAAGTGCTGGTGTTGACCGCCTTGGCGACGTGACCGAGCCGCAGGCTCTCAGTCTGGTGCTCTTGGATGAACTCTTTGGCGCGGGTGATGACCGGCGGTTCCGCGTTATCCTGCTGGAGCACTACCTGGTTGCTGAGCATCGAGAGGTGTTGGGCGAAAATGGCCAGCAATTTGATCACGGCTTCGTGCCGTTTGCTCGGTACTACAGGCGTGGCAAAATAGGCCACTTTCAACTTCTCGGAGTCCACGTTCACACCCCACTCCGCCACTAAACGAGCCGTGCGCTCGAACTGCGCCTGGGTCGGCGTCTTGCGAAAGACCTGACCGGTCTGCAAAAAACCAATTAATCGGTCACCCAATCGCACCGGCACGGCGGTATCGCAAAGACCGGCCGGACAACTTACGGTGTGCGGCTCCTCAGTTGCGCCTGCCGCCAGCTTCTCCTGCACCTGCAAGCAGGAAGCGCAGGCACGGCTGGTCTCCAGCACCAACGCACAAAAGGGGCTTTCGTTGCGCTGCCCATGATGCGGAAGCTGCCAGGATTCTACCGCGCGCAAAGCCACCGGCAATCCGGTTGCCTCGGTGAAAGCACTCTCGTAATCTTGAAATACCTTGGAGTTGCTTAAGGCCTCAATCAGGTTCCGCTCAGAGTTGGGGCCGCTGTTGCTGCGCGCCTTGAAAGCGGGTTCCTTTGCCCGGGCCACCCGGCCGCCACGCCGTGTGGCAGGCCCGGAATCGGAGGCTTCAGAGAGCCCGCCGTCGTCCGACGCGTGCCGAACAAATGTTGTTTGCATTGCAGCAAATTACGAGAATCCCAGGCAAGACTCAATCAGTATCGGCCCTATTTTGCGCTAGGTTGATCCCCTATACTCTACCCAAAGCGGCTGTGGGAGGTGATCGTTTTCGAGTTGGAAATAGTAATGTTTATATAAACTAATCTTGTCCGAGACGCGGCAGAAAACGGCTTACCCGTCAGAGCGGCGCTGGAACCAGGCTGCGAAAGTGTACCCGAATACTGGCCGATGCCCTCGCCGCAGTGTCCCTGTGGCACTCTATTCGTACCTCAACGCCTGAATCGGATGCAGCCGGGCGGCTTTCAACGCCGGAAAGAGACCGGCGAACACACCTACGGCAGCGCTAAAAAGGATGGCTATGCTCATCGCGGCAGGGGTAATAACCGGCGCGTTGGCAGTGGGACTGATCTGTTCCAGCACACGCACAAAGCCATAGGAGGCGGCAACGCCCAAGGCCGCGCCGAGGAGAGCGATGACGATGCTTTCCATGAGAACCTGGATGAAAATGGAGAGTCCGGTGGCGCCGACGGCTTTGCAGATACCAATCTCGCGGATGCGCTCGTTGATGCTGGCGAGCATGATGTTCATAATGCCGATGCCGCCCACCAGCAGGCTGATGGCGGCGATGACCCCGCCGCTCATGCGGGCGTTATGAATCTGCTTGTTGATGGCCTCCACTTGGTTCTCCTGGGTACGGAAGCGGAAATCCTCGATGCCGTGATGGACGAACATGAGGACATTCCGCGTTTGCTGCAGAGCGGGTTCCATTTGATCAAGGCTCGTTACCTTCAGGCCAATGTCAGAGAGCCGGTTGTCCGGGATGCCGTTGGCATCGCCCGCGGCACGGAAACGGACCCAGGCGGTGTTGAGCGGCATATAGAGAGTGAGATTCTTGCGTTCGAAGGCCCAATTGCCGCCCCGGCCCCACCCTTTCCGGCGGGCGGGACCGGCCTGCGCTTCCTTGGGATGCTTTTTCGCCTGCTCCCGCTTCTTCCTATCCTGCTCGCTTTCGTAGTGGGTGAACATGCCCACGATCGTGAAGGGTTGCCCGTTAAGGTTGATAATCTCGCCGATCGGAATGATTTCCTGCCCGGTCTGCTCCGGCGACCCGAACAGTTCGTCTCGGATGCCAGTCCCGATGACGCACACGGGGTTGGCGTTTTCCTCGTCGAGGTCGGTGAAGAAGCGTCCGTGCTCGAGGGTGTGCAGGTACATCTCCAGCGCGGCTGGCCACACGCCGGCCGCATCCCACACCATGAAGGTCTTGTCGCCCCGGGTCACGACGATGTCGTCCACGTCCATCTTGGGCGACACCAGGCGCATGAGCGGGGCGCAGCCGCGCAAGGCTTCGACGTCGGCCATGGTGTTGCCGGGCGCCTGGTCCGCGAGGTGTTCCTGCTCGGCAGGCACTTCCTGTTCGTCCACGTTGACCCGATCCGCGCCGCCCATCGCGATCATGGTCTCTCTCATGCCGTTCTCCATGCCTTTGATGATGGCGGCCATGCCGACCAGGCTGGCGACACCGAGGATGATGCCCAGCATGGTGAGCACGGAGCGGAACTTGTGCGACCATACTTCCTTCAGACCGACGATGAGGGTGTTGGAGAGGGTCATGGGAAGGAGAGGATGGGGTGATGGAGAGGTGGAGTGATGGGGTGTTGGGATGACAGCACTCCATTACTCCACCACTCCATTACTCCCCGCTTACTCATATCTGAGCGCCTGTATCGGATTGAGCCGCGCGGCCTTAATGGCGGGGAAGATACCCGCGACCACCCCGACCAGGACGCTGAAGGCGAAGGCGATAGCGAGGGCGGTAATCTTAATGATCGGCGCGTTGTCCGTTGGCGAGAAAGAACTGATCAGGTTGACCAGCGCGAAGGAAGTCGCCAGCCCGGTCAGGCCACCGAGGATGGCGATGACGACGGACTCGACGAGGATCTGGGTAAAGATGTCGCTCGTGGCCGCGCCGACGGATTTGCGGATGCCGATTTCGCGCACCCGCTCGGAGATACTGGCGAGCATGATGTTCATGATGCCAATGCCGCCCACCAACAGGCTAATGCCGGCAATGAGACTGCCGCTCAAACGGGCGTTGTGGATAAAGGTGTTGATCTGGTCGGCCCAATCCTCCTGGGTGAAGAAGCTGAAGTCTTCGATCCCTTTGTGCGTGTGCATGAGAACATTGTGGATTTGCTGCAAGGACTCGGACAGCTTGTCCACGGTCGCGATCTTCACTGATAAGCCCGAGAGCCGCGGATCACCGGTCGTGCCGGAGATGGTGCGGCTGCCGCCGCCGCCGGAAGAGATGGAGAACTGGCTCGCGCCGGCGCGAAACTTCATCCAAACCGTGTTCAGCGGTAGATAGACAGTGGCATTCTTGAGGTAAAAGACGAAGTTAGACCGACGCTTGCTGCCGCCCCAACCCTGGTTGCGCACCACGCCGCCCGCCTGTGGCTGCGCGGCCTTGCTCTGGGCAAGCAAGCGTTCTTTGCGTTCCTCTTCGCTCTCATAGTGCTTGAACATGCCGATGATCGTAAAGGGCACGCCGTTGATGAAGATCGTTTCGCCGACCGGGTTGATTTCCTGGCCAACCTTCTCGGGGGCGCCCCAGAGCTCATCGCGGGTGGCGGTCCCGATGACGCACACGTTTCGAGCAATCTCATCATCCAACTCGTTGAACATCCGGCCATATTCGATCACGTGTTCATTCATCTCCAGCGCGGCAGGCCACACGCCCATGCAGTTCCAGGGGCGGAAAGTCTTTCCCTTGGCCGACAAGGTCGCCGGCATGCGCATCTCCGGCGAAAAGAGCGTTACCAACGGCGCGCTCTGCCTAAGCGCCTCCACGTCGTTGATGGTAATGCCGACGGCCTGGTCGGAGAGGTGCCGCTGCTCGACGGGGAGGCCTTGGGGCGTGATACTCACCTTTTCCAGCCCGCCGATGGCCACGAGCGCCTCTTTGGCGCCTTTCTCCATCCCGGCGACCAGGGCGGACATCGCGACCAGGCTGGAGACGCCGAGGATAATGCCCAACATCGTCAGGAGAGACCGGAACTTGTGCGACCAAATCTCGCGCATGCCGGCCAGGATGGATATGCCAAGCTGCGCCCACGAATGGCGGAGGGCTTCCGGCGAGGCTGCCAACGGCCCAGCGCTCATGGTTGGGCAACCACCGCAGCCTCGCCTGACCCGGAGCGCCGGTCCATGCCGGCCAGGGTCAGATCGATTTTAGTGGCAATCTTCCCGTCCCGAATCTCAATCCGGCGCGGCGTCACGGCGGCGATCTCAGGGTCATGGGTGACGAGCACGATGGTACGGCCCTCATGGCTGAGCTTGCGAAAGAGACTGAGGATGGCATCGCCAGTGTGGGAGTCGAGGTTCCCTGTGGGTTCGTCGGCGAAGACGATGCGCGGGCTATTGACCAGGGCGCGGGCGATCGCAACGCGTTGTTGCTGGCCGCCCGAAAGCTGGCTGGGCCGGTGTTTGGCGCGATTGGCCAAATCCACCGCGTCCAGGGCAGCCAACGCACGCTGACGGCGCTCCTTGCCGGAGACGCCGCTATAGATCATCGGCAACTCCACGTTCTGCACCACATTGAGCTTGGGCAGCAGATTGAAGAACTGGAACACGAAACCAATCTTGCGGTTGCGAATGGCGGCGAGCTGCCGTGCGGACGCCTTTTCGATCATCACGCCGTCGAGCCGGATGGTCCCTTTGCTCGGCGAGTCCAGGCAGCCGAGGATGTGCATCAACGTTGACTTGCCGCTCCCGGACGGGCCGATGATGGAGATGAACTCACCCTCCCCGATGTCCAACGAGATATCATCCAGGGCGCGGATTTCCTCCTCGCCTAGGCGGTAGATCTTGCTGACGTTGCGAAGTTCGACAAGGGGCATGTGGCGTAAAGCATGAGGCGTGAAACGTGAGCCGGGTCAGCGTGGGGTGGTAATGGCGGCTGGGATCGACACCTTGATGGCGGCCGTGCTGGTCTTGGGGGCACTATCGGAGGCCGCGCTGCTGGTAGCAGAGGCTCTCGTGTTGTTGGTGCCGGTACTAGTGGCAGGGGCTGTGGGTTTTGGGGGCGCAGCGCCGGTTTCGCCGCCAGCCTTCTTCTGGACGGCCAATTGCTTCGTCTTCTTCTCGAGCTCTTCTTTAGGCATGACGAGCGAAACGACCTCGCCGGCTTTGAGGCCCTCCTGAATCTCCGCACTGGAGTAATCGGAGACACCCACCTTGACGTTGCGCTTCTCGAAGCTCTCGCCTTGCTGCACATAGACATAGCGCTCCATCAGCCCACTGTCCGGGTTTTTCTCGGTAAACACTGCCGCCAGCGGCACGGCGGTCACGTTTGCCGCCGAGGCGACGGGGATTTTGACGTTGGCCGTCATGCCCGGGCGGATACGCTCGTCCACATTCTTGAGCACGATGCGAGCCGGGTAACCCTTGATGTTATTCTTGATGATCGCCTGGGGCGAGATGCGCTCCACGGTGCCGGTCGCGTGCAAGCCGACTACAGCCTCGACGGTGACTTCGACCGTCTCCCCGACCTTAAGACGCGGGACATCGGCCTGGTTGACCTGGGCGTTGATGATCATGGCGTTGAGGTCGGCGATGGTGAGGACTTCGGTGCCACCGTTAAAACCGTCGGACCCCGAGACCGCCTGACCGATTGAGACTGGGCGGGTCAGCACCGTGCAATTAAAGGGGGCACGTACTTCCGTTTTGGTCAGGTGCTCATCAACGATCGCCAGCGCGCGCTCGGCACTTTCCAAGGCGTTCTTGGCCAATTCGTAGATGGTCTTGGTATCGTCGTAGAGTTCCTGGGAAATGAGCTTGTCGGCCAGCAATTGCTGCGCCCGCTTGTGGTCGCGGTCAGCCTTTTCCAGGTTCAGCTTCGCCTTTTCGATGTCGGTGACATTGGAGGCGCGCTGCTGCTGGAGTTCCTTGTCGTCCAGCTTGAATAGCAGATCGCCCTTCTTGAGGTGGTCGCCAAGATCCACGGGGAGGATATCCACCTTGCCGTTGATTTCGGGCCGAACGGACACCTGCTCAGCGGGGGCCATCTCGCCGGCGGCATTGACGGAGAAGTTAATGTCGCGCAGTTCGACCGTGGCGGTAGTCGGGCGTTCCGGCACGGTGGCAGCGGCATTGGCCTTCTGCCAATTCTTCCATCCGTAATAGCCACCGATGCCGATTCCGACGAGCACCACTAAAACAATAAGCTTCTTCATTTAAATCGCAGTTACACAGACTAGACGCCAAGCGGGCGTCGTGTAAACGCCTTTCTGGGTCCTTTCTGGGTCCGGTGTACCGCGGAAGGTATATCGCGGTCGCCCTGGCTGGCTGGCAGGGTGCCTCACGCCGCGCGCGCCAGGCTGACGAGTATCTCGTGTGCAGGGCGGGTATCCTCGGTGTAATTCGCGTGACACCCTGTGGTGTTCCTCTGGTGTTCCTCTAGTACTCCTCTAGTTTTCGCGTTGTCCGGGGCGTTTGCCGCCGGGCCAATCGACGGGAACGAAGGCGCCGCCACGGAACATCCCCGGCTCGTGCTTCCAACCGTCCACGCACCGGTGCCATTTCCTGCTTGCGCGGAGCAGACAGTTGGGAGCAAATTAGGCGGAGTTAGCCGGGCCTGTTTTATCACTGGAAAAGCGAAGGCACACCGGGCCAGCCGCCGGGTTGCCTGAGGCAGCAAAAACGATGCAGGAAGCAGCGTATGCGAATACTCCTTCAGCAAAGGGACACCGGTCTTTACTACAAAGACACTGACTCATGGACGTCAGACAGTTCGGAGGCTGCGGACTTCGTCAGCTCCACCGCGGCCCTCGAATTCTGTGCGTCCAACAAGCTCGCGGGCGTGCACCTGGTGTTGAAGTTCGATGGCGAGAAGTACGACATCGTTTTGCCCGCTGGCGCGGCACAAGCCCAGGCTGATAACCGCCCACGCGCATCGGCATAAACATCGCGCACCCCCTTGGTGCCGGTTGGGACGCGCTGAGCCTGCCGGACCATTCGGTTCCTCCCTTGTGCCTGCCACCGCCCGGTCGATCACTGGGCTCAGCCCCACACGAATCGTTCCCGCCAGCACCCGACCGCCGTCGCGGCTTGCACAAATAGGGCCAGCGCGTATGCTGTCAACCGTGAACGCGAAACCAGTTGACGCCGGTCCCACGGTCTGCATTGCCGAGCTAGGCCAGCGAGTGCTGGGCGGTGGGGAGATTACCCCCGCCGAGGGCCAATGCCTGTTTAACCTCGAAAGCCGGGAGGAGATCTTCGATCTGCTTGCCTGGGCTAATCGTATCCGCGAGCATTTCAAAGGGAACAAGATCCATCTGTGCTCGATCGTAAACGTCAAGGCCGGCGGCTGCTCTGAGAATTGCCGCTTCTGCGCTCAATCCGCCTCCTATGAAACCAACTCGCCCCGCCACGGCCTGGTAAAGCGCGAGGAGGTGCTGGCCGCGGCCAGGGAGGCCAAGTCCAACGGGGTTACCGCGCTGGGCCTGGTCGCCGCCTGGCGCGGGCTGGAGGAAGGTCCCGTGCTGGAGCAGATCTGCCGCGAGCTGGAGGAGTTGAAGCAGAGCGGCCAGGCTCGACCGGATGCCTCGCTGGGCATGATTAAGAACCAGAAGGTCGCCGATCGTCTCCGGCAGTCAGGTTTGGAATGCTACAATCATAACCTGGAGACCTCACGGAGGTTCTTCCCGCAGGTATGTACGACGCACACCTACGAGGAACGGGTTCAAACGATCAAGCACCTTAAGCAAGCGGGGATCAAGATCTGTTCCGGGGGCATCCTGGGCATGGGGGAGACGCGCGAGGACCGCTGTGAGCTGGCTTTTGCGTTGAAGGCACTCGGCGTGCATATTGTGCCCATGAACTTTCTCAATCCCATCGCGGGCACGCCCTTCGCTCAACGGGAGCCCCTGCCCCCGCTGGAGATTCTCAAGTCCATTGCCTGCTTCCGGTTTATTCTGCCGAAGCAGGAAATCACCGTGGCGGGCGGGCGAACGGTGAATCTGCGCGACCTCCAAAGCCTGATCTTCATGGCTGGCGCCAGCGGGCTGATGGTGGGGAATTACCTCACGACGCTCAACCAGCCCGTCGAGAAGGACCTGCAAATGATCAAGGACCTCGGCCTGGACCCGAACTGGGATCGTCACGGCTTTTCCGATCAGGACGACAACGGAGCCAACTGAGCGGCGTGCAACGGCTGGGCAAGAACATCAAGGGCTACTCTGGCGACACGATTGAGATCGACGCCGTGCAGCGTGACTGCGTCGCCGCGGCTCGAACCTATGGCTGGGCCAGCGAGGCGATTCACCCTGGGCCGAACCTCATTCTCGGCTTTACCCGTCCCTCCTCTCGCGTCACAGATCACGCATCACGTGTCACGAATCACCCGGCGCGCATCTACATTTCCACCGGTATCCACGGCGATGAGCCGGCGGGACCGTTGGCGGTGCGCCAGCTCTTGCGGGAGAATGCGTGGCCGCGAGGTCTGGACTTATGGCTGTGCCCGTGCCTGAATCCGACGGGCTTCACTCTGAACCGCCGGGAAAATAGCCAGGGTATTGATCTGAACCGCCAATACCTCGGGCCCGTGGCGGAGGAGACTTTGGCGCACATTGCGTGGCTGAAACGGCAGCCGAGCTTCGATTTGTGTTTGTGCCTGCACGAGGATTGGGAATCGGACGGCTTCTACCTTTATGAACAGAACCCGGACCACCGTCCTTCCCTGACTGAAGTGATGATTGCGCGCATTGGCGAGGTCTGCCCGATTGACCGCTCGGAGATCATTGAAGGTCGCCCAGCGCATAATGGTATCATCCGCCCCAGCTTTGATCCGCGCACCCGCCCGCAATGGCCGGAGGCTTTCTTCCTGATCATGCACAAGACCCGACTGTCCTACACACTGGAGGCCCCGTCGGATTTTCCTGTCGCCGTGCGTGTGGCGGCCCTGACCGAGGCTGTGAACACCGCCCTTGAGGTCATTTCAGGAAAGCGTCGCGCCCACTAAAAGCGGGAGAAGCGCGGGTTGTGTTCCGGAATCTGGTTTTCCATCTGTGGCTGATCGCGCAACCTGTTGCAGTTGCAGCACTTCTGCTGCATCCATCCGCCTCGGCCTCGGCCACGTCCTGCCCGCACCGACGGTGTATTGCCGGCGCTACCGGGGCGAAGCCCCCGTGTGTCCCCGACGTTGATCGTGGAACATCCTGCGGTTGCAGCATTTGCGGGCCAAGCTCGGGTTCTTCGCTTCGGTAGAATGGGGGTAACAGCGTCCCCTACCGCCCGGTCATTCCTCTGTAGCCCCACCCGAGCCGCCCCGGGGTCTCCCCGCAGTACCCCTAATCCCCAAACAACGACCAACATGTTGTCGTTAATCCCAAAAATGGGAAACCGTACTGTCGGCTGCGCGAAGCGCCCCTTGTTCCCAGCGGAGTCTGGGAACAAGCTTATCTCTTATCGGCGATAAGAGGTACTACGGGGAGACTCCCGCGGGAGGTTCGGGTGCAGGGTTGGAGGAATCGGAGGCCAGCGGCTCGACGGTTTGGGGTGCCAAGCTGGGTTCGGATGGGTCGCCGAGACGCAGGAGACGGGTAAAGGGCCAGAGCCGGGGCATCGCTTGGCGCGTGATCCTTCCGGCAAGCCCAGTAACCCTTCCATCGGAAAGAGCGCTGACCCCAGATTTAGTGTATTGCGGCGTGACAACGAGTGCGGGTGCGAACCGCATGTTCATGCCACTTCTGACGGAGACGGTTTTAGCGAGGCGTCCCTACCGGGCGACCCGGGTTCTTTGCTCCATCCAAGTCTGTCCCAAAGCGGTCAGTGTCTTAGCGTTCAGGACACGTTCGGCAAGGGGAAAGACGATGCGTTCTTCCTTGTCAAAATGTTTCCGCGAGTAAGCCACCGCTGCGAGCAGCAGTTGCCGCGCAAGCTTGAACTGTTTGGCCTGCTGCAGCTGCTTCAGGCTGACATCGATCTCCTGGTGCTCCTCCAGAAACGCGTCGCGCTGACCAAGCTGCTCGAAGCAATGCTCCAGCGGCCCGATGAACAGCTCGTCCTCGGTGTCGGAATGCGCCTTGAGCAGCGACTCCAGCAGCGCCGCCAGTGATTTGACCTCGACCAGAGTCTTCAATCGGGGTGCCATGGCCTCGATGTGATCAAACATGCTGTGGAATACCAGATGTTCCGCCAGTAGAGCCTCTGTGATTTTCATTGCAGCAATGATTCAGTCGTCAAGCACGCTGGTTTTAGCACAAAACGCGAAGTTGCACCACTTATTTATTGGCCTGGGAATGCGGGCCCCCGGGCCGTTCACTAAGCAGCAAGCAGGAGAACTAGAAGCACGCCTGCGGTCAGTGACGGCAGCCTCAGCGAGCTGGAGTTGACGCGGAACGAAGTAGCCGGGTGGGCCGCCCGACAATCTGATGCGGACGGCTGCGCCAATTTGCCTACATGTGCTCGATTATGTTGTCCCCGAATTGGGAACACTTGATCTCCGTGGCCCCGGCCATTTGGCGGGCAAAATCGTAAGTCACCCGCTTGGAGCCAATTGCGCCGTTCAGGCCTTTAAGGATTAGGTCGGCTGCCTCGTCCCAGCCCAGGTAACGGAACATCATTTCGCCGCTCAACACGAGGCTGCCGGGATTCACCTTGTCCTGGTTCGCGTATTTTGGCGCGGTGCCATGCGTCGCTTCAAAGATAGCGTGGCCGGAGACGTAGTTGATGTTGCCGCCGGGCGCGATGCCGATGCCGCCGACTTGGGCCGCCAATGCGTCGCTAAGGTAATCGCCGTTCAGGTTGAGCGTGGCGATAACATCAAACTCCTCGGGCCGCGTGAGCACCTGCTGCAGGGTGATATCCGCAATCGCGTCCTTAATCATAATCCCCTGCGGCATCCGGCACCAGGGGCCGCCGTCCACTTCCACGGCACCGAACTCGCGTTTGGCCAGGTCATAGGCCCAGTCGCGGAATGCGCCTTCGGTGTATTTCATGATGTTGCCCTTGTGGACAATGGTGAGGCTCTTGCTCTTGCGCCGCACGGCGTATTGTAGGGCCGCGCGTACGAGGCGCTCCGTGCCCGGCTTGCTGACAGGCTTAATGCCAATGCCAATCTGGTCGGTTGCCTCTTTGCCGAACCGGATCTTCTTGAGCGCCGCCGGCAGCTCCCGCTGCAAGAAGTCCATGATCTTTATCGCCTCGGGGCTACCAGCCTGGTAGTCGATGCCAGCATAGATGTCTTCCGTGTTCTCGCGGAAGATGACCATGTTGACCTTCTCTGGGTGTTTCACGGGTGAAGGCACGCCTTTGAAGTACTGCACGGGACGCAAGCAGACATAGAGATCCAGCAATTGCCGCAAGGCGACGTTTAGCGAACGGATGCCGCCGCCCACCGGCGTGGTCAACGGGCCCTTTATGCCAACCAGGAACTCTTTGAAGGCGTCAATGGTGTCGTCCGGGAGCCAATTATCGAACTTGTTCTTCGCCGTCTCGCCGGCATACACCTCAAACCAGGCAACTTTGCGCTTGCCGCCGTAGGCCTTCTGCACTGCCGCATCGAACACGCGTTCGCTCGCAGCCCAGATATCCGGGCCGGTACCGTCCCCGCGGATGAAAGGGAGGATAGGGTTGTGGGGGACGTTCAGTTTCCCGTTCTTGATCGAGATCTTACCGCCGGCAGGCGGGGCAATGTCTTTGTAGGGCATGGTCGTTAGCTGCGTTTATCTGTTGTATCCATAGAGGTAACGAAGGGGCGAAGGAATTTCAAGAGCAGAAATCACACAGCGCACCTCCACAGCGGGGGTGCATCTTGGTAGCCCCGCCATATGCCCCCCCGTCGAGGCGGGCGCGTCACTCCGTGCGCGCCGCGAATGTCCAAAACCGCTAGGATTCAGGCCGGTTCCGTGTGGCCGACTGCGCGCACGGAGTGACGCTTATCTTCATTGCCCGCGGCAGCGGGGCGGTCACCGGAAATGCGCCACCACATCCTGGTGATCGGCAACGGCATTGGCAAATTCGGCGCGCACCTTCGCCACCGTGTTCTCCACCGTTAGCCCATACTTCTGCCGCAAGTCCTCGACCGTCGAGGCGTGCTCAATGAAGTGATCCGGCCAGCCGATTTGTATGACCGGCGCATGCAGCCGCTTCTCGTTCAACAACTCCAAGATCGCGCTGCCGTAGCCGCCCATCAGCACATGGTCTTCCATCGTGACGACCACGTCCGCCGCCCGCGCGTAGAATTCCGTCACTCCGGCATCGAGCGGCTTGATGAAGCGGGGATTGATGACGGCGACATCATAGCCCTCGGTGGCCAACTGCGCAGCCACCTTGCTCCCGAGCGGCATCATGTTGCCCAGCGGGAACAGGGCAACCTTGTGCCCGCCGTTGTTCGAGAAGCTCTGGATCACCTCGGCCTTGCCGATCTCGATCAACCGGGGCTGCTCCTTGATGGGCACACCCATAGCCGGGCCGCGCGGGTAGCGGATGAACGTCGGATGCCGCTCGTGCGTCGCGGTGAACATCATATCCACCAATTCGTCTTCGTCCTTCGGCGCCATGGCAATGCAGTTCGGCACGGAGCGGACATAAGAGATATCGAAGAGGCCATGATGCGTGGGGCCGTCTTGCGCGGATAGTCCCGCGCGGTCCATGCAGAAGATCACCGACAAATCCTGCAGCGCGGCATCGTGCACGATGCAGTCATAGGCGCGCTGGAGGAAGGTCGAGTAGATCGCGCACACGGGGTGAAAGCCCATGGTCGCCATGCCGCAGGCGAACAGGACGGCGTGTTCCTCCGCGATACCCACATCGTAGTAGCGATTGGGCATCATCTTTTCCAACAGCTTCAACCCGGTGCCGCTGGGCATGGCGGCGGTAATGCCGACGATGGAATTGTCTTTCTGGCAAAGCTTGACCAGAGCCTGGCCGAACACATCCTGCCAGTTTGGCGGGGTGCCGGGCTTAGCCGGCACGGTGGCCCCGGTGGCGACATCGTACGGGCCCAGGCCGTGGAACTTCTCAGGGTTCTTGAGCGCGGCCTCGTAGCCTTTACCCTTCTGGGTCAGCACATGGATAACAATAGGCCGGTCGCACGTCTTGGCAAACTCCAGCGTGCTGATCAGCAAGGGGAGATCGTGGCCGTCGATCGGCCCCAGATACCGCAAGCCCATCTCCTCGAAAATCAGGCTGCTGCCGTACCCGCCGCGGCCATCGATCTCCATTCCGCCGGGGCTGGGCTGAAGCCCGACATCGGTCAGCGCGCCTTTAAACCCTTCCTCCGCTTTGTGCGCCAGCTTCAAGGCCAGTTCGCCCTTCGGTAAGCGCCGTATCCAGCGCTCAAAATCCCGGGCTAGCTTGTTATACGAGGGATGCGTAATCAGCCGGTTGAGGTAGGTGGAAATGGCGCCAACGTTCTTCGCGATGCCCCATTCGTTGTCGTTGAGGATGCCGATGAACTTCTTGGTTGTGTTCGCGATGTTGTTCATCGCCTCGAACGAAATGCCGTTGGTCAGCGCCGCGTCGCCGAAAATCGCCACGACGTTCTCGTCGCTGCCGTGCTGGTCGCGGGCCGCGCAAATGCCCAGCGCGGCGGACAAAGCGGTGCCGGCGTGCGCGGCGCCGTAGCAATCGTGCTCGCTCTCCGTGCGCAAGGCAAACCCGCTGAGGCCGCCTGTGCTGCGGATCGTGTTGAAGCGGCTTTTGCGGCCAGTCAGCAGCTTGTGAACATAAACCTGGTGGCTCACATCCCAGAGAAACTTGTCCTTGGGCGTATCAAAGACCCGATGCAGCGCCAGCGTCAACTCCACCACCCCGAGATTCGGTCCCAGATGCCCACCGTTCTTGGCCAGGACAGTGATAAGCTCATGGCGGATCTCCTCCGCTAACTGCTGCAATTGCTCCAGCGTCAGCTTCTTGACATGCATCGGGCTGTCCACCATCTCAAGATATCGGCTCATAATGGGAATAGGGATGTCTGAGTGATGGGGTATTGGAGCGCGGGAGTCAACACTCCCCTGCCCTGACGCTCCCTTGTTCTATTCGCCCGAGCCCTCCGGCAGCGTGACTGGCTTCAGCTTGATCTCACCCGCCGCGGTCTTCTCCAACTGCTGAATCTTCAACTCCGCTTCCGCCAACTTCTCTTGGCAGGCTTTGGCCAGGCGCGTGCCTTCTTCGTATTTGGCCAGCAACGATTCCAGCGGCAAATCCTCCCCCTCCATTGTCGTAACAATGGTCTCCAGCTTCTTCAAAGCCTCTTCAAAGGGCAGACTGGCAGCTTTGGCGGGGTTGTTCTGTCCCGCGTTCTTCGGAGCACTCGGCACAATGGCAGACTATGATGAAAGCTAACCCCCGTCCAGTCTGGAAATCACTGACAGTCTGGAAATCACTGATGTTCTCAGCCCTGTTTCTCAACCGCACTGAACACCTCGCCCGCTTTCAAGCGCGTCTTTAAGAGCTGGCCGGCTTTGACTTCCTTTGCCTGGCGCAAGACCTTCCCGGTCGCCGCGTCTGTCGTGATCGAGTAGCCGCGGGCCAGGACCTGCTCCGGGCCTAACAGGCGCAGGCGGGCTTCGAGCGCGCCCAACCCGGTTCGCCGCCTCTCCAGTTGCTGGCGCATCTGTTCGTGCAACCGGCGCTCGATCTGACCGTAAACCTCGCGCTTCTGCTTCAAGAGGACTGCCGGTCTCACACGCCCCAACCGTTCCGAGAGGTTCTGCCAGGCCAGGCGCTGCCGGCGCGCGCCCTGGTTTACGCAACGCAGTAAGCTCGTTTGCGCCTCATCCAACCGTTGCAACCAGTCGTTGAGCCGGCGCCGCGGATGGACCCGGGCGAGGCGCTGCGTGGCTTGTTCCAGGCTGTAACGCTTGTCTTCCACCAGGTGCCGCGCCAATTGGCCGATGCGTTGGGCCGCCTCGGACAGGAACTGGCAGCTCGAAAACACACCTTCCGTGATAATTTCCGCCGCCGCGCTGGGCGTGGCGGCCCGTACGTCGGCCACAAAATCACTGATCGTGAAGTCAATCTCGTGTCCAACCGCCGACACGACCGGCAAAGCCGAGTCAAAGATTGCGCGCGCCACCACCTCTTCGTTAAAGGCCCACAAATCCTCCAGGCTGCCGCCCCCGCGGGTAACCAGGATCAGGTCGATTGCCATTCCCCCGTCGCCGCCGTCCGCCTGCGCGGAGCTGAACTCATTGAGCAACTGAATTGCCGCCGCGATTTCCTCCGCCGCCCCTTCCCCTTGCACGCGGCACGGCGCCAGAATGATCTCCAACGCGGGGTTGCGGCGCTCGACCACATGCAGCACGTCGCGAATGGCCGCGCCAGTGGGTGAAGTGACCAGGCCGAGGCGCTGCGGGTAGCGGGGCAGCGGGCGTTTGCGTTCCTGGGCGAAGAGCTCTTCGGCCTTGAGCTTTTGCTTCAGCGTCTCGAACGCCGCCTGGAGCGCCCCGATCCCTTGCAGCTCGACCTTCGTCACGCGCAACTGGTATTGCCCGCGCGACTCATACACCGTCACGTCGCCTTGCAGCGTAACCTTCCGCCCGTCTTGCAGCAGCGAACGATCCACTTGCGCTTCCCCTCGAAACAGCACGCAGTTCAACTGCGCCCCGACGTCCTTGAGCGTGAAATAGATGTGCCCGGAGCTTTGGCTGCGCAGGTTCGTCACTTCGCCCGTCACCCAAATCTCGCCGACCTGCTGTTCCAACAGCCGCTTGATCTGCCACGTCAGTTCAGTGACGGACAACACTTTGCGCGCTTGTTCCCGGGGGAACAGCTCGCCGAACTCCCATTGTGATTTGACGGGGCGTGGCATGTGGCCTAAACTGCCATCTACTCCACGCCATCCGATACCCGTTGGATCTTTACTGCCCTTCCGCTCGAGTCATCAATCTCCACCACCGCCCCTTGCAATAGGACGCGCCCCCTCGCCACCTCAAACTTCTGCGGCATGTTCGTCATGAAACGCCGGATCACCGGCTCGATCTCACGGCCAATAACGCTCTCATGCGGACCAGTGAAGCCGCCATCGCACAGAAACGCCGTCCCGCCGGGGAAGATCTGCTCGTCCGCCGTCTGCACATGTGTATGCGTGCCCACGATGGCGCTCACCCGGCCATCCAGCATCCGCGCCATCGCCACCTTTTCCGACGTCGCCTCCGCATGGAAATCAATAAAGATGACCTTGGTCGTCCGGCGCAGACGCTCCACTTCGGCCAGCGCGGCATGGAACGGATTCTCCAATGCCGCCATGAATGTGCGGCCCTGCAAGTTCATGATCGCCACCGGCGGGAGCCCTGGCCCCTGGAAGATGACGCTCCCCTGCCCCGGCGTCCCGGCCGGATAGTTCAGTGGCCGCACAAACCGGCGTTCTCCATCGAGCAACCCCATGACTTCCTTCTGGTCCCAGAGATGATCGCCGCTCGTGATGATGTCTACGCCCGCCGCGAAGATTTCCTCCGCCGTATTCACCGTGATGCCCGAACCGCCGGCGGCGTTCTCGCCATTGGCCACCACCAGGCTCAGGCCATGTCGGTGCCGCAATTGGGGGACGAGTTCCGTAACCGCCCGCCGGCCCGGTTGCCCTACGATGTCCGCGATGAACAACAGTTTCACGCTCCCAAAGTAATCTCCCCCTACCTGCGGGCAAGCCGTTTCGGTATGTCCAGGGCAGGTACAGTGCAGTGCGGGGAGAAGGCAAGTGCGGGCCGCTGTTTCCGCTATTCCACATGCTTATGTTGCGCCGGTGTCCGAATCGAGCGAGAGCGAAAGTGGAAGGCAGAGATTTGCTATTGGATGACCCACCGTGCGTTGGCTGGCTGAGTTGGTTATGATCTTCCTCATGAGCAACGATAGATTATGCTTCTCAAGCAGGTGCAGGCTCAGGCACTTTCCCCGATAAGCGCTATGTATCGGGACAAGAAAGTAGTGGTGGTGATGCCGGCCTATAATGCGGCACGAACGCTCCGCCAAACTTATGCCGAGGTGCAGGAACAGCAGTTAGTGGATGGCATCATCCTCGTGGATGACGGCAGCCGGGATGACACCGTGGCCGTCGCCCGAAGTCTGGAAGGAATGCAAGTCCATGTCCACGAGTTGAACAAGGGCTACGGCGCCAACCAGAAAACCTGTTACCGGCTGGCGCTGGAGTCCGGGGCGGACATCGTCATCATGATCCACCCCGATTACCAATATACTCCTAAGCTGATTCCGGCGATGGTATCGATCATTGCCAATGGGCTGCATCCGTGTGTGCTGGGCAGCCGGATCCTGGGCGGGTACGCGTTGCGCGGTGGGATGCCGCTATGGAAATATGTGTCGAACCGCTGCCTGACCTTGGCGGAGAATATTCTGCTAGGCGCCAAGCTGTCCGAGTATCACACCGGCTATCGCGCGTTCTCGCGGGAAATCCTGCAGAAGCTGCACCTGGCGGGCAACTCGGATGATTTCGTGTTCGACAACCAGATGCTGGCGCAGATCCTCTGGCACGGCTTCACGATCGCCGAGGTAAGCTGCCCGACTAAATACTTTTCCGAGGCATCCTCCATCAATCTGCGTCGAAGCATTCGGTATGGCTTAGGTTGCCTGACAACGGGGTTGCGGTTTCGTTTGGCCCGGATGGGACTGGTCGGGTGCAAGCTGTTCCCGCCGGTGGGGGTTTAAAACAACCCAAATTTCAACGCGGCTGGCGCCACTTCCCCTCGCGCCGATAAAGACCAGTCACGACGGGAATGAGAATGGGAGGACGCGTCGCTCCAAGCAATAAGTGGTGAGGCGCTCTGTCCTCGGCGCGCGGTGAACGTCCGAACCTGTCCGGAAGGTGCAGGTGTTAGCGATCTCCCGCGTCGCGCCGAGGACAGCGCGCCTTACCTTCAATTCGGCTTGCGACCGCTTACTTCGCCTTGGCCAGACGAAGGGCCAGGCGGGATTTCTTGCGGTCAGCGGTGGCGCGGTGGACGGTGCCCGACTTGGCGGCCTTGTCAAAAGCGGAGCTGAGTGTCCGCAGTCCTTTGGCCGCGTCATCCTTCTTGCCGGCGGCGAGGAATTCGAGGTAGCTCTTTTCGAGCGTGTGGAGACGCGACTTGATGCTGCGATTGTGCAAGTTCTTGCGGGCACTGTTTCGCATGCGGCGTTCGGCTGACTTCGTATTCGGCATAAATCAAGGTCCAATCAGTTATTCAGAGCGCGCTAGGGTAGCCGAATGCCAGCTAATGTCAACGGCGACGTTATGGCGGCTGCGTCGCTTTGCTCCTTCCTTTGTGCGCACCGGCCTCGTAGCCTCAGCGCCCAACGAATCATGAACGCCGCCGCGCTGCCCCAGATGAGCACCCCCAGCCCCGCCCGCCTGATGTCGCTCGATGTCTTCCGCGGGGCGACGATTGCTTCGATGATTCTGGTGAACAACCCTGGCAACTGGGGCGCCATTTATAAACCGCTGGATCATGCGGAGTGGCACGGGTGGACGTTCACGGATTTGATCTTCCCCTTCTTCATCTGGATTGTTGGGGTGGCCATTCCGCTTTCGACGGCGCGCCGGCTGGAGCAGGGTCAGAGCCGCCGCCAACTGTTGCTGCACGCGTTTCGCCGCGCGCTGATTATCTTTGCGCTGGGCTTCTTCCTGAACTCTTTCTTGTATTTGATCGACGGCTCGCTCTTCCGCGATGGCTTTTCAGCCTGGTTCCACAATTATGCGACAACGGTCAGGGTGCCGGGCGTGCTGCAGCGCATCGGGATTTGTTATTTCATTGCGACGATGATCTTCCTTAGCACCGGCATCCGAGGGCAGATCATCTGGATTGCGGGGCTGCTGACCGCGTATTGGGTGCTGATGTTCGTGGGGCACTTGTTCGGCTGGGGCAGCGGCGGCCTGGAGCAGAACGGCAATTTCTCGGAATACATCGACAACCTGGTGCTGAACGGGAAGGTCATTGGCATGCACGTTTGGAAGGGTGGGAAGACCTGGGACCCCGAGGGCATCTTCAGCACCGTCCCGGCAATTGCGACCTGCCTGTTTGGCATTATGACCGGTCACTTGATCCGATCCAAGCAAACGCCGGAAACCAAGACAGCGTGGCTGTTCGTGGGCGGCAGCCTGCTGCTCTTCGCGGGAGTGGTGATGGATGTCTGGCTGCCGATCAATAAGAAGCTCTGGACCAGCTCCTACTCGGTGTTTATGGCTGGCATGGCGATGAACTGCTTCGCGGTCTGCTATTGGCTCGTGGATGTGCAGGGCTGGCGCAAATGGGCCAAGCCGTTCGCCATTTACGGCATGAACGCCATCGCCGTGTTCATGATGGCGGGCTTGCTGGGGCGGATACTGCCGACCATCAAGGTGGCGAGCGCCGCTGGAAAGAAGATCGGGCTCCAGAGCTATCTCTACGACAACCTCTTCGCTCCCTTTGCCAGCGCCGACACCGCGCCGTTCTTCGGCTTCCTGGCTAGCCCGAAGAACGTCTCGCTGATGTGGGCGCTCATGTACGTGACGGGGCTATACCTCGTCGCCTACGCCATGTATCGGCGCAAGTGGTTCCTGAAATTCTAATCAGAACCGCGCCACGTGCCAGCCATCACGGTACTTGCGTTGCAAATAACGATTGGCTTCCGGGTGGTTGGCCACTTTCAGGCGGGCGCTGTCCCACTCCAGTTTCTGCCCCGGGACCCGGATCGCCACGGTGCCGAGAAGGATAGCTTCCGTCATGGGGCCAGTCTGTGCGAAGTGTGACGCGGTCTTCTCGCCGCCAAGGCAAGCGTCCACGAATTGATGGTAGTGGTTGAGGGGCGGGAACTTGGGCCGTTGCACACTGCTAAACTTTGCCTCCGGCAGCAACTGCGGAGGTGCGTCATGCGGGATGAGCAACGCGCCTTCCGTCCCGATCAGGATCGAAGATTCCGACGGGTATTCCTTCAGATCCTCGGAATACAGCTTGCGGATGCGCTCCGGCGGGTAGTACTCGCCATCGAACCATTCCAGCACCAGTTCTTCGCCGCCGGTCCGATCGTTGCCCGGGAAGGTCCAAGTGATGTGGTCGCTCTGGGGCCAGTTGTCGGCGCGGCGCTCGGGAGAGTTCTTCCACGATTCCTGTACCTCCGCGGAAACCGTCAGCGGTGGTCGCAGACCGAGTCCTTTCCAGACGGGATCGAATATGTGGCAGCCAATGTCACCCGACCAGCCCGTTCCGAAGTCCTGCCAGGCGCGCCATTTGGTCTGGTGGTATATCTCGGGAGCGTAGGGCCGCGTGGGAGCGGTGCCAATCCACAAATTCCAGTTCAAATACGCAGGCGGCGTCTGGCCGACCGCCGGACGCGGGCCTTTGAGGCGGTAGGTCTCGATGGCCCCGGGCCGATTCGAGCAGAGATAGGCATGGGTGACCTTGCCAATCCGCCCCTCCTTCAACCACTGAACTCCGGTGCGGTCGTGGATGGTCGCGGCGACCTGGGTGCCGAGCTGGGTGACCACGCCCTGCTTAACCGCGGCTTGGGAGAGGGCGCGCACTTCGGCCACATCGTGGCAGAGCGGCTTTTGACAATAGACGTGCTTGCCTTTCTGAATCGCGCTGTAGGCGGCGGAGAAGTGCGTGTGGTCGGGCACCGCCACGTTGACGGAGTCGATCCGGTCCCGTTCCTTCTCCAGCAACTCGCGCCAGTCCGCATACAAGCGCGCGCCGGGCACTGCTTTGGCCGCCTTGTCGAGGTTGTTGGCGTCCACGTCGCACAGCGCCACAATCTGCGCCCGGTTGTGCTGAAGGAAGTTTTGCAGGTCAACCCAGCCCATGCCGCCCACCCCGATACAGGCATGATTCAACTTACCGTTGGCGGGAATAGCTCTCGGCCCCGGCTGCGCGGTGCTGCACGACACCACGAACGGCGCCGCGAGTCCGGCCGCAGCAGCCGTCCGCAAGAACTGGCGGCGTGACCAGCGCGGCGGAGCGGAATGGGAAGTATCACGAGCCTCGGGGTGAGAAGAAATGTTGCAGTTATTCATGCCGGCAGACTGCGCGACAGGCGGGACGATTTCAAGCCTTTCGATAACGGATCCGAGTTGAAAACCCCGCGGTGTTCCCACACTCTTGGGCAATGAACCGATTGCACATTCCGACGCTGCTGCTGGCGGTTGTCATATGCAGTGGCTGCGCTGGCGGCTGCAGCAAACCGGCGTCGCCGACATCCACCACGCCGGCGGTCCTTAATCTGCCCACGGCGGCGCAACCGAAACTGCAAACTATGAAACTGTGGCTGGGAGCTGAGGAGATGATCGCCGAACTGGCGCTGACCGGCGAGCAAATGCAGACCGGCATGATGTTTCGCACCAACCTCGCGGAGAACGCCGGAATGCTGTTCGCTCTCCCAATGCCGCAGCGCGCCTCATTCTGGATGCTGAACTGTCCCCTGCCCCTGTCCGCGGCGTACATCGATCCCGACGGCGTGATCCTGGAGATCCACGACCTGCAGCCCCACAACACGAACTCAGTCGTGGCGGCTTCCGATCGCGTCCAATTCGTGCTAGAGACGAACCAGGGGTGGTTCCAGCGCCACCATGTTACCCCCGGCACGGTGGTCCGCACCGAGCGCGGCACGCTGATGGACCTTTACTACATCAAGCGCTGAACCCGCGCTCGGCAGTTCAAAGACCCGGGAATGATCATTGCGTTCGTCCTCGCGTTGAAGCCCCCTGAAAACCCATAAGCAACCCGAATCCATCCCCCCTGTCCCACCCGCCTCGGGGTGCCCTGGCACCGGTCTGGTACCACCCTGGACATACCCTATACCCATAGAACTCCCTCCCAAGGCCTTTTTTGATCAGGCCAACTTATTCATAAGGGTTTCCAGCCAGAGCTTGCGATTACCGTGATCTTCGTAGATATGGTGGTGCGATGAACACGGATCCATTGGCCAGCCTCACCGCTTCGCGGCGGCGCATGGGTGCGCTCTTGATGTTGTGCATCGCGGGATTGCTTGGTATGGCTTGCCGCGGCAGCAGCGCGGAGCAGCTTCCCGAAGCCTCCGACGTGACCCGGCGCATGATCGAACGCTCTCAGGCGGTGGCGGGCGCCGTGCCCGGGCCGCAGTACATGTATGAGAAGCGCTCTTTGCTCGAACGCCTGGATGCCACGGGGCGCCCGATGAATTCGGAAGAGAGGGTTTACCAGGTGACGCTGGCCGGCGGGCTGCCGTCCAACCGGCTGGTCAAAATCCAGGGACGGGAGTTGAGCGGCGAGGAATTGAGACGCGAGGACGCCCGGGCGGAAAGGTTCCGGCGGAGATTCGTCTCAGCCGATGCGAAGAAGCTGGCTGCGCAGAAGGAGGGCTTGGTAACGCCCGAGCTGCTGGACCGGTATCAGTTTTCCGTCGAGCAACGGGTGGTGCTGAGCAACCGCCCTACGCTGGTGCTGACGTTCAAGCCTAAGGAAGGAGACCTTCCGTCAAGTTCTGTCCAGGACAAGCTTTTAAACAGCATGGCAGGAAAGGTTTGGATCGATGAGGCGGACGCTGACACCGCCCGGCTGGAGGTAAGACTGGTAGCACCAGCCCCCTTGGGGTGGTTCGGGTTGCTGGGTTCGCTGAACCGGTGTGAGCTGTCCCTGGAGCGTCAGCGGATGCCGGATGGGGTGTGGATCAACACCAAGCAGATCTTGCTTATCCAGTTCAGGAAGCTGGCGACGACTCTGCGCTTCCGCACTAAGGAAGAATGCAGCAGCTTCCAGAAGCTGGAAGCGAAGCGATGAGGCGATCCTTCTATTTCCCTTTGCGCAGCGAATCGAGCTTGGCCTTGGCCTGCTCGACCAGGCTCCGCAACTGGCCGAGCTGGTCCCGTGAAAGTACGAACCGGGGGGCGATTATGCGGGTGCTGCGCACGGCGAACTCGATATTGCCGGTGCGCCGGCTCCCATGGGCTTCCGCCCGGAAGCCGCCTTTGGTGGTATAGGCCGCGCTGAAGTCGGGCAAGGGGGTCACCGACCAATCGAGCTTGCCGAGGTAATCCAGGCCATCCAGCAGAGAATCCAGCTCGTCGTAGTCGATCAGCGTCGTGCCCTCCAATTGCGCACCGTAGGCGATATCGACAATGATGCCACTCTCGCGGCGCCCGCTGCCGGCGTCGGTGATCTCGCGGCAGCGCACCGAGACCTCGCCACCATGGGCGGCCACCGTGCCAATGGGGGCCGTGGCCTTGACGATGACCGTGTCGGTGTTCGTATCAAAAGCCTCCAGTCTGGTCGCCGGCACCGGCAAGCAAGCGTTCGTCTCCCGGGCACGAGCTGAGCAGGCCAGCAAGGACCCGCCCGCCACGGCAATAAATATGGCCATGAATCTACGCATCATTTTCCTTTGCTGTTGGACGTTACGACACCCGAACTCCTTCAATGGTTCACCCCCTCTGCCAGTCATCGGCCGGCCCAATCTCCTGCTCACAACTGTCGATCCAATTCTGTTTGCGAGGCGTCCACGCGGACCCGGGATAGGGCATCCTGGCCAAGCTCGAGGACGCCGGTCAGGGAGTTGACGTCGCCGCATTCAACCAGTGTCTCCAGCCAATCGGTGAAAATAGCTTCCGGGTGAGCATGCGGATCTGGCAGAGGGCGCCAGCGGCGCAGGGACCAATCGTAATACAGACGGGTCGCATCGTAGGCATAGGGTTTGGGCAACTTGTCCAGCAAGATCGCCAGCATGTCGCGGTCACAGCCGGCAATGACCAGCGATCCGATGAAGCGCAATTCGGCTTCCTGCGCTTCATCCAGGCGTGGGGTGCTAGCGGGGGAGAAGCTCAACCAGCCATCCTCGTGGAGTTTCAGCGCGGCCCACCAGTTGAGCCCCATCTGTTCGCAGACCGCGCGCGGATTGGCCGGGAAAAGCAACTGCTGCGCAGCTTCCACACGGGCCGATTCCGGGTTGTCGTCGATCGTTGTGTTCACGCCTGATTACCGCCGCCCTCGGGCTGTTCGATTCAGGATGCTGAGTCCCGCAATCCCAACTCTGTTATCGGCCGCGATGTTAGCGCCGCGCGGGGGGAAGGAAAGCACTAATTTATTGAGCCAATCTATGGGTAGGACGCACCTTTTCATTTTG
>PLZQ01000096.1 GCA_003152225.1 Limisphaerales bacterium | reverse complement strand
TAGCCTCTGGGTAGCCTCTGGGTAGCCCCGGGGTAGCCTCAGGGTGGCTTCAGGGTGCCTACCGGTTGGCTACCAGATGGCCTAAGGGTGGCCTCGGGGTGGCTTTGGTGGAGCGTAAAGATTCATCACTCATCTCTCAACCTTCTGCATTTCCTGGGTGAGGGCGGCTTCGACCCGAACTTCTGCATTCTGCATTCTTCCTTCTGCATTCCCTGGTTGAGGGTGGCCTCGGGAGCAGCCCGGGACGCTATTCCGCCCGTTCCACCGAAAACAGCGAAGAACCCCGAAAACAGGAGCAAGTTGTTGATTATGAGAGGGATGCATTTTTCATGCTCAGTAGTGTCCCTCAGAGGCACAGGAATCTCCACCGGTGACAGCGAAGAACCAAACACCGCGTCGAAGATCACTGGGTCGCAAAAACCCACCACCAGATGCCGTTGTTGTCCAGGTTGCACTCAGGCACTTCGGCTTCGCTGTTGATATTGAACCCCAAATAGTAGGTTCCTGGCGTCAAGTTTTGGGGAATGCTTAGGTTCAGATTGAATGAGACGGTTCCATTGGCAGCGCAGGAGCTGACCGGCTCTTCAAGAAACGGGGCGAGCGTGGACAGGCCAGCCTGGGTCGTTGCCAGGCCGTAAAAGCCGACATGAAAGGCCCCGGCGCTCACGCTCGCTCCCAAACAGGACCCGTTTGTGATGGTAATGGAGGCCGTCACAGTGTCCCCGGCGACCGGATTCGTGGGGCTAAGCGTGGCTGAGAGGCAGGCAAGGTCCGTTGCCAGACCGGCGCGATAGAAGCGCCTGGAGCTGTTCGAAATGCTTTGATCGATCACGGGCAAAACTCCCCATGGGCTGTTGGTCACACTTTCCCAATGGGACCAGTGCTGCAACAGGTTGCTCGAAGTCTGAATCGCATAAACGCGGTTGGTCAGGCCGCAGAGGCAGAATTCAAAGGCGTTGGTCGGCACAATGCCCAATACCTGCAACTGATTGGTCCCGGGGGATTCGACGGTGAAGGAGACCGGGGAGGACCAGCTCGTCAAACCGAAGTTGTCCGCGGCTTCGGCCAAAAGGGTGTTGGTGCCCAGTACAGCTTGGTTCGTGACGACATAATTCAATGGACTTGAAGCGCTGTGGGCCACCAGGACGGAGTTGAGAAACAACTGGATGTTGGTAATGGAGCCCCCGTAGTTCGGGTCCGAGGCGGTGACCGAGACCGGGGTCATGGAGCAGACGGTGACCGGCGCGTTGTTGGTCGGCGTCGTGATGCTGACTGCGGGCGGAAGATTGCTGTGGATGAACACCGTTTGGACAAGCTGGTCCCGGTCCAGGGTCAGCGTGAAAGTGGAATTGGTGTAGGCAACACCGTTGTATTCCCAATACCCGAAACACCATCCGGAGGCTGGGGTGTTGGTGAGCGTGACTACAGTTCCATTGGCGTATGACTGGCCGGCTGAACCGGCGGTGGGCCCGCAGTAAAACCCGCCAGTGCCGCTGATTGAGCCGTTGGCCAGGCCGGGGGTGCCTTTATAAACGGTCAAGGTATAGGGTCCTGATGACGCCGTAAAATAGGCCTGAACGCATTGGTCGGCATTCAAGGTGAGATTGTAAATAGGACTCGAACTGAGGAAAGAGCCGTTGCAGGTTTCCCAGGCGAGGAAAGTCTTCCCCACCGGCGCTGTGGGCAGCAAGGTAATGGAGGTACCGGCGGGATACGACCAGGTGCAGTGACTGCTGCAAGTATTATTGCCGGGCTGGGCCGTAACGATGCCGTAGGTCCCCAGCCCGGTATAGACTTCAAGCGAATAACCCTGGGCGCGAGCCATTCGCATTGAGACCAACAACAGGCAACTCGCACCCAGCATTCGAATGAGCCGCCGACCGCCGGTGATTCTCATAGAGATGACGGGCAATCTTCGAGCAGCGAGGTTGCTCTTATGCAGCGCTCACTACCAGGAAATACCGCTGCCCGCCACGGACTTCAGCAACCCAAGCCGTCTTAGCTCCGGCTTGCGATACGGCTTCTTCGCAACGACCGGCGTGGCCGGCTTAACAGGTGCCTTTGGCAGGTTGGGGTCTGTCTTGCTTGAACTTTGCATAATCGAATCTTTGTTTGAATCTTCTGGCATCATAGGCGTGGTCGCTGTTGCTATGGGTTGGAAAGCCGGAAGCACATTCCGCTGCTGAACGGCACCGTGGCCGTGAATCGACCGTTGACCAGCCCAGGTGTCACAACCACCGGCACCCAACCGGCCTCCGGCGCCATACTGGCTCGTGTCTGGACGCTAAAACCGTCCCATAGATCAGACCACGACAGCACCAGATTGGCTCCGTTCTGGGTGATCTGCAGCACCGGGTTTGCCGCAGCCATCGCCAGGCTGCTCCAATGTTGCGCGTCGGTACCGGTGACAACGGTCGCCGGGGTCAGCGCGCCCGTGACGACTGATAAGTCGCCAATGGTGATCGAGGCACTCGCCCCGGCCACGCCCTGTCCCGCCAGGACCACCACATTTGTGTCGCCTTCGCCCATCGCCGCGCCCACGTCCAGCAGCACACTTTGGCCGTCCGCCAACGGATTCAGCGCAAAGACCTGCCCGTTCACCAGGATGCTCAGCCATGCCAAACCAGGGGTTCCATTCACGACGCCCACATAGTGCTCGGCGGCCGGAATATTGCTGAAGGACTGACGCACCACGCCGCCCTGCTGCACCTTGAGTTCGGTGAAGACTGGATCAAAATTGCCCTGGCCTCCGCATGCGTCCCTCACCTCCACGTTGACCGTTGAACTTTGGCTGCCGTTGATCTTCGTGGCCACCACTTCCAACCGCGTCGCTCCCGCCGAAATACTCGTGCTCTGACCCACGACGGTCAAAGGCAGGCCCCCCAGGGATAGCCCTGAATCAAAGCCAGGACCGTAAGCCATGGCCAGTGTGATAGTGCAGTTATTCAGGATCCTGGCTTCCAGCCCGCCGGCAGTGGTAAAGCCGAAGGGATTGGAAAAATACATATGCACTTTGCCATCGGTTCCGAGGACATAGGTCGAGGTAGTCAGGTTCACGGCGCAACTGGGGGTAAAAACGAGGTCCACCGATTTCAGGTCGGAGGAAAGCTTGATGCTGAACTTGCCGCTGCCCGTAGCGTTTTGAAATTGACTGGCGTCCACGATGAATTTGGTGGCGTCAAAACCGGTGATGTTCCCAGTGACTGTGGCAATGGGCCATTGGCAAGCCAGCGTATTGTTGAAATTGGCCGCCTGGCCCGGGACGCCGCCACTGAGCGTGTACACCTTGACAGTAAAGGCATTGGTGATCGTCGCCGCTATGTTCAGGTTCCCGGTAATGCTCAGCAGGTCCCAGTCGGTGCCAGCCGTGCCGGTGGCACTGCTCATCTGAAAGGCGTAGGCGCCGTTGGTATTCCAGGTTTCCGAACTGGTGCTCAAAGTGCCCACGGTATCTCCGGGAGCGAGGGTGGCGCCGCCGTTGACGGTTACTCCGCCGACTTTGCCCGTTCCACCCAGGGTGGCACTGGTGTTTACGGTAATCGTGCCGGAACCATTGATGCTGCCGCCCGCGGGGTCATTGTCGGCGAGCATTTTGCCGTTATTGAGCGAGAGGCCAAAGGTGACACTGTTGGCGGCGGTGATCGTCGTGGTGCCGCTGTCTTCCTTGTGGTTAAGAATGGAGGCAGTCAGGGACGGGAGGACCAGGTTGTAATTGCTCGCATCAGCTCCCGACAGCGAAAAAACACTCGAATACGGCACCGACTTCGCGTTGCCCAACTCGCGGTCAACAAAAGCTCCCGTCGGTGTGCTGCCCGAGACCAGGGAAACATCGTCGCCACTCACCACGTCGCCAGAGGCGAGGGTCGAAGTGCCGGTCAAAGTGGCCGCGGTAGTGCCATCGTAGAATTTGTCCTGGGCGGTAAGGCCGGTCAGGTTCGCGTCCTTCGCGGTGATCGTGACCGAACCGCTCAAGCCGGCGAGCGTGTAGTTGGCCGCCGCTGCCCCGCCCAGGGCCAGCGTTCCGGCCGAAACGGCCCGCGCACCGACATTCTTGCTCGCCAGATTGGCCGTGCCAGATAGCGTCAGGTCCGCGCCGTCGAGGTTGTTCCCAATGGTCAGGATCGAGGCCGTGGCTGTTGCCAAGCCGTTATAGATGCGGCTGCCCGACAACGTTACCGGCAGGGGATCGACCGTCAATGCAGTGGCATTACCACCTGCCTGCGCAAACGTATAGTTGCCGTTGTTGGCTGTAAGTCCGGAACCATTGATGGCATAGCTTCCCGCACCGGTCCCGGTCGTCGCGCTGCTCGTGAAGGTGAGCGTGCCCGTAGTGGCGTTGCCCTGATTATCACCGCTTGCGAAGCCGGTAATCGAGCCTGAGAATGTCGGATTGGCCGAGCCGTAGTTGCGGTGGACGCCGGTGGCCGTGTAGGTCAGCGTGGCTGTCGTAATCGTGCCCACATTCGCTGCTGTCCAGTTGATAGTATAACGGCTGGTCACATCGTTGTTGCCGGAGTCCTTGATTGTGCCGGTGGGCGTGAGCGCCTTGCTCGACCCAAAATTATGGTCATTATAGGATTCGGTAAAGGAACCGGTGTCGCCGGAGTCCAATGTGCCCGAAGTGATGGTGGGCGTCGCCGAGGCGCTCGTCGTGCCATCATACATCTTGCTGTTGGCGACCGCAGTCACGGTGATCGCTACGGCGGTGTAATGAAGCACCACTGTGTTTCCGACCGTGACGACGCTATAGCGGGCGGCCAGCGCGGGCGTTGTCCCGGCCCAAATCGGAGTGGGGTTGAAGCTGCCCGAAATGGTTCCCGAGGCTCCGACGTCAAACAGAACATAGTTCGCCGTATCCAGCAACCCGGCCGAGTTGATCGTGATCTGTGGACTACCCGTGATCGTGAGAGTTTGGTTTTCGAGGACGACCTCGTCGTTCCCTGAGGCGGCGCTGCTGCTGAGATTGAATTCAATCGTCGAAGTTGCATCTACGATGAGGTTGTCCCCCGCCGTTAGCGTTCCGCTGCTATTCGGATAAAGGACCGCGGTCGGATCATCGGCGACAGTCACGGCGCCACCGACTCTGCCATTGCCGGACAAGGTGGCACCGGCTCCCACACCGACGGCCCCCGTGCCGGTGGCGCTACCGCTCACGTTAGCCACCCGTAGGGTGCCAGCGCTGACGGTAGTGCCTCCGCCGAAGCTGCTTGCGCCTGATAAAGTCAAGCTGCCTGGGCCATTCACTTGCAGTGCCCCAACGCCGGCAATCTGCTCGGCCACCACTAGCGTAAATCCGCTATCCACTAAAATTGTGCCGGCACCGGAGTCAAGCGTGAGACCACGATTGCTGCCGTTAATGGTAAACGAGCCGAAGGCCTCGAGGGTGGCTCCGTCTTGAATCGTCAATTGGTCAGCGGTGAAGCTCGCGGGATTGTTGCCAAGTCGAGTCTCACTATCGATCAGCAGGGTGCCCGCATTGGCGATCGTTTTGCCCGTATAAGTATTCGCGGCCGTGGAAAGCTTCAAGGAGCCCGTACCGGTCTTGGTTAGATCGCCGACGCCCGTTATAACGTTTTTGACCTCTGTCACCATCGTGTCGTCAACAGATATTATGCCGCCACCCGTACCGATCGTTATGCCGCGCTTTGTGCCACTAATTGCAAAATTCCCAAAGAAGTTAAGGGTGGCCCCATTCGAAATGGTCAACAGGTCAGGAACGAAGGTGCCTGTTCCGGCGCCCAGTCGTGCCTCGGAATTGATCCCAAGAGTGCCATCGCTGATTATCGTTTTGCCCGAATAAGTGCTGGTGGCAGTGGTGAGTTTTACTGTCCCAGGTCCGACCTTGGTCAAATTGCCTGTGCCGGCGATGACCTTCGTAATGGTTAGCGTCTTTTCGGAATCCACCGAGATTGTTCCGCCACCGGCACCCAGCGTTATGCCGCGGTTAGCGGCGCCAATGGTAAAATCGAGCCCGGCCTGCAAGGTTCCGCCGTCCAGTTTCAGTTGGTCGGCGGCCAGCGAAGTCGGATTTGCGCCTAGATTACTCTCCTGAATCACGAAAAGCGTTCCGCCGTTGACGGTCGTTTTGCCGGTGTACGTGTTGTTTCCAAGATTGGCCAGGCTCAGCGTGCCGCTGCCGTTCTTCGTGATTCCACCAGTTCCGGAGATTACGGCGGTGTTGTCCATTTCGCCCGACCCAGATATGGTTAAAGCGTAGCTATTCAAGTTCCACGTGCCAAAAAAAGCGGTGCTTGCGCTCGCGGACGTTGTGCTAAACGTCTGCACCTGGGCGAGACTTAGTTTGATTCTCCAGTTCGCCACACCACTGCTGGAGCTGTTAACGAATCCAGCCGTTATGGTCAGGGTCGAACCTGAACTGCTGATCACGTCGTAACCGCTGTCTGCTATGGTTACCGAGTTGATGCTCGAAAGTGTCCCCTGGCCGATATCATTCTGGGGCGCCTTGCTGCTCGGTCCTGCCGGGAAAACGAGATCACAACCATTGGCTGGTGGCGAACCCGCATCCCAGTTTGCGGGATTGCTCCAAGTGGCGTCCGGCGACGCTCCACCTGTCCACGTCCAAGTAGCCGCTCCGGCAGTCATCCCTGCCACGCCCACACAGGCGATCAGAACACCGAGCGCAGCTCTTTTCAGAGTGCCATCACTTCGCCTCTGCCGACGGCCGCCAACGTTGCAAGGTGCGTTCATTTGCATAATCTCTTCCGAGCCAATTGTTCTCATATTCGTCAACCGCGGCCGGCGCCGCTTCCAGAGCGTCGTCGAGTGCCGCGCTTCGCAGAGCATTCTTGTCCCCAGTCCAATTCTGGGCAACGCGAAGGCAGTGAACGCGGGAGTTTTGGTCGCAAGCGCCGGGTTCCGCTTGTCGGCTGACAGCACAAAGGCATACAAGGGCCTGTGTGCTGTCCACAAACGGGCCAGTGTAATGCAGGCTAAGGAGCTTGCTTGCCGATGGGAGGGCTTAGCCGTTTCCATGCAAAGGAGAACCACAGATGGACACAGACGAACACAGATTCTCCACAGACCTCAGCGGCGGAGTCCAACCAGGAGGGTTGCCAGAGGGTAGTCCCCTGAGCCGTGC
>PLZQ01000420.1 GCA_003152225.1 Limisphaerales bacterium | reverse complement strand
CTATACAGTACCTAGTGGTTCCCTATACAACTCCTAGTGAACACCTATACAACACCTAGTGAACACGCCGTAAATGCCTGCAATTCAAGTATATCCGGTTGGTGGCGGAGACCGAAGGCCAACTGCGAACTTCAAACGGGACCGGAACATCCAACACCCAACATCCAACATCCAACATCGAACGAACCTTGAACCTTGAACCTTGAACTTCGAACCTTGAACAGCCCGGCCAAGCCACCGCCAGGCAAAAGCAGAAAGCACAAAGTAGAAAGCAGAAATTAAGGCGCGCTTGAGCGCGGCAGCTAGGTGGCCACTTTCAACCAGCGGCACTTCGATCCAGTGCCCGGCGTGGCCTTTGTAGAGCCGAAATGACCACTGGATTGCCTCGTGAGCCCGCTGTAACCGTGCGAAAGCACCGGCGTCGATGCTTTGTCGCCACACACCCGCTATACCCTCCCCGTGGATGATTTTGGGACTCCCCGGCGGCCAATTGGCCATTTTCCATCTGCCATTTGCAATTCCAGGTCACGGCCACCCCAAGCCACCTCCAGGCTCCCCTCAAGCCATCTACTGGCCAACCACTAGGCACCCCCAAGCCACCCCCAAGCCACCCTCAAGCTACCCTCAGGCTACCCCAAGGCTACCCCAAGGCTACCCCGAGGCTCCCGGGACGGTCTGGGGCTGGGTGGGAGGAACCGGGGGCTGGAGGGCCGCCTTCAAGTGGTAATTCCACGAACCAATCCGCCAAAGCGCGGGCGATCACCACGAACTCAAACAGTAACCCCGTCCACGAAATAGCGCGTCACGTTACAGTATCCACGCCCGAGCAAGGCCGGGCTCAAGCCTTCAGAATCTGTGTGTATCGGTGTCCATCTGTGGTTCGGTGCGGCTGTGCGATTCCTGCGGCCTGCGCCGGCAATTCAGCCTGGACGATGGCATTGACCATATCGTTGGCGTCGTCTGGCTTGCTTATGGCGGAAGGGGTCAGGGCCAGCCGGTCCAGAGCCCATTGGACGGTGGGGCTCGTGAGGGCCAGCCGCATGCCCGGGAACCGTGCCATCAGGCCCGGCAAGTCGAACCGCTGATGAAAGTGCTCAATGGCGAGCCCGCTGGCGAAGACAATCCAATCTGCCCCTTCCTCGACCAGTGCCTTCGCGCCACCGGTCAGGTCCTCGCTCTCCGGCTCGACGGCGTAGCAGGGCACGACGTCCACCACCGCCCCCAGTTCCGCGAGCGCCTCGGGCACCTTCTCGAAGGCAGCGTCTCCTCGCAAGATCAGGAATCGCTGTCCCTTGACGCTGCCGCATCGGCTGATGGCCTCCAGGATGAGCGGCGTTTTGTGGTCCGCCGCCACCGCCGCCGGCTGCAACCGCCATTCCCGGAGCTTTTGACCGGTCCGGGGTCCATACGCGCCCAGGCGGGCCGTGCCCAGTTGACGCAGGTCGCCGTGAACCTGGAAGAAGCGTTCGAAGAAGAACTCCAGGCCCAGCGGGTTGGCGAACAGAATCCAGTCGTACGACGTCAGCTCGGCCAACGCCTTGTCCAGCCGCGCCCGGTCGGGATGGGGCACCCAGCGGGTGGCCGGCACTTCCAGCACATCCGCGCCCCGTTCGCGCAGCGCCGCTACGAGCGGGCGGCCCAGGTCGGACCGCTGGGTAACCGCCACCCGGCGTCCAAACAGCGGACGCTGCTCAAACCAGTTCAACTGCTCCCGGAGGTTCACCATCTCGCCGATGACCGTGACGGCCGGCGGGGTGATGTCCGCGCGACTGGCCAACTCCGCAATCGTATCGAGGGTGCCGACCGCCGTGTGCTGCCGCCCGGTGGTGCCGTGGCTGACGATAGCCAGCGGCGTGTCCGGCGAACGCCCTTGCGCAATCAGCGTCGCGGCGATTGCCTGGATACTCCGCAATCCCATCAGCACGACCAGCGTGCCGGGCACCTTGGCCAAGCCGGCCCAGTCCACTTTAGCGTGATGCGTGATTGCGTGATGCGTGATGCGTCCACCCTCCGCAGTAATGCTACGGAGGACGGGTGATGCGTGAGACGACGGAGCATCATGGCCGGTAACGATCGTGACACTCGACGCATACTGGCGGTGCGTGAGTGGAATGCCGGCGTAGGCGGGCACCGCGTATGCCGACGATACTCCGGGGACTACTTCGAAAGGGATGCCCGCCGCCGCCAGCACCTCGGCCTCCTCGCCGCCGCGGCCAAACACAAAGGGGTCGCCGCCCTTGAGCCGCACCACGCGTTTGCCTGCGAGCGCCTTCGCCAGCAGCAGCGCATTCAGGTCAGCCTGGGACACGCAGCGCGTGCGGTCATGTTTGCCTCCGTAGATAACCTCCGCGGTGGGCGGGGCGTAGCGCAGCAACTCGTGGCTGACCAGGCCGTCATAGATGACCACCTCGGCCCGCTCCAGCAACTCCTTCCCGCGCAACGTGAGGAGCCCGGCGTCACCGGGTCCGGCCCCCACGAGGTAAACGATCCCGTTAACGCTCATAAGCCCCGGCATTTCGAGGATACTCTGCTACTGCCGAAATCGTTTGCAGGCCACGAAGGTTGCTCGAGTGACCTGCCGCGCGAAGCGTTTGGAGTGCGCCCAGCTTGCTGGCGCTTTCGAACAGAGGTGCCGCGCATCCAAAAGCGGGAGCAAGCTCCACGCACTCCAAACGCTTCGCGCAGTTTGCTGCGTTGAGAAATATACGGGACCAGCCCGGCGGCTCAGATTGCGAAGTCACTGTATTCCGGTTTAACAACTTCCAGGGGCGGGAGCAACATCCCGGCCCCGACGGTGGCGTTGGTGCCCGGCTCGATCAGGATGAATGACCCGGTCAGCCGGTTCGCAGCGTAGCCGTCGAAGACGAGCGGCGCGGAGGTGTTGAAGCGCACCTCGCCGATGTCATTCAAGGCCAGCTCGGGCGGGTTTGGCTCCGGTTCGAGCGTGGTCATGTCGATGCGGTCTTCGATGCCGGTGATGGCGGCCTGCACGGTCTTCGTGGTGTGCCGGAGAGCGTATTTGCGGCCCGGCTGGAGCGGGCGCGGGTGCATCCAGCAGACTCTGGCCCGCAGGTCCGTGCTGGCGCCGGGGAGNNCTCGGCAGCACCATGACTTTCTGTCCGACGCGCACAATGCCCCCCGCGATCTGGCCGCTGAAACCGCGGAAGTCGTGCAACTGGGGATTGGTCGGGCGGTTCGGGCGGTTGACCCATTGGACGGGCAGGCGGAAACCGTTGAGGTTCCAGTCACTGCCGATATGCACGGCTTCCAGGTGGCCGAGCAGCGTGGGGCCGGGATACCAGGGGGTGTGCGTGGAGGGTTCGACGACGTTGTCCCCGGTGAGCGCGCTTAACGGGATGAACTGCACGTCCTTCACGTCGAGGCGCGGCAGGAACTTTTCGAACTCGTCACGGATCTCGATGAAGCGCTCCTCGCTCCAGTCCACCAGGTCCATCTTGTTCACGGCGATGATCAGGTGCGGGATGCGCAGCATCGCCGCGATGCAGGTGTGGCGTCGGCTTTGCTCAGTGACGCCCAGGCGCGCGTCCACGAGCACAATGGAGAGGTTGGCGGAGGAGGCGCCGGTGACCATGTTGCGC
>PLZQ01000407.1:40528-50296 GCA_003152225.1 Limisphaerales bacterium | reverse complement strand
CGATGATGATATGTTTTCGGTTCATGGAGAAGAAGGGTTGGGATTTTCAGGTGAAATTTTTTGAATGGCGGCGGCGAGCAAATCCGACGGGCTTTGCAGCGCGTCCTCCAGCGCGCCGATGGCGGATTGCAGTTGCGCCTCGCCGTCAAGCTGGGCGAGCCGGACGGAATTTAGTTCGATCTCCGCGCTGGACAAATCCAGCCGTTCCGCCGCGCCGGCCTGCACCTGTGCCGCCACGGATTTTTGCTGCTGCTCGGATGCGGCGAGCACCGTGGCTCCGGTCTCCAATTGCCTGCGCGCCGCTGCGAGTCCGGCGACCGCGCGGTCAATCGCGCCGATGACCTGCGCCTGCAACGCGTTGAATTTCGCAGCGGCCAGTTTGCGTCGCGCCTCCGCCTCGGCAATTGGGCCTTGGTTTTGGTCGAGGATCGGCAGTTCCAACGTGAGGCCGAGGCTCCATTGGCTGTCGCCGGCGTTGCCGGAATTCCAGGCGTAGGCCGGGCCGAGATGCAAATCGGGATACTGCTTGGCGATTTGCAGGCGCAGGTCAGCCTCCGCCGCCGCGTAATCGGCCAGCGCACCGAGAATGTCCGCCCGTCCCCGCAACGCCACGCTCCGCGCCTCCACCGAAGTCAATCTGTCTGGCAGGGTCGCGGAAAAATCAAATTCCAGATTCACACCGTCGAGTGCGGTTAGACCAACACCGAGAGCGCCCGCCAGCCGTGATCGCGCGTCGGCGCGTTTGGCCTGCGCGGCGGATAAATCAAGCTGCGACTTGTTCATCGCGATTTGCGCGGTGGTGAGTTCCAACCGGGAAATGGCACCGGCATCAAGCCGCTGTTGCAACATTTTTACGATTTCCGTTTGCGCGGCGAATTGAGCCTGCAGCAGCGCGGCGCGGCGTCCGCTCATTTTGAAATCCATCAGGCTGTCACGGACATTGCTGCGGACCTGCCAGACCGCCGTGACAAAACTCCAGCGCGCGGATTCGGCAATTTTCTCGGCCTCGGCGATGCGCTTGCCGCGTTTGCCGGCGGTTTCGAGGGGCACGTCAAACGTCACCGGAATGAGCCACGGGCTGTAGTTGCCGGGGATGCCGCCATCGTAGCCAGGCGAGAAAGAGACGGACGGGTTGGGTCGCGCGCCAGCCGTCCGTGCGCCCGCCTCAGCCACGCGCCATTGTGCGCGGGCCACTTCGAGATCGGGATGAAAATAAAAGGCGGCGAGCGTGAGCGAATTCAAATCCCATTTTTCCAGCGGCCAGCTTTGCGGCTCGTGGCCGAAATTTTGCGCGAGGAATTTTTTCAGGCCGGCATCGTCGAGCCGGCGCGCGTCGAACTGCGCGGTGGTTTGGGCCGGAGAAACCGGCTGCGGCTCGAAACGAGCGCAGCCCGCGACGGCAGCAATTCCGCACAGAAGCGGCCAAATTTTCATGCTGGCAGTCACGTGCTCAAATTACTTGGCGACCATGCCACGGGCCGGTATTTTGATACTGCCCGCGTGAAAAGTCGAATCCATGCGACTGTTTATCCAATGCCGCCGGATGGATTGCCAGAAAAATCCGGTGGATGACAACAAATTCATTTTGGGTTAAGTGCTGGCAGACAGCATCAGAAGCCTGGCGTCGTTCCTCAAGCTGCGCCAGGCGAAGCAAAATGGACAGCGATGTTTTCAACCAAGCAACGACGGGTGAAAAAATGTGGACCGGAAAATCAACCTGTAGAATATGTTGAATAAATCCGGCACATTGCCAAAATAGAGCGGCACCTCCGGCAATGCTGTGAATACCTATAATAGCTTATGAACGAAATGCAATACAGGGCATATAGGCGTCAAAGAAGGGAACATATTCATCAAAGAAGGGCACGCAGGCGTCAACGCCGGATCTTGCAATTCATCGTATCCGTTCTCACCGGTTCAATCGCGTTGTTGATTGTGTGGCACTTTCTTCTTCACCGGCCGATTCTCCCAGTTAAGTCTGTCGAAACAATGATTTCCGCTCCATAAAATCGCGGCCTTTCGTTGGTCAATTGGCCCACCTGTGGCCTGCCTCGGACTGCCCGGCCCGGCCTATGCCGCGCAACGCGCGACTGACGGGCGCTCCACAGAAAACCCCGAAAGCCAGTTGCCTGACTCCGGGGTTTAAATGTTTGCGCCGAGCACCATCCCGGCGTGTTTCCAGATTTAATCCGTTCGAGCCGGGCGGTGCCCGGCATTCCGTCACTTGCTCTTCTTCAGCGCGCTCAAGCCGGCATACACGGCGTTCTTGCCGAGCAACATCTTCGATGCGCCGAAGCTGGACGGGTTTCGCCATGCCCGCGAAAGCGCAGCCGCAAACAACAAGCGAATGTTCGCGGTGGCGGGAAGAATATCCGTCCGAAGCGGGGTGATTTTTTGTTTATAAAAGGACAAGACGGTAGCAAAACGGTAACAAAGATTTTCTATTCTGGACGCCAATGAAGAGCACGTTTGCCAGCTCGTTTCGAGAAAGGAATTATTTTATGAAAGACAAATTTGATATTGCCGCAACCGCGGCCTCGGATAGTTTGGTAATGTATATCCACACCGCACCGTCGCTGCGGGTGCCAGTAACCCCGGCCAATCGCACGCTCCTGCGCCGGTTGCGCGCCGCCGAATTGTCGGACTGGGAAGCGGGGTGCCCGTGCTTGCGCAATTGTTCCCCGGCAAAGCTCGCGTCGCAGGTGAACCATCGCATTTAGCCGTCTCGAAAATTCAACTGACCACATTTATGAAAACAATAAAAACACTCCGGAATCTCACAACGGGCCTGCTGCTCGCAGCCATGGCGCTCACCTCCAACGTCACCTTCGCCGCCTCGACGGGCGAACTGCTCCAACAAGGGCTTTACGCCGAAGAGGTGGATGGCAACATAGATTCGGCCATCAAGGCATACGAACAGGTTATCCAAAACAGTTCTGCGCCGCCGAATCACATCGCCCAAGCCCTGTATCGCCAGGGCATGTGTTATCTGAAAATCAAAAATGAGGCGGCGGCGCGCGGCGCGCTGGAAAAACTCGTCGCGGGATATCCCAGCCAGACGGAAATCATCGAGAAGGCCAGACCCGTGCTCAATGAACTGACGGACTTCGATCCCGCGTCGCTGATGCCGCCGGGAACACTGGTGTATGTGGAATTCGGCACGCCAGGTCGGCAGGTGGAAACGATTCTCAACACGCTGAAAGGCACGCCATTTGAGAATCCGCTCGCCGCGCTGGCAGGCCAGAAAGGTCGGCAAACCAACGACCAAAAATCTCCCGGGGACATTGTGGGCGCGCTGCTCAATCCGAGCATGATGGCGGAATTTAAAAAAATCCGCAGTTCCGCCATCGGCATCACCGGCATCGCGCAAAACAATCCGCCAATGGTGGCGGTGCTGTATCCGGGCAGGAGCGATGCGTTGCGCGGTTTGATTCTCGCCGGACTCGGCATGGCGGGAACCGCAGGCGAGCCGATGGACGGAATGCAGACGGTCAACATCAAGGATTACGGGGAGGTGGCTTATGACGACAACGTCATCATCACCGCGCACCCCGCCGACCAGCTTGCGCGGTGCGTGAAACAATACAAGGGGCTGTCTTCGGAGCCGTCGCTGGCTTCCAGCAACAAGTCCTTCACGAAACTGAGCAAATCCCAGCGGCAAAAAAACCTGATCACCGTCTGGGCCAACATGGACGAAACTTACAGTCAACTGCTGAAAATGTTTCCCGCCGGCCAGGTTCCCGCCGGCGTGCTCTCCGCCAATGCGCTGATGGATTTCAGCAACATTGACGAGTTGATTCTGACGCATTCGGTCGAGACCAACGGCCTCGGCACGCGGCTGGAGCTGCAATTCAAGGACGGGCATCATTGCCTGGCGTATGATTTGATTCGCACGCCGAATATCGGCAAGGCCGCGCTCGAAGCCGTGCCGGCCGAGGCGATTGGCTTGGCGAGCTTTTCGTTAAGCCAGTCGGATGGAGTTCAAGCTGGTCAGGTCCGCGCAAAAATCCAGAATCTTACCGGGCTGGACGTGGGCCGCGAAGTTTTTGCCAACGTCCAGCAGGTGGCGCTGTTCGCGATGCCGGCCGTGGGCGATTCCGCGACGAATACGTTTCTACCCAATCAACTCGGGCTGGCCATCACGAGCCGCAATCCGGATCAGACCCGGCAAATTCTTACAACGCTGCTCGGAACAATGTCGGGAGTTCAACCGGGTGCCACTCCGGGCCAATACAAAATTAGCAAGGCCGGACAGCCTGAACGTTACTGCTACATGGATCAGGTGGCTGGAACCACGCTCGTTTCACTGAACCGCAGCATCGTTGACGCCGCGGCCGCCTCGCTCAAAAACCACAAATCCATCTGCGCCTCCGGCCCGTTGAGTCGAGCCGTCAACGAACTCACACCGGCGGCAAGCAAGCTCGTGCTGGTCAATGCCGGTGGCGCGATCCGCCTGCTAGAGCCGCAGATGAAATTCGGAAAATTGAACGACGAACAAGCGGCGCAATTGAAGACCAGTTTTGATCAACTGGCCCGCGCGGCGGACGGCACGACCATCGAACTGCGCACCGACGAGCAGCCAAACAATTTCGCCATCAATTCCGGAGTGACCGGGCTGCCACGTCTGAATGAAGTCATTGGGCCGGTGCAGCAAATCCAGCACATCCGCAGCCAAGCCCAGGCCGAAAGTGATGCCAAACAATTGCGCATGGAGAAGCCAGCTACCATTCGGCAGGCTACGCAACCGCTGGCGATTGACGGCAAGGTGGACGACCTTTGGAACACCGCCCAATCCTACACGCTTGATAACGTGCTGACGAAATCGCCTGCGTCCACCAACAATCTCGCGGCTGAATACAAAACGATGTGGGATGAGAATAATCTCTATGTGCTGGTCGAGGTGACCGACAGCATCCTCCGGCACGACCCAGACATCGGCTGGCACAACAACGACGGCATAGAAATTTATTTGGATGGCGACGATGCCAAGGCTGCCGAATACGGCCAAAATGATTGTGCCTACGCTTTCATCTGGGACGCAACCTCCCCGGAAATGAAGGAGAACAACCACAGTCGCACCAATGACGTGAAGTATGCCGTGGTCACGACTGACAAGGGTTATCGTTTGGAAGCCGCGTTTCCATGGACCACGTTGGGCGTGAAGCCGTCCGCGGGCGCGAAGATCGGCATGGAGGTTCAGGTCAACGACAACCAAGGGAACAAAGAACGCGATGGCAAGATTTCGTGGCACGATGACAACGACCGCGCTTGGCAGTCGCCGCAAGCTTTCGGCAATGGAGAGTTGGCTGGTCTGATTGGCTGGTGGAAGTTTGACGAGACCGACGGCTCCACTGCCAAAGACAGCAGCGGGAATCATCACGACGGCAAATTAGTCGGCAACGCCAAATGGGCGCAGGGCAAAAACGGCGGCGCGATCGCACTGGATGGCAGCGGCAGCTTTGTGCAGATTGCCGACAAGTCCGCTTTTGACATGGGCGGCGAAATTACCATCGCCGGCTGGGTGAATATTCATTCCGCGTCCGCCGACTGGATGGCGATTGTAACCAAAGGTGACAGTGCCTGGCGGCTGTCCACCGTCGCGAGGGAAAACCATTTTCATTTTTCGGTCAACGCGCCCAGCGAAGCTTTCATCAACAGTTCAACGACCTTTGGCTTCAACGAATGGCATTATGTTACGGCGGTCTGCGACGGCCGGAACGTGCGGCTTTACATGGATGGCAAACCGGACGGCGAATCACCTTGGACCGGCGGAATCGCCAAGAACGACGCTGATGTCCTCATCGGCGAAAATGTGGAACAACCCAACCGCTGCTTCGACGGCCGGATTGACGACGTGCGCATCTACAATTACGCGCTGTCCGAGAGCGAGATTAAGGCCCTTGCCGCCGGGCGGTAGAGCCGCAATGATACCTCCCGTGCCGGCGTTTTTCTCCAGGCGTAAACATCTGCAATGGCTGGCGCTGCTGGCCATTGCAGTGTTGTTGCCCACGGCGAGCCTGCTGTGGTTCATGAGCCGCGTGATCGCCAACGAACGGCTGGCCGTCCAGGAAAAACTGCGCGTGCTTTACCAGGACAAGCTCATGGAGGCCACCACCCGGACCGAGTCGCTTTTCTCACGCCAGATCGCGACGCTCGACCACATCAAGCCGGGCATGAATCCGTATGCGCTCTTCCGCTGGCTCGTGCTGGAAAATAATTTTCAGGGCGTGGTCGTGTGGGACGCGGATGGCTTGCTCCAGTATCCGGGAGCGGGCGGCCCGATGGGCAACACGGTTTCTTCGGGCAATCCGCTGGCCGACGCCTGGCAATTGGAGTTCGCCAAGCGAGAATACTCCGAGGCAGCGGCGGCTTATGGCCGGTTCACGGCGGATAACGACCCGCACATCGCCATCGCCGCGATGGCCGGCAAGGCGCGCTGTCTGTCACGGTCGGGCCGATTGGACGAAGCGATCGAAGAATGTCAGAAGGCGGCGTTCGCAGTGCCAATCGAAAAGGGCGACCCCGCCTTGCGCCTCACCCTCGAAAACGCCCGGCTCCTGTTGCTGTCGCTGCTCAAGCAGTCCGGCCCGTCGCCGGCGAACACTGCGATTTTTCGTCGCGTCGTGAACTCGCTCGTGGGCGATCTTTACAGCTCAAGCGGAGACCGCGCGTTGCTGCCGGCCAACCAAAATCTTTTCATCGCGCAAAAAGTCCTCGACGCCTTGAAAGGCCCGTTTTCTTTCAACGACACCAAAGCCAAAGCCCAACTCGAAAAGCTGGCCGCAGCGGAAGAACTTTCAATTGCGGCCGCCGAATCGCTGCGCCCGCTCGCGGGACAGTTCGACACCGTCTTCAAAACCCGCCTCGGTGAAACGCGAGTTTTTGGCCTGCGCCACCAGACATCCTCCGCAACCCTGCTGGCGCTGCTGTCCGACGCGGGCGTGGCGTCAGCGCTCGCCGGTTATCACGACACGTTCACTGGCACCGAGGCGTCCTATCGGATTTTGGATCCCGCGGACGCTTTCGTGGCCGGCACCGCCGAGCCGCACGGAAAACCTTTCACCGTCGCGCCGTTGCCCCAGAGTTTTCCCGGCTGGAAGGCGGAATTATATTTTGAAGGCGGCGACATTTTTGAAAAGGCGGCCAACCGGCAGATTGCCGTTTACACCTGGACGGGTTTTCTCGTCATCGTGCTCATCCTCATCGTGGGCGGCCTCGCCACGCGCGCCATGAGCCGTCAAATCCGGCTCAACGAAATGAAGAACGATTTCATCGCGACCGTCTCGCACGAACTCAAAACGCCGCTGGCCTCCATGCGCGTCCTCGTGGACACGCTGCTCGAAGGCAACGTCAAAGATCAAGCGCAGAGCGGCCAATATCTACAGTTGATCGCGAAGGAAAACGAACGGTTGAGCCGGATGATTGACAATTTCCTGACCTTCTCGCGCATGGAACGGAACAAAGTTGCGTTCACTTTGCTGGACGCCAGCCCCGGTGCAATCGCCGGCGACGCCATCGCGGCCGTGCAGACGAAATATGCCTCCAACAGTTGCCATCTCTCCGTGGAAATAGCGGAGTCGCTGCCGGTGATCCAAGCCGACCACGATGCGATTGTCACCGTGCTGGTCAACCTGCTGGACAATGCCTGCAAATACACAGCCGAAAACAAACAGGTGTCGCTCAAAGTTTTTCGAGACGGGGACGCTGTTTGTTTTTCGGTGACCGACAACGGCATTGGTTTGGCCCGGCGGCACATTCGCCGGATTTTTGACCGGTTTTATCAGGTGGACAGTTCGCTGGCGCGCAAAGTCGAAGGTTGCGGATTGGGTTTGAGTATCGTCAAATTTATCGTTGATGCCCACAAAGGAAAAATCACGGTCGAAAGCAAGCCGGACCAGGGCAGCACGTTCATGGTCCGCCTGCCCATCGGCCCGGCCAACGGCGATTGAAAGGAATTGATTATGGAAACCGTGCTCATCATTGAAGACGACCCGACAATGTTGATCGGGTTAAAAGACAATTTCGAATTCAAGGGCTACAAAGTCCTCACCGCCGCCGATGGCGAGAAAGGTCTGAACGCCGCGCTGAACGGAAAACCCGACCTCATCCTCCTCGACATCATGCTGCCCAAGATCAACGGCTACGAAATCTGCCGGTTGATTCGCGAACAAAAACTCACCATGCCCATCATCATGCTGACCGCCAAAGGCGAGGAATCGGACGTCGTTCTCGGCCTCAATCTCGGCGCGGACGATTACGTCACCAAGCCGTTCAGCATAAAAGAACTGCTCGCCCGCGCCGCCGCGTTTCTGCGCCGCGTGAAAACGGAGACGCATGACGAATACGAATTTGGCGGCCTGCGGCTCGACCTCTCCGCGCGGCGTTTGACCCGCAAACACAAGGAGATCGAACTCTCGCCGAAGGAATTCGATCTGCTGGCATATTTTGTCAAGAAGCCGGGCCGTGCGCTGACGCGGGACGAAATTCTCAACGCGGTTTGGGGCTATGATTGCATCGTCACCAGCCGCAGCATTGACCGCTTCGTCACCACGCTGCGGAACAAAATCGAGCTCAACCCCGCCCGGCCCATCTTCATCCATACCATCCGGCAAATCGGCTACCGTTTCGAGCCACCGGAATAAAAGGCTTAACCGTCCGTAGAGACAACGCAGGGAGATGTCGGGAGCAAATGAAAACCCGGAAGCCAGTTGTCAGGCTTCCGGGTTTTTAATAATTCACTGCTGGTAGGGCGGCGTTGCTGCGCCGCCGGAACTGGCTGACCGGGCAGGTCAGCCCTACCTTTGATTTACTTGCTCTTTTTCAGCGCGCTCAAGCCGGCATACACGGCGTTCTTGCCGAGCAATTCTTCGATGCGCAAGAGCTGGTTGTATTTCGCCAGACGATCCGAGCGGCTCAACGAACCGGTCTTGATCTGGCCGCAGTTCGTCGCCACCGCGATGTCGGCAATGGTCGCATCTTCCGTTTCTCCGGAGCGGTGCGAGAGGACGGCGGTGTAGCCATGGAATTGCGCGAGTTGCACGGCGTCGAGCGTTTCGGTGAGCGAGCCAATCTGGTTCACTTTCACGAGAATCGAATTGGCCGTGCCGGTATCAATGCCTTTTTGCAGGAACTTCACGTTGGTCACGAACAAATCGTCGCCGACGAGTTGAATCTTGTCGCCGAGTTTGTCGGTGAGTTTTTTCCAAGTGGCCCAGTCGCTCTCACCGCAGCCGTCTTCGATGCTGACAATCGGATACTTGGCCACGAGGCCGGCCCAAAGATCCACCAACTCGTCGCCGGTGAGTTTCTCGCCGGTGCTCTTCTTCAATGTGTAAGTGCTGTTGCCGGTGTAGAACTCGGAAGCGGCGGGATCGAGCGCGATGAAAATATCCTTGCCGGCCTTGTAGCCCGCGTTCTTGATGGCGAGCATGATGCAATCGAGCGCTTCATCGGCGCTCTTGAGTTTCGGTGCAAAGCCACCTTCGTCGCCGACGGCGGTGCTCAAGCCCTTTTGCTTCAACACGCCCTTGAGCGCGTGAAAAGTTTCCGTGATCGCGCGCAGACCTTCGCTGAACGTCGGCAGGCCGTGCGGCTGGATCATGAATTCCTGGAAATCAATCGGCGCGTCGGAGTGCGCGCCGCCGTTGATGACGTTCGCCATCGGCACGGGAAGAACCTTCGCATTGGGTCCGCCGAGATATTTAAACAGCGGCTGGCCGATGGCGGCGGCGGCGGCTTTGGCATTGGCGAGCGAGACGGCGAGAATGG
>PLZQ01000407.1:4588-40508 GCA_003152225.1 Limisphaerales bacterium | reverse complement strand
TTGTCGCCGTCGCGGAGTTCGATGGCTTCGTGTTCGCCGGTGCTGGCGCCGCTCGGCACGGCCGCGCGGCCGGCCGCGCCGCATTCAAGCGTCACGTCCACTTCAACGGTGGGGTTTCCGCGCGAGTCAAGGACTTCGCGCGCCTGGATGTTTTGAATTTTTGTCATAGTTAAATTTTTTGTTGGTTCGGACCGCAAAATACTAAACTGACATCATAAGTTGTGCGGGCGGCGAGTCAAGGCAGAGCATTAGGATTTTGGGTTGAACTGCCGCGCTGGCATGGCTCCAAAAATATGCTTCCCTGTCCGGGCAAGGAGGCATAAATTCAGTTCACCATGAACCCGATTCAACCGCTCTCGTCGCGCCGGGAAATCAACGTGGCCGAACCCGTCAGCCCGGCCTTGGAACGGGTGAAACAAATGTTGTTCCAGCCGTTTGATCTTGGCAAGTGGTTCGTCATCGGCTTTTGCGCGTGGCTCGCGGGCCTGGGCGAATCGGGCGGCGGCGGATTCAATTCCGGTTTCAACCACGGATTCAATCGCGGCGTTCAATCGGATACCAGCCTGCGACACGCCTTGGAACAGGCGCGGGATTATGTGACGGCCAATCTTTACTGGATCGTGCCGGTGGCGATTGGTGCGGTGATTTTGCTCCTGACATTGGGCATCCTGTTTCTGTGGCTGAACAGCCGGGGGAAATTCATGTTCCTGCATTGCGTGGCGCTGGATCGCGCGGAGGTCGTTGAGCCGTGGAACAAATTTGAACGCGAAGGCAACAGCCTGTTCGTCTTCCGCCTCGTGCTGGGGCTGTGCGGGACGGTTTTAACCTTGCCGCTGCTGCTCTTCATTGTGGTGACGATCGGGCGGATGATTTTGCGCGGTGAACCGGATGTGGCGGGCATCGTGCTGTCCATCGGCCTCGTTCTTGTGCTGGTTGGCATCGCCATAGTTTTGGCGATCATCCACAAATTCACGGTTGATTTCGTCGTGCCGATTTTATTTCTGCGCGGCGGGAAATGTCTGGCGGCGTGGAGGGAATTTTATCGTCTGCTGGCGGCGAACCCCGGCCAGTTCGTGCTGTATCTCCTGTTCCAGATCGTGCTGGGCATGATGATTGGCATCATCGTTCTCGGCACGATTCTGATCACCTGCTGCCTCGCGGGTTGCCTGATGATGCTGCCGTATCTCGGCACCGTGGTGCTGCTGCCGGTGCTGGTGTTCAAGCGTTCGTATTCGGCGTATTTCCTCGCCCAGTTTGGCGCGGCTTACGATGTCTTCCCTCCGCCGGCGAAAGTCCCGCCACCGCCCGATCCCTTGCGGCAACCGGCTTGATGCTCTGTCTGTTCCATTGTGGATCATTGCGGACTTGGAAAGTGGCGCGTTCCCCGCCAACATGCCAAGCGTGAATGAACTGTCCGCACAAATTGATTCGCTGCTGAAAATCGGCGGCCAGCGCGAAATCGTTCTGGAGCAAGCCTTGCGTGGCGTGCTGAAACAATTTCATTCCGAAACCGGCGCGATTCACCGGCTCGACGAAGAAGAACAAATGCTTCACCTCGCCGCGCAAGTCGGCCTGCCGGAGCCGATGCTCGAAGTCATAAAAACCATTCCCGTCGGCAAAGGCATCGCCGGGGAAACGATCGCGAAAAACCGGCCCGTGACGATTTGCAATTTGCAGACGGATTCCGGCGGCATCGCGCGGCCCGGCGCGAAACACGGTGGCACCGGCGGCGCGCTGTGCGTGCCCATCCGCCACGGGAACAAAACGGTTGGCACGCTCGGCGTCGGCACCGTCCGCGAACGCGAATACTCGGCGGCGGAAATCAATTCACTACTGGAAATCGCCAAACTGATTGGCGAAAAGTTCGTGTGAGCCACTGGCATAAAGTTTCCGAATTTCTGGCGCTGCGGCGCAACACTTCGCTGCTGCTCATCACGCTCGTGCTCGCCGGCACCGGCGAAAAGCTGTGGCTCGGTTTCGCGCCCAAATATATCGAGACACTTGGCGGCAGCATCCTCGTCATCGGTTTGTTCGACGCGCTGCAAACTTTTCTGGGAGCCATCTATGCCTATCCCGGCGGCTGGCTGACGGATCATTGGGGACAAAGAAAATCACTGCTGCTGTTCAGCGCCATTTCGATTGCCGGTTACGCTTTGGTTTTGGTCTGGCAAAGCTGGCTTGCCTTGTTGTTCGGCTCATTTTTATTTCTCGCCTGGAGCGCGCTGTCGCTGCCGGCGACATTTTCCGTCGTCGCCACTTCACTTGAAAAGAGCCGGCACACGATGGGCATTGGCGTGCAATCCATGATCCGCCGGGTGCCGATGATGCTTGGTCCGCTCCTCGGCGGCTGGTTGCTCACGCGCTTCGGCTGGACGGACGGCGTGCGTTACGCGCTCGCGCTCTGCATAGTGATGAGTTTGCTGACGCTGGTGTTTCAATGGTTCATGTTCGAGCCGGAGGTCGGGCGCGTCACTCCGTGCGCGCCGAGACGTGGCTACACAAACGACGGCGCGCAGAGGACTGACGCGCCCTACCAGCCAACTTTCTTTGGCATCGTCAAATCCTTCACGCCGGCGCTGCGCGAACTGCTTGTCAGCGACATCCTCATCCGCTTCTGCGAACGCATCCCGTATGCGTTCGTCATTTTGTGGGCAATGGATTCCGGCGGCGTGACCGCGCAGCAATTCGGCTATCTCGTCACGTTTGAAATGGTCACGGCGATGCTCTGCTACATTCCCGTCGCGCATCTCGCGGACAAATACGGACGCCGCCCGTTCGTGCTGATCACGTTTGTTTTCTTCACGCTGTTTCCGGTGACGCTGCTGTTCGCGCACAATTTTGCCTGGCTGGCGCTGGCGTTTGTCATGCGTGGACTGAAGGAATTCGGCGAACCGGCGCGCAAGGCGCTCATCATCGGCGAGGCGACACCAGAGCTGCGGGCGCGGACTTACGGCGCGTATTATCTCATCCGCGACTGCACGGTGACGAGCGGCTCATTTCTCGGCGCGTGGCTGTGGAGCGTGAGTCCGCAGGCGAATTTTCTCGGCGCGGCGCTCTGCGGCGTGGTCGGGACGATCTGGTTCTGGTGGTTTATTTACCGGAAGAATAATCATTAAACGCGAAGGTCAAATGTGGTTGACCTGTTCGGTGCGCCATCACGGAATAGTCCAATGTGCCTTGCATGACGCAGGCGACGATCAGCCGGCCTTGCCTCGATTTGGTGGACAGCGTTGGGCTGTCTGGCTTATTGCTGACCCAGTTTTTTCAAAGCGAAGGCATAGGCACCGATAGCGACGGCCTCGCTCGTGCCCAGGCGCGACATGCCAACACCAACGCGTTGAAGCGGATCATATTTCACCTTGCGCCGGGTGCCGGGGATGATAATTTCCCGCGTCTTGCCCGTTAAAAATTTCCTCAACTGCTTCGGGTCTTCCAAATTGAAAGCCTTGGAAGCCAGCCGGCGGAATTTATTTCCGTTTGGTGCGGTGTAAGTGCTGTTCAATTCCTCCACCAGGGCCGGCAGGAACAGCCGGTAGGCTTTTGACACGCCGCCGCCAATCACGGCGAGGCCGTCAATCAGCGTCAGCGCGTTGCCCATGGCGTCGCCGGCCACTTCGCCCAGCCGGCGATAAGCCTCCACGGCGGCGGCGCGATGGCCAGCCGCCTTGCCCGAGGCAATGGCCCCGATTTCCTTGGGGTCCGGTGATTTTTTAAACGCGATGCCCGCCATTTCCGCGTAGGTGCGGCGCACGGCGCGGATGCAGGAACCCTCCTCCGCGTTCATTGTTGGGTTCAGTTTGTTGCGCAACAGCCAGACTTCGCCGGCCATCGAGTTGTCGCCGATGAACAGCTCGCCGTTGCGCACAATGCCGCCGCCAAAACCCGTGCCCAGGGTGACGCCAAACAAATTATGGTAGCGTTTCGGGCTGCCCGCCTTTTCGAGCAGTCCGTTCACATACGGCAGAAAGCCGGCAATGGCTTCACCATAGACAAACAGGTCGCCGTCGTTGTTGATGAATGTCGGGATGCCGAACTTCTGTTCCAGCATCGGCCCGAGGGCGACGCCACCGCGGAAGCCAGGCAGGTTGCCCAAGTCCCCGATAATGCCCATGGGATAATCCGCCGGCCCCGGGAACACGAAGCTGATCGCGAGCGGCGGCTCCGGGCATTGCTTCTTAACCCGGGTAAAGCCCTCGACAATGTTGGCCAGGCATTTGGTCAGGTTGTCGCCGTTGGAGGGCAGGGCGACAGTTTCGGTGACGGGCTTGGCGCCGCGAACTGCGGAGAAGCGGAAGTTGGTGCCCCCCGCGTCGAGGGTCATGACGATGCGTTTGTCGGAACTGGTTTTCATGAGAGTGTGATGGGTGATTGGCGAGTAGTGTTAGGCAGGCAAAGGCGCGGCTGGCTTTCGGCCCCCTTTGAGCGAGAGCAGGAAGAGGTAGGCGAAGCAGGCGGCGGGGACGACGAAGGCCAGGGCCCCCCATTTGAGGTCCAGGCACCAGCCCATGAGCAGCGGCACCAGCGCGCCGCCGGAAATGGCCATGCACATGAGGCCGCTGAGTTCGTTGGCCCTCTCTGGCCGCTCCTCGACGGTGATGGAGAAGAGCATCGGCCAGATGTTGGCGAAGCCCAAACCCGCGGCTGCGATGCCGACCAGGGACAGGGGCTTGGATCCTAACATCATGGCGGCCGCGCCGACCATGCCCAGAAACGCCGAAAGCCGGAAGCAGGTGCGCGGGGTCATGATGGTCAGCACGGCGCTGCCCAGGAGGCGGCCGATGGTGAGCAGGAGGAAGAACATCACGGGGCCGAACTTGTTCGCATCCTGCTCTTCAAAGCCGAAGTCCATCAGCGTGGGCTTGAGAAACCGGCCCATCGAGGACTCGGCACCGACATAGAGGAAGATGCCGACTACCGCCAGCAGGAAGATGGGTTCGCTCAGCAAGCTGAGGCTGGAACCAATGCTCGGCGGCACATCCGCCTTGGCTTCCTTCACGTTCACAAAGGCCACGGCGACAAAGGCCAGGGCCATCAGAATGCAGAAGGGCGGGAAGGCGCCGCGCCAATCCATTCCCTTAAACAAGGCAAACGTGGTGATAGCCGTCACCAGGTAAGCGGAAGCGGTGCTGCCGATGCCTTTGATGCCCTGGGCGAATGCCAGGTTGCGGCTATAGGTGCCTTCGGCGCTCACATCCCGCATGATGGGGTTGCCCGCTACCTGGAGGAAAGTGGTTCCGACCCCCAGTGAAAAGATGCACGCCAGCAGGACGGGGAAACTGGGCATTAGAAAGGAGGGGATGACCAGTGCCAGGGCATTGATCCCCAAACCCAGCATCAGCAGTTTCTTCTTGCCGATGCGCGCGCCCAGCAGCCCGCCCGGGACGCTGAATACCGCAAACGCAATGAAGACCACAAAGGGCAACATCGTGGACATCACGTTGCTAATTTGGTACGCGTTCTTCACGCGGTCTGCGTTGGGGCCCATGGCGTCAGCCAGGCCCATGAGGAAGAAGGCGAGGAATATGGGGAGTGTTCTCATATGGTTTGCGACGTCTTGCTCAGTTCTGTGTTTGGTGCTCGGTCATCAAGCGGCCCGAGTCTATTAGGCGCGCTGTCGATTGTATAGAGGATTTGTCAACGGCTTTCGACTGGTTCCGCCGCAGCCATGGTCGAGGCTGGGGCGTCCGCCAGGTGCCGGCCGGCCCGATAACCGTAAAGGCCGTAGAAAGCGATGTAGGCAAAGGCGACGATCGGAACCACAAAGGAGAACTGGATGCCCCAACGGTCGGCGACCGCGCCTTGCGTGGGCGGCAGCAAAGCGCCACCGAGAATCGCAATGATCAGCAGCGAGGAGGCCTGACTCTTGAGCGGGCCGAGCCCCTCGATGGCGAGGGAGAAGATGTTGCACCACATGACCGAGCAGAAGAGGCCAACACAAAGGATGGCCCATTTGGCGGTCTCGCCAGCCGTCATGATGCCAGTGGCCAGCAGGCAGATAATCACGACACTGAAGAGCGCCACCATGCGGTGGGGCTTGCCTTCGCTGAGGAAGAAAGCGGCCAGCAGCAAGGCCAGGAACGTGCCGTAGCGCAGGGCGTTGGACAGGCTGCACAACTCGGTGGCCCGGTCCCACCCCAGGTGCAGGGCTTGATTTAGGGCGGGCAAAGCCAGGATGACGAGGAAGGCGGTCACCGGTGTGGCCACCACGAGCGTCCGCTTAAGGCTCTTCCGCATGTCGCTCAAGGCAAACGCCCCCATGAACCGGCCAATCATCAGGCCGCCCCAGTAAAAGGACAGGTAGCCGCTGGCCGTTTCCCGGGCAATCTTGCCCAGGCGCTCCGTGCCGAGGAAATTGACGATGGCGCTGCCCGTCGAGATTTCACCGCCGACATACATGAAGATCGCGATCATGCCCAGAACGGTGTGGGGATACTTGAGCGCGCCGGCGCCGTGGGTGATCTGCTCTTTGTTGGTGAAGTTCGGCACGTGGGCGAAGGCGAAGAAGACCGCCAACAGGATATAGACGGCGGCGAAGCCCAAGTAAGGAAACTTTACTGAGTCGGCGCCATGCACGCCGGGGCGAGTGAACACGGTGAAGATGAGCCAGCCGCCGATGATCGGCCCGATGGTGGTGCCGAAGGAATTAAACCCCTGCGACAGGTTGAGCCGGCTGGAGGCGGTGCGTTCCGGGCCGAGGATGGTCACGTAGGGATTGGCGGCAATCTGGAGCATCGCCAAGCCCAAACCGATGATGAACAAGGCGCTCAGGATGCACGCATAGGAGGCGATGCTGGCCGCGGGGAAGATCAACGCGCTGCCGCTCGCCGAGATCAGCAGGCCAATAATGACGCCCCGCTTATAGCCGATGCGGTTAATCGGGTCGCCGGAATACATGGATATCAGGTAATAGATCAGGCCGCCCAACGAGTAGGCGCCGAAGAAGGCAAGCTGGACCAGCATCGCATGGAAATAATCCAGGTGGAAGGCCTCTTTGAGCCGCGGGATGAGGATATCATTCCAAACGTTCATGAAGCCCCACATGAAGAAGAGGATCGTCATGATCGCGAACGGACCGCGGTAGGTCTGGCCATTGGTGGCCGGGGAACTGGATGTGGCCGGGCGCGCGGACGTGCTGATACTTGCCATAGTGCGGCTTGTTAGAACATGAATCGCCGGTCCTGTCCAGACCGGAGATGCCGTGCGGGCGGACTTGCGGGCGTCTTGGCCGAGCCACCAGGGCATAGGAGCGCAGCCTTCAGGCTGCAGGGATGTGCGACGTGGCGGCGTGTCGGGTTTGTCCGTAGCGCTCGGACATTCGTGAGTTCTGCAGCCTAAAGGCTGCGCTCCTATGCCGCCCGGCCTAGCCGCCGCGCGAGTCGCACGTCGCGTTGGCGGCAGGGCTGAGGCAAGAATGAGGGCGAATCCTCGATAGAGTGGCTAACTGGCGTCCCCGCCTTGGCCCGGGTCCGGCGCACCGGCTGAATTCGCGGGCGGGGCAGGGGGCCGGGGCGTCGCGCCTTTGCGCTTTTGCAGGGCCTGCTTGAGCAGGTATTCGATCTGGCCGTTGACGCTGCGCAGCTCGGCCTGCGCCCAGGCCTCTAGCTCGGCCCAGAGCGCAGGGTCAATCCGCAGCAGGAACGGTTTGCGCGGGCCCATGTCGGCTCAGGTGTAAAGGGTGCCGGTATTCAGCACCGGATGCACTTCGGACTCGCCGCACAACACCACCATCAGGTTGCTGACCATCGCCGCCTTGCGTTCGTCGTCCAATTGCACCACCTGTTTCTCGGCCAATTCCCTCAACGCCATGTCCACCATGCTCACCGCGCCGTGGACAATCATCTGCCGCGCCGCGATGACCGCCTCGGCCTGCTGCCGGCGCAACATGGCTTGCGCGATTTCCGGCGCGTAGGCCAGGTGGGTCAACCGCGCTTCCTCGACCGTGACACCCGCCTTGGCGAGCCGATCCTGGAGTTCCTTCCGCAGCGCCTGCGAGACCTCCTCGACGCCGCTGCGCAAGGTGATCTCGTTTTCCGCGCCGTGATCGTAGCTATAGCAACTCGCCAGATGGCGCAACGCCGACTCGCTCTGCGTCTCGACATACTTCTCGTAATCATCGACGTCGAAAGCCGCCTGCGCGGTGTCCTGCACCCGCCAGATAACTATAGCGGCGATCTCGATAGGGTTGCCGCGCTTGTCGTTAACCTTGAGCCTCTCCCCGTTGAGCGTGCGCGCGCGCAGGGAAATCTTGTTCCGGGACGGCGGTTTGGCGGCGCCGGTGCGCCCACTCGCCTGACGTCCTGCCTGCGCTGCGGCGAGCTTGCCTTCCGCCTGTGCCATTTGCATCGCGAACTGGCCCGGGGGATTGCCGTTGGAGTAGAACGGGTTGCCCCACCAAAACCCGCTCTCCCGAACTGTGCCCTTATACTCGCCGAACAAGATCAACACGCGCGCCTCGTTCGGCTGAAGAGTGAACAGCCCCTTGGAGAAGATGATTCCGGTGATCGCCATCAATATCCCCGCCACGAGGAGTCCCAGGAAAGGGTGGCCACTAGCGTTTGTGCCTGCGACGATCGAATAAACAAGCACCACCGGACCGCCGATAATGAGGATGAGCACGATCAGGAGCATGAACCACCCGCTGAGCACGTGACCTGGTTTTTCGCGATTAACTGACGTGATTTCCGCATTCATGGATTGCCTTTTGTTTCTGTGTTTTTCGGTAGTTAAGTGATATCGTTGTGATATCATAATGCTATCGTGTGGTGATGCAATGAGAAAATGGAAAAAAACCGCTATCGACCCCAGACGAGGTGCATGAGGTTGCCGGACCCGGCGGCAGCTTCTACCTGGTGGCGCCGGTGCGCCACAGCCCGCCTTCAGCAGGCTTGTATGGCCGGATCAACACCAGACTAGATCCAGTCCCCCACCGTTCCCCCACCGTTCCCCCACCGTTCCCCCACCGTTCCCCCACCGTTCCCCCACCGTTCCCCCAAGGTAACTAATCCAGTGCAGGTGGCTATTGGGTATGGTGGCATTGGCGGGCTAAGAAACATCCAAACACCAACCTCCGGCCTCCAACACCTAATGCTTGCGCGAGGGCCAACCTTTGGATGTTCGATGTTGGATGTTGGTGGTTGGATGTTTGAGCGGATCCCGCCGCGGCACTTGGCCTACGCCGCCGGGACGATGGCGCGGACCTCTTTGGGCTCGTCTTGCCAACCGTCTATTTGCTGTTTGATGAGTATCGCGATCTTCGACTCAGCGGAGGGCTTGCCGTACCTGGCTTCGTAGATGTCGGTAATGTCGCTGAAGCCATCCTTTGGAGGTGGCAGGAGACCGAGGATGGCAAAATGGTCAATATAATAGACCCCCGCGCTGACCGGCTTGGCGCCGAGGACGATGGTGTGTTGCGCCAGCGGACCGGATATCCTGAGCTTGATGCGAATGTCCCCGTCCTCCTTGGTGATGCAGAGCTCGACGACCGGGTTTGGATTGAACTGCGGGCGAGGTGGAGGGTCATCGACCATCGGCAAGTTGATCGAGGCGAGATTGCAGTTGATCTGAACGTAGTGCGCGCAGCCAGTAAGGGTTCCGGACTCCCCGAGATTGGGGTCGCTGTGAACTTCCGCGGCGGAAGCCCACCAGGCCTGGCGCTGGGACTCGGTGATTTTGCGCCAGCGGGCTGAGGCGCGGCTGAACGAGCTGCGGACACGCACTTGGGCCGCGGTGCGGGGGTTTTTTGAGATGACGTGGTCCCGTTCAACCTGGCCGTAATGGCCATCCAGGCTGACAGAATTGCCGTGCTTGCCCGCTTGCAGACCTCTACGTACTTTCATAGCTGTTGCCCGGCTGGGCTGCCCGCGGCGCCGACCTTGGTGCGCGCGCGGACCGTGGGAGGTTTTCATCGCGCCCCCGCCAGCCCGTTGGTTGATGTGAGCATAAATGGTTCCGAGAATGCAAGCCTGTTTTGCAACCGCCGCAATCGCCGCCGCAGGGCGGGGAGATGGGAAATCCGAAATCCGAAATCCGAAAACCGAAGGAAATCCGAATACAGAAATCCGAAATCCTGACCGCCCTGCACTGGAATAGTCAAAGTTGTTCGCAGGCTGCGAGGGAATTTGCGGGGCCGAAGTAAGACCTAAAGACAGAATCATGGCCGGACAGAATCATGCAAAAAGAGGCGGAGCCTGAGCCAATGCGCATGATTCTGTCCGGCAATGATTCTGTCTTTTTGGTTGCGGTTCTGCCGCGCTGCAGGAGGCGAAGTTCGCAGGAGCAAGCCGTTCTCGGATTTCGGTTTTCGGATTTCCTTCGGTTTTCGGGCCTCGGATTTCGGATTTGGCATCGCCCGCACCGCCCCGGCGCCAACTCCGAGCCCCCCTTTCGCCTGCCGAAAAGATTCTTCAATTCTCCGGTTGACATACCTAGCGGCATGAGGCATAGTGCTGCTATGCTTTCAAAAGAACTCGTTGCCGCCTCGACTGTGCCGCTGGTTTTGTCGGTGCTGGCCCAGGGAGAGAATTACGGCTACGCCCTGATCCAGCGGGTGCGCGAACTTTCCGACGGGCGCATCGAATGGACAGAGGGCATGCTCTATCCCGTCCTGCATTGGATGCAAAAGGAGAAACTCATCGAAGCCGAGTGGCGCGAAGCCGAGACCGGGCGGAAACGAAAGTATTACCGCATTCGCAAGGAAGGCCGGACCGCCCTCGGGGCCGAGCGCGAACAATGGCTTACCGTTCACCAAACACTAAACCACCTATGGAAAATTCAACCCCGGTTGACTTAGACCAGGCGCTCCTGCAGTGGCGAGCCAGTCTCCAAAACCTTGGGGGCTTTCAGGCCGAGGAACTCGAAGAGTTGGAGGGCCACCTCCGCGAATCCATATCCCTGCTGCACACCCGGGGACTCTCTGTCCAGGAAGCGTTCATGATTGCCACCCGGCGATTGGGTTCCGAGCGGCAGCTCTCGGCTGAATTCGCCAAGGCCAATCCGCAGCGCACCTGGACGAGGCGGGCAATGTGGATGGCGGGCGGGGTGCTGGCGGCTCTTGCACTGCACGCAGTTACCGCCCCGATAGCATACTTCGTCATGAACTGCGCCCTTTGGTCAGGAGTGAATGTACACGTGGCTGCGGCGCTGCACCTTCTGGCCGGGTGGATTCTTTGGACGGGAGCAGCCGGTGGCGTGTATTGGATTCTCAGCCGGCATTCTTCATCGCTCGATCGCGTGGTCCGGGTCTGTCTTCAGCGACCGGTGCTGACCGGTCTGGGATTGTGTATCGGACTGCAAAGCCTGCAATACGGGATGGGGAATGTGAATCGCTTTGCCGAACCGGTGTATAGTTTCTTTACCGGGCATGATGTCGTCCTCAATCCCAATATCGGAGTCGATCTCAGTTGGTGGATCCTTTGCGGAGGCCTCCTGACACAAGTGCTCTGGATAGTGGCAGGGCCCCTTCTGGCCGGCTACGCCTGGCGAAAGCGCGGGAGACCCGCGTCCGAGACGCAAGTTTCTCTTGAGCTGCAGCCCGACGAGTGTGAGGCGGCCCGCGCGTTGCAGAGTCAGGGGCTTTCTCTCGACGAGGCCAGCCTTATCCTGGCACGGCGGCGCTGCCATCGTGGAGCCGTTGCCCCGTCACTTGGCCTCGCCACCGGCCGCAGCATTTGGCTGGAACGGGCTGTCTGGATGGTGTCCGGCGTTGCTTTCAGCCAGTGCCTGGAGGTGTTGGTGATGAATGCGGGATGGCTGCCAGTAGTGCTAACCCGGCCCGCGGCACCTCTTTACCAGCACATGACGGGTCTCGCCTCAGCCTGTCTGAGCCTGTTGCTTGGCGGGGCTCTTATTATCGGTCTGTGGAGGTGGGTAACGCGCCACCCGCACCAAAGCGCCTCCATCGGTAAGTTCTGCCGCCTCCGACCGCTCCTGGCAGCCCTCGCGCTGGTCGTGGTATGTGCGGGCGTCGGTTTATGCGAGTATGCGCCGGTGATGTGCCTGGCGCACTTCAAAGTCCTGCCAGCCGGCGGCAACATTGGGCCAATCGCAAGTCAGTGGTTTACCTGCAGTGGCGCCCTGACCCACCTCATCGTGCCCATCGCCCTCCTGCTCTGGCTCGCCCGGCGCTGGCGGGGCATTCAAACTAATCCAGCGCCCTGCCGCTGACGGGTCTGCCGTGGTACAGGCTGAGCGTGAACAAGCAGAAGAGCGCCGGGGCCTCCAATTCTTGCAGCGCGTCATGATGGCAGGGCGGAGCGCAACCAGCCACATTCCGGGGATTGTTCATGCTGGCGGGCGCAGCGAGAAGGTCACTCTCCCATTGAACCACGGCTCGACAGTATGCGGGGCGGCGGATGCGACATCGATCAGGTGTATCCCTACATGACCGGCAAGGTCATTGTCCAGTGACTCACCTTGCGCCTCGTTTGTGGAGCATGATTCGGTTGCCGTCTGGATCACACACAATGGCGAAACGGCAGACCGGCGTATCCGTTATCTCCATGGCCACCGGTACGCCTTTGGATTTCAAACGCGAGACTTCCGCGTCGAGATTGTCCACCTCAAGCACTACGCACGTGCCGTCGGGCGAGGGTTTCCAGGCGTCTCCGTAACAACCAATCCCAAACGTGCTGGCGCCGATATCGTATTCCACCCACATGCCGCCGACGGACTGCATCGTGGGCTTGAACCCCAGCACGCCCTCGTAGAAAGCGCGGGCGCGTTGCATATCGGTGACCGGCGAGCCGGTGAATGCGAGTGATCACAGTTTCATCTCCAGTTGCAGTTGCCCAAGGCAGGGATGCAGCTTCCTGCCTTTCGGGCCAGCGTAGCACCCTTCGAGGTCGAGCACAAGCGCCGGGCTGGCGGCGCCGGGCTGGCGCGGGGCCTGGGCAAATGGTCTGCGAGAATACTTGATTTCGGGTGTGGAAGATGATGAGCGTAGCCTCCACACTGTTGCGGTGATGAAGATTACTCTCGGATGAACGCCATGAAACGGGTGAGGCTAGTCTTGAGCGCAAGCGCTGTTCTCGCAGGTCTGCTGGCTTGGGCAGGGGGCGTCGCCGTGGCGGCGCAGTCCGAAAAGTCCACCCAGGCTGGCTCGGCCATTCGGATACCTCGGTGGCAACCGCACGATTTTGCGCTCCCCAACCGGTCAGCGACGGCGAATCCTTTCCAGGTCCCATTCTCGGCCGAGGTCACTGGCCCGAACAACGCCAAGCTGACGATCCCGGGTTTCTACGACGGTAACGGGACCTGGAAGATCCGAGTCTCGCCTATGGCGGAAGGCAGGTGGCAGCTTGTGACCCATTCGACCGTGCCGGCGCTTGATGGCCAGCATGTGCAGTTCGTCTGCACGCCTAACGTGGCGCGGATGCATGGTGCTGTGCGAGTGGATGCGCAGCATCCGCGCCATTTCGTCTGCGAGGATGGCACGCGCTTCTTCCCACTGGGCTATGAATGTGATTGGCTGTGGGCGCTGGATGCGACCAACGCGGAGCTGCCAACCGTGACCCGGTTCCTCGACAAGCTGGCGGCCAACGGCTTCAACTACGTGCTGCTGAACGCCTACGCCCATGACACCTCTTGGGCCAAAGGCAAAACGAGCGACGACGATTACGGGCCGCCGCCGTTGTATGCGTGGGCGGGAACCAACGAGCAGCCCGACCATAGCCGGTTCAACCTGGCCTATTGGCAGCATTACGACCGGGTCATCGCGGCGCTCAATGACCGCGACATGGTCGCTCACGTGATGATCAAGGTCTATAACAAGATGGTGAACTGGCCTGCCAAGGGCAGCGCTGAAGATGACCTGTACTTTCGCTGGCTGATCGCTCGCTATTGCGCCTACCCGAATGTGCATTGGGATTTCTCGAAGGAATCCAATAACGAGAAAGACCTGGATTACAAGGTGGGGCGGATCAAGTTCATCCGTGACAATGATCCCTACCGCCGGCCCCTCACGACCCACACCGACCTTCAGACCTACGACAGCGGCGCTTACAATGGGGTGCTGGACTACCGCAGCGACCAGGTGCATTCCAAATGGCACGCCTCTTTGCTGGAGCACCGCAAGCAACACCCCTGGCCGGTACTCAACGTGGAGTTCGGGTATGAGCATGGCCCGCAGGGGTTGCAGGACAAGACCTACCAGGTGGCGCAGTCGCCGGAAGAGGTCTGCCGCCGCGCCTGGGAGATTTGCCTGGCGGGCGGCTACACCGCTTATTACTACACCTACACGGCCTGGGACATCATCCGCCCGGATGACTCGCCCCCAGGCTACCGGTATTTCCACCAATTGCGCGAATTCTTCGATGGCACCGGCTATTGGCGTATGGAGCCGTCGGATGAGCTGGTGAGCGAGGGTTACTGCCTGGCTGAGCCGGGGAAGGAATACATCGTGTTCCTGAACAAGCCGGCCAGCTTTACGTTGCGGCTCGAAGGGCTGGCGACTGCAGCAAAGACGGAGTGGTTCCGCCCGTTCACGGGCCAGCGCCGTGACGCGGGCACACTCGGGAACGGCGTCCAGCAATTGACACCCCCGGACAACTGGGGCGAAGCCCCGGTTGTGCTGCACGTTGGCCAACGAAGCAAGTAGCAAACCGGAAGCCGACACGTGCAGTCGCTGCTAGGCCGCCGCCGAGCTACGCGAAGCGTTTGGAGTGCGCGGAGCTTGCTCTCGCTTTCGGGCGCCCGGCACCGTTCAAAAGCGCCAGCAAGCTAATCGCACTCCATACGCTTCGCGCCGGAGTTCACCGCACCGCGGGACTCACAGGTCGGCGAGCAGTTCGGTCAGGTGCAACTAAGCACCAGATGACCGCGCTGCCACGAAAACCCTCGGCCAGGGCAAAGTCTCCCAAACGCGGTTCAGGGACTGGTCCCGGGCATAGTTGCCGGCGGGCGGCTGGAGGGGGCGGTGGCCCAGCGGTGCTCGGGAGCGGACGCCATGTCGAAGACGATCTCGCCGCCGCTCATCAATTGCTCGTGGGTGAGGAAGGCTTTGTCGAAAACTTGACCCTTCAGCTTGGCGCCGCGGATGTATGGATGCTGCGTGCCATTCTGGTTCGCGGTGACGGTGAAGCTCCCGCCTCCAGGAAGTGTGAGGATGGCGCGGTCAAAGAGGGGGCTGCCGATCGCGTAAACAGTGGTGCCTGGGCAAACCGGGTAGAAGCCGAGGGCGCTGAAGACATACCAGGCAGAGGTCTGGCCGGTGTCTTCATCGCCGCACAGGCCATCAGGCGTGGCTTGGTAGAGTTGATTCATGACCAAGCGGGCCCGAGACTGTGCTTTCCAAGGCTGGCCGACATAGTCGTAGAGGTAAATCATGTGGTGGATGGGCTCGTTGCCGTGCGCGTACTGGCCCATATCGAGCGCAGCCATCTCGGTCATCTCGTGGATGGGTCTGCCGTAGGTCCCGGCTTTGAAAGTGTTGGGCGAGGTGAACACGGCGTCGAGTTTGGCGGCAAAGGCCTGGTCGCCGCCCATGAGCTTGATGAGTCCGGGGACGTCCTGCATCACACTCCAGGTCCAATGCCAGGAACAGCCTTCGGTGAACGGGCCGCCCCATTCGGTGGGGTCAAAGGGCTCGCACCAGGAGCCGTCGGCCTTGCGCCCGCGCACGAAGCCGGTCTTGGTGTCGAAGAGATTGGTGTAGTTCATCGCCTTCCTCATGAACCGCTCGGCATCGGCTTGGCGGCCAATGGCGCGCGCGAGTTGGGCGGCGCAGAAGTCGTCGTAGGCGTATTCGAGGGTCTTGGCGGTGGCCTCGGTGAAGCTGGGTTCGCCCCGCACGCTGGAGTAGGGGACGTAGCCAATCCGCTCGTAGAACTCAGCGCCGTCGCGCCCGATGGCGCGGCAGAATTCCGGCGCCTGGTTGGTCGCGTCGTGCAGCATGGCGGTGACGGCCTTCTGGGCGTCGAACGAGTGGACGCCTTTGGCCCAGCCATCGGCCAGGAGCGAGAAGGCGTGGTTGCCGATCATGCAGTCGCGGTGGCCGGGGCTGGCCCAGGACGGCAGCCAGCCGCTTTGGTCATAGGCGTTGAGGAGGCCCTGTAGGATTTCGGCGCTGATCTCCGGGAACAGGAGATTGTAGAGCGGGTGGGCCGCGCGGAAGGTGTCCCAGAACCCGGTGTCGGTGTAGAGCACGCCTTCATGTAATTTGCCGTCGTAGGGGCTGAAATAGGCGGGGTGATTGGCCTCGTTATACTCGTAGAAACGGTGCGGATAGACGATGCTGCGGTAGAGCGCGCTGTAGAAGGTTCGCTGTTGATNNGCGACCTTGCAGCCGACCAGCCCGTCGGGAGCGGCCTCGAATTTGAAATAAGCGCCCGCGTGCTTGCTGTCGAGCTTCGTGGCGTTGGTTTGGACGAAGTCCGACGACCAGACGCCGTGGGCGGAGAAGGGACGGTCGAAGACAATCACGAAGTAGTTGGCGAAGTTCGTGGGCACACCGCCGTGATTGAAGCGGCTGATGCCGATGACTTTATTCTCGGCGGGGATGATCTCGACCGATGAGCCGCCCGGGAATGCATCCAACACCACATAGGAGTCACCGGGCTGCTCAAAGGTGAACCGGAAACGGGCGCAGCGCTCGGTCGGGGTGACTTCCGCGACCGTCTTCCAGGTGTCCAGGTGCACGCGGTAGTAAGCGGGCTGGGCGGTCTCGTCTTCGTGCCGGAAGTCGGAGGCGCGGTCGTCTTCTTTCACGGCGAGCTTGCCGGAAACGGGCATGAGGGCGAACGCGGCGTAATCGCCGATCCACGGGCTGGGCTGGTGGGTCTGGCGGATGCCGCGGATCTTCGTATCNNGAGTAGCCGGGGTTGGAATCGGTGCCCTGAAGCGGGTTAACGAGCGTGACGAGCGGGGCACTGGCGGCGCGAGCGCGAGCCGTGCCAAGGAGGCAAAGGATGCAGAGAAGTCTGAGTTTGTTCATAGTGCGGCAATCTATGGATGCTAAAGCCTAATTCGCCTGGCCATTGTCGGGGCAGATTGCCGCGCAGGAGGCCCGCCGGTCAAGCCCGAAGCTGACTAACCCAGGACCGGCCTGCCCGGCTCAGGAAACCAGCCGCCCGGAGCAATGCTGGCGCCAGAGGCGCGGCGCCGCACGCGGCTAAATCGTTACGCCCGCCGCACTCGCCAGCGGAGGCTTTTCGGTGCTGGCGCGCGCGGGCGACGCGGGCTCCGGGCTGCTTCCTGACCGGGAAGGAGGGGATTCCGATGGGGGGATTTGCCAGCCCAGCCGGCCCTGGAGGAGGTAACTCAGGGCTACAAGCGCTATCTGGCTGGCCAGCACCGGCTTGGGAATGTAACCGCAGCCGCCGGCGGCCGCGCCCTGTGCCCGCGAAACTGTGTCGTTATGGCTGGTGACAAAGATGACAGGGGTGAGGCGGTTCAGAGGCGTTGCGTGAATTTGTGCGCAGGCGGAGAATCCGTCCATGCCCGGCATTCGCACGTCCAGGAAGATCAAGTCGAACCTTCGCTTGGCGGCCAGAACCAGCGCTGCTTCTCCGCTATCGGCGCTGTCGGGCCGGCCGAACACCAACTGCAAGGAGACGGCGATGGCCCGGCAGGCGACGGGGTCATCATCGACCACCATGATGCGGGCGGCCGGGGACATCAGGTCTGGGTCCGTTCCGGCGCGACAGAGTTCGTCGAAGACATCAAGCGCTCCGGCGGCGGCGTCGAGGGTGGAAGGAACGCACAGCTTCGGGTAGTCGAAGAGCTTCTTGAGCATCGCTTCGAGAGCGGAGGCAAGTCGAAGCGCCGCCTTGAGCTGCGCGCGATGCGCGTCGGAGCACAACCGATGGGAGTCGAGATAGAGGTCGCTCAGGAGTTCGCCGAGGCGGTCTGGAGCAGCTTCCCTGGCGGTTGCCAATTGCGCGCGAAGCGTCTCGATCTGCGCCGGGGCATGCGTGAAGAAAGCATGGGTAAGCTCGTGGCGCGTAGGTTGAGTCGGCGACGAAAGCGGACCGGGGCTGGGCTTGCACGAGGGGCCGGCCTCGCCGGCGGCGGGAGCGGAGGGGGCAGGGGACAACATCCCCGCAACTCCACTACCGGAGTCGTCGGTGGTGGACCCGCTTGGGGGCGTCATGTCCCTCCCCGCGCTCAGGCAGGGCCGCTCAGGCAGTGCAATGGCCTCGGAATTTGCCGCGGCGGGAAACCCAGGCGCAGCCGCCGCTGTGGAAGCGGCCTCCCACTTTGAGACCGAATCCGGCTCAGCGGCACTGCGGTCCAGCCGCGCGCGCAGCCCCATTGTCAGCGCCTTGACAGTGATTTCGAACACCAGGAACGGCTTGGCGATGAATGCCTGCGCGCCCAGGACGGTCGCCTGGGCGCGGGACTCGAAATCGTTGTGGCCCGTGACGAAGACCACCGGCGTCGTTCGATTAAGCTCGGTCTCGTGAATTCTGGAGCAGACGTCGTATCCATCTATGCCGGGCATTTCCACGTCCAGGAAGATCGCGTCGTAGGGTCGTTGGGTCGCCAGAGCCACCGCGGCCTCGCCATCCGCCGCCAAGTCAGGTTCTCGGAAGGCTTTCGCGAGTGCAAAGGCCACGGCGCGCCGGCATATGGGGTCGTCATCCACGGCCAGGAGCCGGACGGGCGGCTCAGTCGCCAGGTTTGGCCTCACGCGCCGACTGCCCAGGTCTCGGAGCAAGTCCAGGGCGCCAGCAACGGTTCGCAGCACGGAAGGGGTGACGTTGGACGCCTTCCTCAGGAGCTGCTTCAGAAGTTCCTCCAGCGCAAGTGCCACTTGCCAAACCGGAAGCAATTCCGGCAACCCGGCTCGCTCCCGTAGCGCGCTGGCGTGATGGAACGACTCAAGGAGCTTTTCCCGCCGGGCGTCGTCGTCGGGCGTCCGGCCGATTTCGGACAAGAGCTTCCGGAGCTCGGCGAGGTGCCTGGGGGCCGAGTCACAAAACTCCTGGCGGGGATTGGCGGCGGCGATGGCACAGTCCGAAGGCGCAGCCGGACCAGTTCTGAGCGCCTCGAAGAACGCTACGACGGACGGCTCTTCCAGCAGGCACGACGCGAGATCGGCGGGCGTGTTCGGTTTCGGCATCCAGGAACTGAACCGCCTCTTGATCCGGGGAGCGAACTTGAGCGCGGCGAGCGCGGTGACGGCCAGCAATGCCGCCGTCAGGCTGAGGTCGGTTTGGCTGACGACGGGTTTCTGCGGTGGGGCAGCCGCTCGGGCCTGGGCCATCCGGCGGGCCGCGTTCGTCAGGGCCTGCTCGAGAGCAGCGATTTGCGGATCGGCCGACAACTGCGGCCCGGGCTCCGCGATACCCAGTTCAGCCGCCTGGGTTGCGGCCAGGAAACCAAAGGTGCAACTCAGAACAAGCAGCAGACGGGTATAGGCATAACGGTTCATTCGAGAGGTCGCTTTACAGTTCCGTGTAGGAGAGAATGGCCAGATAGCGAGGGCCTGACTGAGCGCCTGAAAGAGCCAGGTCGTAATGCAGGCTGGATCCGCCGCTGCTGAGAAACGAGTTCACGATCGCGGCGCCGCACATGCCGCCCGACCCGCTCAGCGTGAAATTTGCCTCGGGGGCATAAACCGTGCCGACAAAAGCCGCGAAGCCGCTATAGGTGATCGTGGTGTTGTTGGTCAAACCGTAGTAGGAGAAACTGGCTGCGTTGCCGGTTCCGTTCACCACCCCGCCGCCGGAGAAAACCGTTTTGCTTCCTCCGCCGTAGAGTTGGAGACTCGCGCCCGGGGCAAGGTAGATGTAACCGCTCCAGCTAACGGTGATGTCCCCCTCCGAGTAGAGCACCGCATTACCCCGCACGTACATCACCTGGCCGGCACTTAGTGACAACTGCGACAACCGGTAACTACCACTATCCAAAAGATAACTGTAGTTGGTGGTGCCCACGTTCCCGGGGAACGGCGTCGTGGGTGAGAAAGGCGAAGGCAGCGCCGCGTCAACATAGGCAACATTCATATCCGTGTTCGTGTAGCCTGGCTGAATGCCCGTGTGGTTGGTGCTCCACGCCAGATCGCCGACCGTGCCACCAGCGGTGGTCACGGTGCCCCCAGGCCCGGTATCGGCGTGACCATAGATGTGAGCAGTTGAGACCATGATGGCCGGGTTCGCCGTGGAGTCGGTGACTACGGGGGCATTCGCAGTTCGCTTGGTGGGGTCGTAGCGCCCGCCGGTGCTGCCGTTGGTACTGGATGAGTCGAAACTGTCCACGACCGCCGAGCTACTCAATGAGATGGAGGATTTGGCCGCGATGGCGTTGGCGAACGTCGCTTGGTTAGTGACCACGGCCCGCACGGTGCGTGAGAGGTAACCGGCGCCCAGGGGCACGGGCACGAAGCCCGAGGAATAGATCAACGGTCTGTTCTTGAGCGCTGTGTAGAGCGTGACAAAGAAATAACTGCCGTCGGGAAAAGTCCGGCTCTTGGTCAGCACCGGTTGTCCGCCGACTGTGTCCGAAGTCCAGCCGTTGGCGGTGGGGGCGTTGCTGTCGTCTTGCAGATGGGTGAAGCCCTCTTCGATACCGGCTTCGAGGACGGGGATCGCGGTGTTCCAGGCGGTGCTGCGCGCTCGCATCAAGGTGCGCGACTTTGCCAGGTTGAGGTAACCGGCCGTCGTGACGGCCACGATGCCGAAGAAGACGAGCGTCATGATTAGCACGTTGCCGCGCAGCGCGGCCGAATGACGGGAGACGGTGAGTTTCATCTCATTTGTCCCGGATTACCACCAGGGCTGATTTCATGCCTTCGCTGTTGGTCTGGCCGAGTGAGCTGGAACGAGTGCAATTCCAGGAGATCTGGATGACTTTGGCGTTGGCGGCGGTGGCGGTGGAGCACGCTTGGAACGTGTTGCTGAGGGGCGTTCGCTGGAACAGGGAAAACTGGAGGGATTTGCAGCCCGTCAGTAGCGTGTCTTGGGCGCCATTTTTAGTTCGCGTGAGCATTTGGGCGGCACGGTCATAGTTATACTTCAAAGCACCGCCGTCATAGTCCTGAAAGGTGAGATTCGTCGTCGAGCAGGCGGTCAGCTTCTGCACCTGGCGGATTTGCTGGGATAGTCGGTCCACGGCCAGTTGGGTCTTGAGATTGAGGTCGAAGTAGTTGTCCAGGGCGGCTGAGCTGCGGGCGCTGAAGAGGATATACGAGAGGACGGCCGCCGCCCCCAGCGCGCCCAGGGCGGTGGCGATCATCAGCTCGACCAAGGTAAAAGCGGCGGAAAGTGGCTTAATACAAGTAGTTGTGGAGGCCATAGCGCGAGACAAAAGTAGTCATCGAGCGCGAGTGCAGCCGGGCGCTGGAATCTGGGGAAGTCCAGGTGACGGTGATGATCACCTCCCGCAGGTCGCTGCTGTAGGTTTCGGTGATCGGCACGTTGGTAATGAACACGGTTCCCCAGTAGTTGAACCCCGCATTGTTGGTGTCGGGACTAAACGGGGCCGTGAAGGTGGTGGGAATGAAGATATTAGTATCCGCACCGGTAATTTGGGCCCAGTTGTAGAGACGAAGGAGTTCGGTTTTTTCAAGCAAGACCTGGACGGCCCGCGCGTTCTCGCGGTCCAGTGCCACGATTCGAAACGTGTTGCTGAAAGCGGTCATCCCGGCCATGAACATGAGCGCCGCCAGCGCTGAGGCGACCATGGTCTCAACCAGGCTGAATGCGCGTTGCGCAAACTGCCCGGATTGGTTGGTTGCGAATCTCGTTTTCATTAGGCCCCAGTGGTCCCGGGGTTCCCTTTTTGTAGCAGATGGTTAGCAGGTACTATGCCATTTGTCCAAAGATGGAACAGCGCACCGGGGAGGTGGACCGCCGATGCTGGCGTTATTGGCCGTTGACGATTATTCTCCGGCGTGCTTGAACAACGCCGGCAGTTGCCTGGATGCCGACGCTACGAGTCGCTCACTGCAGCCGGGCGCATAAACCGTGGCGCCGGGAGTAACCTCATAGCCGCCAGGGTCGTACGCTTCCCGGGATGGGAGATAGCCCACGGCGTCTTTGGCTAGTTCAATCACATTGGTATGCTCAGCCGGACTGGCTTGCTTGATCGCGAGACCCAACTCGCAAAAACCCTCACCAGGCAATCCCACAATGCCCACCGATCCGATCCGCAGCGCCATCACTTCGACCGTGTTGGGAACCTGCTGCTGCTCGCGCATCCTAACCCAGAGCGGGGCGCTTTGTGCGAAGTCCAAACCGTCCGTGTCCGCCTCGGGCCGCGTAATCATCCCGAATGTGCCTCATGATCGGTAGGCTCGGCGGAGGCGTGAAATCCACCTCGGCCACTCCAACTCAGACCACAGACATGACCATTGGTTACCAGTAACCCGGGTTCTTGACAAAGCGGAAAGTGACCTGCGCCCTCACTCGAAGTATGCCTTCAAAACATACTGCAGCACCATGCGCTGGGTATTGAAGAAGGAGCCGTTCAAGGCGATGGCATGGCGCATGACATCAAGGAAGCGCTCCTGGTCATGGTAGAACAGCGGGATCACGATGCGCTCCAGCTTGTCATACAGCGAGGCGGCGTCGCAGGCCGCGCGGTCACCTGGGTTGGCCGTCACCTCGCAGCGCTCACCTAACGCCCAACCAGTCACTCCCTCGATGCAGCCTTCGATCCACCACCCATCGAGAATGCTCAGGCTGGGGACGCCGTTAAGGGCGGCTTTCATGCCGCTGGTGCCGGAGGCTTCCATCGGCGGCTGGGGTGTATTGAGCCACACGTCCACTCCGGCCAGCAGGCGTCGGGCGAGGTCCATGTCGTAGTTGGGGAGGTAGCAGACCCGAATGTCATTCTTGAGCGCATCCCGCGCCTGGAAGATACGCTGAATCAATTGCTTGCCCTCCCGATCCTGCGGATGCGCCTTGCCGGCGTAGATGATTTGCAGGCGGCCGGCTTTGGCCACGATCGTGCGCAACCGGTCCAGGTCGCGGAACAGCAGATCGGCGCGTTTGTAGGTAGCCGTCCGCCGCGCGAACCCGAGTGTCAGCACATCAACATCCAGCCCGGCGTTCGTATCCCGGTTCACGGATTGGACCAGCTCGCGCTTGGCGGCGCAGTGAGCTTGCCACACCTCGGTTGAAGGAATCCCCAGGGCATAGCGCAGGCTGAAGTTGTCCTCGCGCCAGCCGGGGATGTGCCGGTCAAACAGCGCCTGGAAGGCCGGGCTGGTCCAGGTCGCGGCGTGGACGCCGTTGGTGATGGCGTCCACGCGGTATTCGGCGAACATGTGCTGGGATACCTCGGCATGCTTCTTGGCGACGCCGTTGACGTAGTGGCTGAGGTTGAGCGCCAGGTAGGTCATGTTGAGCATGGTGTCGCCGGCCAGCACGCCCAGGCCGCCGCTATAAGTAGGTAGGCCCGCTTCCAGGGCAATCTCCATCGAAGAATAACCAACCATTCGTTCGGTCTGCATAAGTGTTTCCTTGGCCCTGACCATAACGCCGAGGCGCGCTCTGTTCCAATACAAGATTCAGGGTGTCCCAAATTCGGGCAGGGCTTTGGACTGGTCTCGATCTCCCTTGCTCATCGTTTCGAACCCTGCTCGGCAACCTGCGCGCACGGTAGCAAGGCAGCGCAACCTCGAAGATGCAGAAGTTCGTGACTAACAACGAGAAACAGATTACGGCCTGGATGGCTTGGCCAGTTGGCACAATTGTGCAGCCTGAAGGCTGCGCTCCGGCACTCCAGAAATGGCGCGGTTTACGATAGAGCTCATGCTAAACTCCGTATGGCACGCTTTCTGCGGTTACACACAATTGTAGGTTCCCTGCCTACATCCTCCTGAGTGGGGCGGTGCCGGGACCAACAGGCGCCGCCCTCCTCTTTTCATGGTTGGGTTGGGAGCGGCCCGGTGTAACAGCCGGGCCGCTCTTTTTTGCGCTCTGGGCGGCAGGGGACAATCTTCCCCCAGTTACCCCAAATGAGCCTGCCGGCGGCCAGCCGTAAGCCCTGCTATGCCTTTGGCTGCTTCGCGGATGAAGGTGTGTTCCCGTGCGCTACTGGCGCGGGTTCGGAGGAGGCTCCGCACTTGGCTTCCGCCGTCCGGTCCAGCGGATGCTCTTCTTCCTGCCAGTGCTTGGAGACCTTGCCGTTCCAGCAGGCCCAGTTCAGCGGATAGACGTCCGGATCGAAAATGACATGGTAGAAGTGCCACACGATAATCGCCAGGCACGCCAGGATAGCCTCGTAGTAGTGGATCGTGAGCGCGACATCCACCGCCCAGCGCGGCAGGAATCTCGTGACGTCCATTTTGAACCAGATCACCAGGCCGGTCGCTCCCATGATGATCGTGCCCCATACTACAGCCCAATACTCCATCTTCTCCGCATATCCGAAGCGGCCGATTTTCGGCTTGTCCGGGCTCAGTCCCGTCAAATACCGGGCACTATCGGTGACGTCCTTGATGTCTTTCTTGCAGGGGAAGAAGTCTTTCAAGAGCTGCCGCCCCTCACGGGTCATCAGCAGGTAAATGATATGATAGGCTCCGGCTACCAATAGCACGATCCCCGCGATGCGATGGCTCCAGCGCCGGAACGGCTCACTCGCCCCCATGGCCTTCGCGATCCATGAGTCCGGAAACTTCAAGGCGAAGCCGGTCACGGCCAGGGCGATGAAACTAACGGCGAGGATAACATGCTGCGTCCGTTGCGCGAGGCTCATGCGCACGACCGAGAGATTGGCGGCGCGGTAGCGGGCACGGACTTTCTTTCTAAACAGCAGGAGATTATGCACCAGCATGAACCCGATCGTGCCGACGATCAGCACCAGGTAAATGCTTCGCACCCATCGGTTGATCTTCTCGCCCACGCCAGCTCCGCCGCTGGTGGCCGCCGCATCCACGTGCACCTTGCTTTGGGCGAAGTTCTCGGTCGCGCCCGGATGGCACTTCCCACAGGTTTCGACTAGGTTCGTCTTGTAGATGCTCGAACGCGGGTCGGTCGAGGGCAGAATCTTATGGACACCGTGGCAGCTCGCGCAGTTGGCCGCGAGCGTCGAACCGTACTGTGCGGCCAGCCCATGGTAGCTCTCAAAGAAGGTCTTCACGCGGTCCGGGGGCAGATTGTACTTGGTGTTCATCCGCTCCGAGGCATGGCATTGGCTGCAGATCTCGACCGATATCTTCAGGGCCGAGCTGCTCTTGAGAGCTTCAATCTTATGCTCCGAATGGCAGTCGGTGCAGGTGGGCGCTTCCCGGTGGCCGGCAGCCACTGCCTTGCCATGCACGCTTTCTTCCACGTCCTTGGCCGCCTTATCGTGGCACGCGCCGCACGTCTCGGCCAGACGGGAGAAATGGAGCGGCGAAGCCGGTGACGTGGGCGGGAGGATGGTGTGCCCGTCGTGACAATCGCTGCAGGTTGCGGAGTCTTTTCGCCCTTTCGCCAGGGCCAGACCGTGTACGCTGGCGCCGTAGCTCTCGGATTGCTTTTCGTGGCATGCCTTGCAATTGGGCGGCTGCGCCGGGACGTTGTCGTCGGGGTGCTTGTCCGTGATGTCCGCGTGGCAGCTCGCGCAGGTGTTGGTCTTGTGCACTGAGCCCGCGAGTTTGGCAAGATCGACGAACAGGGAGACCTCTTTGCCGGCGGCGTTGGTCTTGGTCAACGTCTTGTCCCCGTGACAGTCGAGGCAGGCGCTGTTTTTGATCGGTTCGGCGGCGGACACAGCCGCCGGCGACCAATTGAAGGCAAGAAATGTTGCGGCTAACAGGACCGCCGCATGTCGCTGAACACCCATACAGGGCTAGCATTGCGAAATGCGGCGTGAACTACTCTGCATTGCTTGGCGTTCACTTCGCATTTTTTGGCTTATCCGCCATGCGTCAGGCGGGTGATCATCGCATAGATGATTAGCAGGAGCAAAATAACGCCCAGGCCGAAGAAGAAATAGCCAAACGTCCGGGCGATGCTCTTCCAGCGGAGCCACTCGTCGCGCACGCGATATTCGTCCAACCGGCCCGCGGCCACCAGGCGCTCGTACCAGCGGCGGCGTTCGTGGAGCATCTCGTTCTTCGACACGCGTCCCGAGAAGATAACCGTGTCCATCGGGAACTTCTCGATGCGGAAATGCGTGTTGAAGAAGTGAATTGAGAAGATGAAGCCGGCGGCCAGCAGGGCTTCATCCGAGTGGACAATCAGGGCAACGTTGATAATCCAGCCAGGCATGAAGCGGGTGAAGAATGTGGGGAACCACATGATCAGACCGGAGGCGCCGATGATGGCGACGCCCCAGAACACGGCGAAGTAATCGAACTTCTCCCAATAGGTCCAGCGGTCGAACTCCGGCTTGGGGCCCTTGCCGAAGAACCACTTATTGTGCGCCACGAAGTCGCGCCAGTCCTGCAAAGTCGGCATCATGGAGTCCGGCCCGAACACCACCTGCCAGAACCGTTTTAGGCTCAGGTTGCCCGTCTTCGGGTCATGGATGTTGGCTCTGCCGCGCCAGGACCTGCCTATGAGCGAGGCGACGTGCAGCCCGAAATAGCAGAAGGTCACAATCGCGCCGAGCCGATGGAACGCCCGAGCCGTCTCGGCTCCGCCGATGATGTTGAACATCACTTTCGCCCAGCCGGTATAATAGAACTTGAGCGGCATGCCGGTGATTACCAGCAACAGGAAGCTCGTGACCACGAGGAAGTGCAGGAAGCGCTCGAAGGGCAGGAAGCGGGTGAACCACTCGCCGCCTTCCTGCGAGCTGATCTTCGCCTCGCGGAACCGCTTTGAATCGTGCAGGTAGAGGTAAACCGCGCGGAAAAGCCACGCCAGGGTGTGCCCGCCGAAGAACACAAACACGCCCACCAGCAGCGCGGTCATGAGCAGGAACGTGATGTGCAGGATCGGATAGTTCTTGGCGTCGAGGGGGTTGGCGTGCGGTTTATACTCCGTGAAGCGCATCGTGGCGCCGGGATGGCACTGCTGGCACGTGGCCAGGATGTTGTTCTTGGACAGGCGCGACCGGGGATCGGACGGCGGCAGCACGTCGTGATGGCCGTGGCAGTCGTAGCACGCGGCGACATCCGAAGCGACGTTCGGCTTGCCCAGCGCCATGGCTTTGCCGTGGTAGGTATCGCGATAATGCTCCAGGCGGTCCGCGTGGCATTTCCCGCAGTTCTGGTCACTAGCCATCTTGAAGTGACCGTTCTTGGGGGTCTCGACTTCATGGGCGCTGTGGCAATCAGTGCACACGGGTCCACGCTTGTCGCCCTTGGCAAGGAGTTGGCCGTGAACGCTCTTCAGGTAGGTCTCTTCGATGCCGACATGGCATTTGCCGCAGGTTTTGGCGACGTTGGCGTGGTTGATCGGCGATTCGCGGTCCACGGCTCGCTTGATGTCGTGCACGCCGTGGCAGTCATTGCAGGAGGGGGCGACGATAAGGCCCATCTTGAGCAGGGCGCGACCGTGGATGCTGTCCATGTACTGCGACGCAGCTTGGGGATACTTCATCTCGTATTCTCGCGTCAGCCCAGGGTTGCTGTGGCACTTGGCGCAGGTCCCGGGCAGGTTCAGCTTGAAGACCGGCGACTTGGGGTCTTTGTGGGAGAGCATGTCGTGCGAGCCGTGGCAATCCCAGCAACTGGCGGCGCCGGAGGCACCAATCTGGTGGCTCACGCCATGCATGCTCATCGCGTATTCTTTGACGGGCCCCTCGTGGCATTTGATGCAACTGGGTGGCTGCATCGGCAGATTGTCGTCCGGGTGCTTGGATGTAATGTCCGCATGGCAATCCGTGCAGGTATTGGTGCTGTGAATCGTGGCCTTGAGCGTGGCCTCATCGACGAACAAAGAGACTTCCTTGCCGGCGGCGTTGGTCTTGGTGAGCGTCTTGTCCGAGTGACATTCCAGGCAGGCGCTGTTGGGGCTCTTGTCCGCGGCCAAAGTTGGCAGCAAACCGAACCCACACCACACCACCAGTATCAGGGCGATGCGCATAAGCGTCGGTCGGTTAACTTGAGTTTTATTCGCCAATGAGTCCGCCGGTATGGCAATCATTGCAACCTCCTTCGACTGCATCGCCCGGGTGTTTGAATTTCTGGCCCTTGGGCGTGAGTTGGTCCAGTTCGGCGCCGCTGCCCTGCGCCAGGATGGTGTGGCAGGCATTGCAATCGTTGGCCTTGATGGACCGTTTGCCATCAGCCGTCTTGTGGAGGCCGTCGTGGCACCGGAAGCAGCCCGGCCAGTCCTTGTGACCGATATTGTCCGGATATACTTTCCAACTGGCCTTCATCTCGGGGAAGAAGTTGTTCGTATAGATTTGCTGCACGGCGCCAATCGCCGGCCGGATGCGCGGGTCGTTTGGATAGCGTTCGGACAGGGAGGTCGCGATATTCTGGAGCGCCTGCGTGCCGTTCGTGTAAGGCAGCGTCAGCACATATAGCGCGTTGGACTTAATCCAAGGCAACCCGTGGTCAATATTGGTAAGAGAAATAGCCAGGCTGACGGCGCTGTTGGGGGTCTGGTAGCGGTGCGCCGGTCGGTTATGGCAATCCATGCAGTCCATGCGGCGCAGGGAAGCCTCATCCACGGCATTGGTGAATCTGGGCGAGCGGAATTCGGTGACAATACCCTGCGACAGCTCGGTCACGCGGACATAAGGAATCTTTTGCCGCGCCTCGTCGCTCGCAAGGTATTCGATTTTGTTGCCGACGTTCATGTGCCAGTGGATGCCCCCGACCGGACCGTGAGTTGCGTCGCCACCGCCGACGTTGAGGAGCATGCGGACTGTGAAAGGCGTGTTAGTTTCGTCGGTGAGGAAGGAGTAGAAGGTATGTTCGAGGTTGCCGACGAATTTCTGCGGCCAGTGGCATTCCTCGCAGGTNNACGTACCAATTGGCGCCTTTGCCGATATGGCATTCGGCGCAAGCGACCCGCGCATGGGGTGAATGCAGGTAAGTAACGTACTCGGGCTTCATCACCCCGTGGCAGGCCTGACCGCAGAACTGGACCGACTCAGTGAAATGGTAGGTCTGGTAGGAACCGAGAGCGGAAATCAGCAGGAACAGCACACTGCCTACGAGGAAGAAACCCAGTATCCGCCGGTCGCGGGGCCGGGTGAAGTCAATCCGCAGCGGCGGCAGCGGACCGGACGTTTTGAGTATCTGGCGATGCCGCAGGAAAGCACCCAGCACGGCCAGTAACAGGCCCATCACCAGGAAGCCCGGCGCCACGAGGTACGTCAGGATCCCGACGTAGGGGTTGGCAAAATGGGCCAACGCATCCAGCAACAGCAGCAGGAGGAAGGAGAATAAACTCCCCACTACCACTACCAGGCCGGTGAGACTGAGCCAGTTCCGGAATACGGAGGAGCGTTTAGCGGGCGCCGGCGTGGGGCTGGGCTCGGAATTCATGGCTGGCTAGTGCTGGGTCAGTGCTAGGAACTGGAAACGCGGGCTGCACTGAGTTTATTTCAATGCCGCCCCGCGCCCCAATGACATCCCCGCCGGGCGGGGTGGAGGTCAGGGCGCGGGGTCAATGTGCAAACGCGGTTGCATCCCGACGGCGCCCGCACGACGCCGGGACTCGCGGTTACTTCTTAAACTTCCGCATGTAGGCGACGAGGCCCTTGATCTCGTCGTCGGACAAGCCTTCAGACGGCTTCATGACCTCCTTGCCATCCTTCTTGTAGCCTTCCTTGATTGCCTTGAACGCCGCCTCGTCCTTGAGTTCGGCCTGCACCTTGGCATCAGTGTAGTCCTTGGCTCCCTGTTTCTTGCCCATCTTGGTCTCCCCTTTGCCGTCGGCCCCGTGGCACTTGGCGCAATCCTTTTCATAGGTGGTCTTGGCGTCGGCGGCCCCTGCGGAAAGGGCCGAAACCGCCATGATTGCAATGCTTAGCGTCAGTATTCTTTTCATAATACAATCTCTGTCACTCTGATTTACCGGTTTTGCCGCGCTGCCGATTCTCCAGAGCCGGCCCGCATTGGCAATCTGAATTGTTCCCATTAACTTTACAAAAGCATTTCCATTCTTGTCAAAGGCCAAACATATTTTGTTCAGCCGTGAATGGTATTTAACTGCAACTCGTCCGCCAGCCCGCACAGGGTTTCGTAATACTCGTCCTTGCTCAGCCCCAGCGCCGCCGCCCCGAAGGTTTCCGCGTCGTCGGGACAGGCGAACGCGCCATAATTGACCAAGACCAGTTGGTAGAGCACGAGCAGCGGCACCTGTTCCAGTTGCGTCATAAACAATGGATGGACATACATGCTGAATCCATCTTCCGGCTGGCCACTTTTTGCCACCGGATGCGCAAACTCCCCTGCCTGCAAGGGCGCGGCGTCAAACACGATCTCACACGGGTAGCGCACGCAGCTTCGGTCTCCCAGGATCTGCAAGAGCTGCGTCCACCCTATCCGCGGGCCGTATTTCTCGTAAATCGCCGCCCCGATCGCCGCGGCACTTGCGTTGAGCGACTGGCGGGCGTCCCGGGCGCTTGGCGGGGCAGTTCTGTTCGATGGGCACGTCATGGTTGAACGGCTGAGCGCGACCCCGCTGCGGCGACGCCAAACTCAGGTTGTCCTTCGTTGGCCTTCGATAGCCGGCCCTGCAGGATGGGGACCGACATGCGCAGGAAGACGGTGTAACAGAGCAGGCCAAAAGCCCAAATGCCGAAGCAGACCAGGGTCTCGTTGAGCGAGGGACGGTATTCGACTATCTGACCCAGGGGCGTGGGGATGAACCCCGGGATGACCAGCCCCATCCCCTTCTCGATCCAGATGCCGACGATGCACAGCACACAAGTGAGATTGAGCCATTTGAGGCTGCGGCTGACCGGCAGCACCAGCAACACCATGGCGGTCAGGTTGAAAGCAATGGCCGTCCAAATCCACGGCACCAGCGCGTGATGGCCGTGCAGGCCGACAAACAGGTACTTGGCGGAAGCGACGTGCAGGTTGCCGGAATAGAATTCCTTGAACACCTCGTTGACCAGGAGGAAGACGTTGATGAGCATGGAAACCTGCACGATGCTGCGGAGGGTCATCAGGGCGCGATCCGTGATCAAGAGCCGCTCGGTCATTCTCGACCTGATAATTTTGTTCATTCTGGGGCTGGCCATCAGCTTGCGCAGCGAGGCGGCCGGCAGGCTCAGGACCTGGGAGGGCTCTTCGGCGATCGCCGTGCCCGTGCGCGGCGTGCCGGCGAGGGCAGAGATCTCGCCGAACTGTTCGCCTGGCCCAAGGCTGCGCGTAACCCGGAAACGTCCTCCCTCCTCCCGCTTAACCACCACTCGGCCCTTTAGGACAAAAAAAGTCGTCTTGTCCGTCTCCCCCTGGCGCAGAAAGACATCCCCCGCCTTCGCTTCCAAGACTATCGCGCCAGCGAGGATGTTCTTGCGAACCTCCTGCGGGACGGCTGCCAGTTCGGTCAGATGTCGCGCCAGGACCTCCAGGTCGCCGAAGAAAGCAGCGCGGCTCTTCGGCGTCTGCAATGCCCCCTGCTCGCCCCGCAACCGCGAGGCGCCGCCGACGGGGGCGGAGGCCGTCACGCGGCGGACCACTTGCATCGCGAGGATGATCAACGCCGGCCCGGCAGTGAACGCCGAGGCGAGGAACCGGGGGCCAACGATAGCCGAATTCCAGAAGGGCCGTCCCCCGAGGCCGACATACAGGAAGGCCGTGACCGTATGAATCGAGACAGCCCAGACAATGGCGATGAAGACAAAAGGGATGTAAAACCACTTGGCCGGCGCCCGGCCCTGATAGCGGCAATAAAGCAGGTATCCGCAAATATGGACATTCAGCAGGAGATAGCCGTTCAGAACGAGGACATCCCAACTCAGCATGGATGCCGGAAAGTTGAATTGGCCGATGCCGGGGATCAGGTGCCAGAACCGGTCGGGCCGCCCGAGGTCAACCGTGACGAAGGCCAGGCACATGAGGATGGCCGCCACGGCGAGCAATTCGCCGAAGATCACCAGATCATGCAGCTCCTCGTTGTTGTAGATATAGACCGGGATGACCATCATCACCGCCGCGGCCGCAACGCCGACCAGAAAGGTGAAGTTGGCAATATAAACGCCCCACGACACCTCATCACTCATCCCGGTGACGATCAGGCCGTTGGCAAATTGCTTGGCGTAGGCGTTGAGGCCCAGCAGGCAAAGGACCGTGAGCCCGCCCATCCACGTGTAATATCGCCAGTCCCCTTCAAACGCCAGGCGGCCACTGCGCCACAGAAACACCAGATAATTCCGCACGGCCTGCCTCATACGTCAAAGTAGTAAAAGAACCGGGGAGAGGTGCCCAACTCCTCTTTCAATTGGATGAACACGCGCTTTGTCCGGAGGATGTAGGCCACCTCGCTCTCCGGGTCCAGGATGTTGCCGAACTTCCGCGCTCCCACCGGACATACCTCGACGCATGCCGGATACCGGCCCACCCGCGTGCGCTGCACGCAGAAATGACACTTCTCCATTACTCCCTGGCGTCGGGGACGGTTCCCCAGGTACGCCATGTCCGGGTTCAGCCGTTCTTTAGGGATCGAAGGCTTGGTGAAATTAAAATGCCGGGCCCAATAGGGGCAGGCGGCCTCACAATACCGGCAGCCGATGCACCAGTTGTAGTCAATCACCGTGATGCCGTCCGTTTCCTGCCAGGTCGCGTGCACGGGGCAAACCTTCACGCACGGCGGGTTCTTGCACTGCTGGCACTGCACCGGCATGTAGAAATAGCCCTTTTCCGGGACTAGCTCCGGGTTGTAATCGTGTTCCGCTTTCTCCATGTCCAGCGATCCGTGCGGCAGCCGCAGCACCCGGATGTATTGGATCTCGGGGTTCCGCGACTGATTATTCTCCGCCACGCACGCGTGTACGCACTTGCGGCACCCGATGCACCGAGTGAGGTTCAGCGCATAGACAAACTCCACCCCGTTCATCGGCTTGAGGTCGCGCACATGCGGTCGCAACCCGTATTCTCGCTCGACTTCGCCTTCGATGCGCTTCAGCACTTTGGCCATCTCCTCCGGGGTCAGCTCCTTGTAATACTTCTGGAGGAACTGGTCCACGGAAGGGAAGTCATTCAAGTGGCGCAACGGAGCCAGACTCGCGGCCAACGCCGCCAGGCCGGAAGCCAAAACCGCTGAGCTGCGGAGAAAGCTCCGGCGGCTCAGCCCGTCGGGCGGGGGTTGGTCGCTCGCGCGCGAGTTGGAGTTCGGGGTCGGCATATCAGTGCGAATCTTCCACGGCCACCGCCGCCACGGGGTGAAGGAGATGCGGGCCAGGCGCCGGTGTAAGGGAAGGAATCTTGGGGCGGTGCGGGTTATGGCAGTCCACGCAGATCTGGCGCTTTATAGGGCCGAGGCTCCGATTCCAATAGCCGCCGGTCCGGCCGTGAGCCCCGGCCTCCCAGTCGCGATAGGTCGGCCCGTGGCAACTGCCGCAAAGGAGCGGGCTCTCCACCAGCTTAATCTGGCGTCCGTCGCGGGCCTGCAGCAGTTCCAGGTTTTGTTCGTCGTGGCAGTTGAAACAGTTGTTGTTCCGGTTGTGCGTCCCGTGCCCCATCACAATGTCCTCGTGCTCCTTGGGGACGATGAGATTGTGCTGCGCGTCGAACTTCAGCGTCGGGGGCTTGCCCTTCTCATGGCAGGCGTAGCAATCGAAGTCTGAGAGATCGGCTTTCTCCCGGATGAGTTCGGCGTAGGACTTCCGGAAGGTGGCGGTACTAAGAAATTGGGTATCAACGAGGGAGATGTTCTGGGGCGCCGGGAGTCGCGTGCCGAAACCAGACACGAACTTCAGGCCCAGGGCGAAGAATGCCACCGCCAGGACCAGCAATACTGTGCCTGTTCGGTTACCGTTGTTCATGTTCCGCAAGAAACAGCTTCACAAATACGGTTAGTATTATAAATGGCAGGCACAGGAGCGCCGCGCCCATGAACCAGCCTTCCAACCCGGCGAATTCCATCTTGTAGCCCATCACGCCGCGCAGGCTCTTGGAGAAAAGCTGGCCGCCGATCACCACGTTCCAGCGCATCGCCAGCACGCCCGTCAGGATCAAGCACGCGCTCGCGAAATACATCCGCCGCCGTTGCAGCTCCGGGACCCGTCGGCGCACCAATTGCAGCAGCCCCAGCAGAATCAAGGGCACCAGCGTGCCGAAAGTCACCTGACCCAGGCTCAGCGTATAAAACAGCTTCTCCCGCGCCATGTACTGGATCACCCGGAAGCCCTCCTCCGCCGAGTAGATGCGGTGAATCCAATCCAGCCCCTCGATGGCCGTATCGACCACCAGCGCGTAAAAGAGGAACATGCCCATCACATCCAGGCACTTCATATCCACCGTCTTGCGGCGGATCCAGGTCAGCACCATGTAATTGAATACGCACAGCGCGATGCCCGATACCATTGCCGACATGATGAAGATGATCGGCATCAGCACGTTGCCCCACCACGGATTGGCCTTGATCGACCCGAAGATGAAGCCCACGTAGCCGTGCAGCAGAAAGGCTGAAGGAATGCCGACAATCGAAAGGATCTGGCCGGTCTTGTGATCCAGTTGGACCGCCGGCTGGGACACGTCCGTCACCCCGACCGTGAAGAGGCGATACAAGATGCCTTTGAAACCCGGCGTGCTCTCTGACCACGCCACGAAGTCGCGCCGGTAATCGAACCAGAGTTCCAGCAGCAGCACCGCCATCAGGTACCAGGCATAGACAAAGCCGAAGATCGCCATCGGCGAAGTCAAGTGCGGCGTCATCATGACCTCGTAACAGCGTTCCGGGTGCCCGAGGTGGAACAGCAGCGGCAACGGCGCGCAGAGCAGGAACGCAAACGCCGTCAGCATCGACAGGCGATACACCGGCTCCAGCGCCTTCACATTGAAGACGCGCACCAGCGACGCCATAATGAAAGCTCCCGCTACCAAGCCCGTGATGTAGGGATACAGCACAATCAGGATGCCCCACAGCGGTTGTTGGGTCGCCTCATTCGGGTAAACATAGCCCTCGAAATGTGGGGCCAGCACCTGGACGATGTTGGTGATCTCGTTGGTCATCTTACCTGACCTCCTTATCGATCCCGGCGTAGAACACGCGTGGCTCAGTGCCCAAGTGCGGTTTGAGGGCTTCCACGAGATTGTTTTGGTAGAACTGCTGGATCGGATCATCCGGCTTCGGGTTCTTCAAGTCTCCGAATATGCGCGCCTGGGTCGGACACACCTCAACGCAAGCCGGCTTGAGGCCCCGCGTGATGCGATGGTAGCAGAGCGTGCATTTCTCCGCGGTCTTCGTGACCGGGCTCAGGAACCGGCAGCCGTAAGGGCAGGCCTGGATGCAAAAGCCGCAGCCAATGCAGTACGTCGGATCGATCAGCACCGCCCCGTCCGGCGCATCGAAGGTCGCCCCCACCGGGCACACCTGGGTGCAGGGAGAGTGCTTGCAGAGATTGCACAGCTTGGGCACGAAGAACGAATGCTGAATCTCCTCCTTCGGCACCGGCGCCTCGGGATAACCATGAATCCCGCCGTCCGGAGAATCCACCAGCGTCTCGCCGCGCGCGGCCCCGGAGCCGGGTTGGGGTTTCCGAATGATGTAGCGCTCGACCCAGGTCCGGAAATAGGGGCCTTCGGGAACGTGGTTCTCTTTCTTGCAGGCCTCGGCGCACAAGCCGCAGCCGATGCATCGGTTCGCATCGATGGCCATGACCCATTCATGCTGGGTCGGGTCATAACCCTTCGGCGCGTCGCTGGCGACCAGGAGTTTCTGCGTCACCGTCTTGGCGGCCTTGGTCACGGGCGCGGCCAGCACGCCCACCGCGACTGCGCTGATCCGGCCAAGCAGGCTGCGCCGGGAAAGTTGGTTCTTCATGGGACCTCCGACGGGCTGTGCGGCATGTGACATTCCGTGCACTTGCCAGCGTAATGGTTCTTGCTCACGATCTGTTTGTGCCATTTGGGCCGCGAGGGATTGGCCTCATGGCACCGCAGACAGAGGCTGTAATGCAACACCGCCATCTTCAC